>CANPXP010000039.1 GCA_947586255.1 uncultured Lachnospiraceae bacterium | reverse complement strand
GAAAACCGTTAAGTTGACGGGCTAAACCGCATAAAACCGGGAAAGTTCAAAATTTGCCCCTTAATTTGATGACATTGTCCACAATACAACTGTTTTTTTATACCGTTTCAAAGCCCTGTCCGGTACTATGGTCCTAATTATTAAATTTATTTTATATTTTTTTTCTTTTTTGTTTTGAAATCAGACATATTGCATTCATAATTGTCCTGTAAAGTAAATAGCGTAGCAGGGGAACATTGCATGATGATTCTGTTCTACATTTCATAGAAGCCGCCGGTGCTGCTTCGGTATCGACCGGCTTCGGCTAACGACAACGGTGATGTTTGTATGAACACGCTGATAACATATACTTAATGATACATTTCTATCCTTCTCACACGGACGGCGTTCTTTGCGGAGCGTCGTCCTGTTTTGTATGCATCAGATGAGGTGCGCCAGAATAACGCTCGCGGCCACGCCGGCCAGCGTGGAGAGCAGCGCTCCCGTCAGGGTATAGCGCGTCCTGGTCACCTTCGCCGCCAGGAAATAGACGGACATCGTATAGAAGATCGTCTCCGTGCAGCTCATCATGATCGACGTCGTCAGTCCGATCAGCGAATCCGGACCGTGATTCTTGAAAATATCCAACACAAGACCTGTCGCGGCGGAGGACGAGAACATCTTGATCAGCATGAGCGGCACCAGTTCCGACGAGAAGCCCAGTCTGTCCGTGACGCCCGCGAACAGCCCTCCCACAAAGTCCAGAAATCCCGAGGCGCGCAGTACCCCCACCGCCACCATCAGCCCGATCAGGGTCGGCATGATCTGTATGACCGTCCTGAAGCCGTCTCCCGCTCCTTTGATAAAATCCTCATATACATTGCTCCCTGCAATCATGCCGTAAGCCACGACATAGAAGATGATAACCGGAATGATGATATTGGAGATATTGGACAGCGCTGCGACCATACGAAATCCTCACACGTAAAAACCGCACAGATTATTACTACAATCTATGCGGCCCTTCTCCGTCATATGCCCGCGCCCGCGATATCAGCGGACGCACCGGGCTCCTATTCTATCCCGAGAATTCCCCGCGCCACATAGACGCCGCTGGCGGAGGCGTGGGAGAGCGAGTGCGTCACACCGCTGCCGTCGCCGATGATATACAGTCCCTTGTACTTCGTCTCCAGCTGCTCGTCGATTTCCACTTCCATGTTGTAGAACTTAACCTCCACGCCGTACAGAAGCGTGTCGTCGTTGGCCGTGCCGGGCGCGATCTTGTCCAGCGCATAGATCATCTCCATGATGCCGTCCAGAATGCGCTTAGGCAGCACCAGACTTAAATCTCCCGGCGTCGCGGACAGCGTCGGCTCCACCAGGCCCTCCGAGATGCGCTTCTCATTGCTGCGCCGCCCTCTCACCAGATCGCCGAACCGCTGCACGATCACGCCGCCGCCCAACATATTTGACAGTCTGGCGATGCTCTCGCCGTAGCCGTTGCTGTCCTTGAAGGGCTCAGAGAAATGCTTTGCCACCAGCAGCGCGAAATTGGTGTTCTCCGTCTGCTTGTCCGCGCCCTCATAGCTGTGGCCGTTCACCGTCACGATACCGTTGGTGTTCTCGTTGACCACGATGCCGTGCGGATTCATGCAGAACGTCCGCACCCTGTCCTCAAACTTCTCCGTGCGGTAGACGATCTTGCTCTCATACAGCTCGTCCGTCAGATGGGAAAAAATCACCGCCGGCAGCTCCACGCGGACGCCGATATCCACACGGTTGGACTTCGTCCCGATCTCCAGCTCCTCGCACACCCGCTGCATCCACTTGCTGCCGCTTCGCCCGACGGAGATCACGCACTTATCGCAGTCGTATGTCTCGTCGGCGCACAGGACGCGATAGCCGTCCCCCGCAGTCTCCACGGAACAAACCGGCGTCTCAAAGTAGAAATCCACCTTATCCTTAAGCGCCGCGTAGAGATTTCCCAGCACGATATAATTGATATCCGTTCCCAGGTGCCGCACGGAGGCGTCCAGCAGACTCAGCTTGTTCTGCAGGCACAGCTTCTTGAAATGACTGCCCGCGGTGGAGTACAGCTTCGTGCCTTCCCCGCCGTAGCGCATGTTGATCTCATCCACATATTTCATCAGCTCTATGGCCCGCTTCTTGCCCACATGCTCGTGCAGCGTGCCGCCGAAATCGTTGGTGATATTGTATTTCCCGTCTGAAAAAGCGCCCGCACCGCCGAAGCCGCTCATGATGGAGCAGCTCTTGCAGTGCACACAACTCTTGATCTTATCGCCGTCGATCGGACAATGCCTCTTCTCCAGGGATTGTCCCGCCTCGAACACGGCGATCTTAAGATCGCTCCGCTTCTGCGTCAGTTCATACGCGGTATAGATGCCGCCCGGCCCCGCGCCGATAATGATAACATCATATTTCATAAGCCGTCCCTCTTCCTTCTTTCGTGCCCCCGCACGCGGCGCTTTATCCTCAGCGTCTCCGCGCCGCGCCGCTCTGTCTCAAATCCATTATCTTACAATATATCACGGCCGTCAATGTGCTAAAAAATGTCGCCACAATGGCGGGAGCGATGATGCCGGCCGGATTCACGCTACCGTACTGCTGCCTGTAGGCGATCATGTTGACCGGAATCAGCTGCAGCGAGGATATATTGAGTATGAGAAAGGTACACATCTCCCTGCTGGCCGCCCGCCCGTGCGCCGTCCTGTCCGCTCTCTGCAGACCGGCTTTTTCCCTGTCCTTACCCGCCTGATCAATGCACAGATAGTCCGGATTGCCCCTCTCCCGCTCCAGCTCGGCCAACGCCTCCATCGCCTTTAAACCCGCCGGCGTGCACGCCCAGCCAAGCCCCAGCACATTGGCGATCAGGTTCGTGGAAATATACTCTCGCGCGGGGTGTCCTTTGGGAATCGCCGGAAACAGGAAGCTGACGAAGGGCTGTATGCCTCTCGTCATTTTTGCAATAAGCCCCGATTTCTGCGCGATTTCCATAAGCCCCACCCACAGCGCCATCACCCCGATCATGGTGATGCACAGCGAGACGGCGTCCCCCGCCGAGTCCAGCGCCGCATTGGTGACGTCCGCCATCCTGCCGGTCATCGCACCGTAGATGACGCCCACCAGAATCATGAAAGCCCAGATAGCATTCAGCATAATCACCGAAAGGCCGCCGCAAAATAATTCTGACATTATTCCGCCGGCGGCCGTTACCCCGATGTCTCTTATTCTATTTCTATGCGGTCTGTGCCGGCGTTATGACTCTACCACTCCAGCACCGCGGAGGCCCAGGTAAGCCCGCCGCCGAAGCCTGCCAGCGCAATCTTCATGCCGGGCTTCAAAAGTCCCTTGCGGTTCATCTCATCCAACAGGATCGGCACGCTGGCCGCGGAGATATTGCCGCAGTGATCCAGACTGATCGGAAATTTCTCCTCGGATACTTTCAGCCTCTTCGCCACCGCCTGCAGAATTCTGATGTTCGCCTGGTGCAGCGCAAAGTAATCGATGTCCTCCACGGTAAGTCCCGCCGCCCCGATTGTCTTCTGCAGAGACGCCGGAACCTGTGTCACGGCGAATTTGTACACTTCCTGTCCATCCATATGTACATACCGCAGCTCCCTGGAAGTTTCCACCAACGGATTATTGTTGGAGCGGCCCGGACACGACAGCACTCTGCCTCTGACGCCGTCCGTTCCCTGATCAAAGGCGATCAGCCCGGCACCCTCCTGTGCTCGCACGACGGCAGCGCCCGCGCCGTCGCCGAACAGAACGCAGGTACTCCTGTCGCTCCAGTCCATAATCCTGGACAGTGTCTCCGCACCGATAATCAGCGCGGTCCGGCACACGCCCGTCTGCAGATAGACGTGAGCAATCTGCAGCGCAAACATAAATCCCGAGCACGCGGCGTTGATGTCAAAAGCCACCGCGTGATCCGCGCCGATCTCCGCCTGCACCTCGCAGGCGCACGCAGGCGTTATCTGATCCGCCGTCACCGTGCCGACGATAATCAGGTCTATATCCTGTGCGGTCACGCCGGCGTTCTCCATAGCGCGTCTCGCGGCCTCGACAGACATGCCCGCCGTCGTCTCCTCCTTCGCCAGATGCCTCTCCCTGATACCTGTCCGGGAGCTGATCCACTCGTCGGAGGTGTCCATAAGCTTCGCCAGATCGTCATTCGTCACAACCGTCTCCGGCAGACAGCTTCCCGTTCCGATAATCCTTGTTCCCATCTCTTTCCTCATCTCAATTTTCATCTGTGCGCGGCCTCCCCGCGCAGTCATATACACCCTGCCTACGGGCGAAATTCTTCCACGATATCCTTCACATGTTCCAGCCCGGCCGCCCGCCAGGCATTGGCCCCGCAGAACAGCAGCGCTTCATCCGTATTGCCTCTCGCCGCGTTGACCAGCGCGTCCGTGATGCAGTAAGGCGTCTTTGCCGGATCGCAGGTGCTCACACAGAGATGACATCTGCCGTGAGGGATCCTCCCCTCCCTCGCCCGTCTGATAAAAGGATTCAGAATCGCTCTGCCCGGCATCCCTACCGGACTCTGCACGATGACAATGTCCTCTTTCTTCGCATCGATATATGCCTGCTTATAGGCGTCGGGCGCATCGCACTCGTAGGTAGTCACAAAGCGCGTCGCCATCTGCACGCCCTCGGCGCCCATCTCCAAATAGTGCAGCATATCCTCGCGGGTATATACGCCGCCCGCCATGATCACCGGGATCTCAACACCGTGCTCTGCCGCAAAAGCGTCCACATGCTCTATAACGGCTCTGACCTCCCCGTCATAGTCGAGCGCCTCGATATCGTCAAGCTGTTCCCTTCGGAAGCCAAGGTGTCCGCCGGCCAAGGGCCCTTCAATGATCACCGCATCCGGCAGTCTGTCGTACTTTTTCAGCCAATAGCGCATGATGACCTGGGCGGCCTTCACACCGGACACAATCGGCGCCAGTTTTGTCTTCGCCGCACCCACAAGCTTCGGCAGCTCCATCGGCAGACCGGCTCCCGATATGATGAGATCGATCCCTGCCTCCACCGCAGCTCTCACGTATTCCTCGTATTTTCTCGTGGCGACCATGATATTGACGCCCAGAATGCCGCCTCCGGCAATCTCGCGCGCCCTGCGGATCTCCTTCCCTATGGCGCGCAGATTCGCCCCGATGGGATCGTCGTCAAAATCCGCTTCCCGGTAACCGATCTGCGCCGTGGAGATCACGCCGATACCTCCCTCGACCGCCACCGCGCCGGCCAGGGACGAGAGACTGATCCCCACGCCCATGCCGCCCTGTATCAAAGGCACCTTCGCCACAAGCTCCCCTATCCTGAGAGGTTTTATCTCCGTCATAACCGCTCCGTTCTACGGCTGGCCGATCGCAAAGGTCAGCTCCGCCTGCGCCACCAATTTGCCGTCCACACTGGCCTTCGCCGCGCCCACGCCGATGGGGCCCTTTATCTTGATGATCTCCGTCTCCAGCATCAGCACGTCGCCCGGCACCACCTTGCCCTTGAATTTGGCATTGTTGATCGCCGCAAAATACGCCGTTTTACCCTTAAATTCAGGCTGGCTCAAAATCGCCACCGCGCCGGCCTGCGCCAGCGCCTCGATGATGAGCACGCCCGGCATCACGGGCTCCCCCGGAAAATGTCCCGCAAAGAAAGGCTCGTTGTAGGACACGCACTTCTTCGCGACGACTCTTTTGCCCTCCTCCAATTCCTCTATCGTATCGATCAGCATAAAGGGCTGTCTGTGCGGAATGATCTCCATGATCTCTTTTGCTGTCATAAGCGCCATATCGCTATCCTCCCGTCAAAATATCTGTTCTGCATCCCGATTCAGCGGTCTGTTCTGTCTCCTCCGCTTAAGCGTGATATTTCTTCACAAGCAGGCTCGCGTTGTGTCCGCCGAAGCCCAGCGAATTGGAGAGCGCATACTCGAAGTCTTCCTGATAGGGCTCCTTGCAGTAGTTCAGGTCACACTCCTCATCCGGCACCTGATAGCCGACCGTGCGGTGGATATATCCCTCCTCCAGCTCTTTCACACAGGTCACGAACTCAATCGCACCGGCGGCGCCCAGCAAATGCCCCACCATGGATTTCGTGGAATTGATTCTGATATCCCGGGCGTGATCGCCGAACAGCAGCTTGATGGCCCGCGTCTCGAAGAGATCGTTGTGGTGCGTCGCCGTGCCGTGCGCATTGATATATGTGATATCGTTCTTGTCGAGCCCCGCATCCGCGATGGCATACTCCATCGCCTTGGCCGCTCCCGCGCCGTCCTCCGCGGGGGACGTGATGTGATAGGCGTCCGAGCTGCAGCCATAGCCCGCCAGCTCCGCATAGATTTTCGCGCCTCTCGCCCTGGCATGCTCCAGTTCCTCCAGTACCACGACCGCCGCGCCCTCGCCCATGACGAAGCCGCTGCGCTCCTTGTCAAAAGGAATCGAGCAGCGGGTGGGATCCTCGCAGGTGGACAGCGCCGTGAGCGCCGAGAAACCGCCGATACCGATAGGACACACGCTGCCCTCCGTGCCGCCCGCCACCATCACATCCGCGTCGCCGTACTGCACCGAGCGGAACGCCTCGCCGATGGAGTTCGTGCCCGTCGCGCAGGCCGTCACCACGTTGATGCTCTTGCCCTTCAGACCGAACTGAATCGACACGTTGCCCGCGGCCATGTTGGAAATTGTCAGCGGCACAAACAGCGGCTCGATTCTGGACGGCCCCTTCTCCAGCAGTCTCGCGTGGGAACGCTCCATCGCCTGCAGAGAACCCGTGCCTGAACCCACGGCTACGCCGACACGGTAGGGATCCTCCTTCTCCATGTCCAGCTTCGCATCCTCCAGTGCCTCCTTCGCAGCTGCTACCGCATACTGCGAAAAAAGTTCCATTCTCTTCGCCGCCTTGAAATCCATATAGTTCTTGCCGTCGAAGCCCTTGACCTCAGCGGCCAGCTTACACTTGAAATCCGTTGTGTCGAATCTGGTGATGCGGTCAAAGCCGATCTTGCCCGCTTTGACGCTCTCCCAGAATTCCGCTACGCTCAATCCGATGGGTGTGATCGCCCCCATGCCCGTTACTACCACGCGTCTGCTCATGACTGTGCTCCTTTCACTTTCTTCCTATTTTTGCTCTTTGGTTTGTTTTCGTTTTTCTGTTGCGGATATATAGATTCACAGGCCACCGTCTACGGAGATGACCTGGCCCGTGATATAGGAGGCCCTGTCGCTCGCGAGAAAGGCCACGGTCTCCGCGATCTCCCGCGGCGTGCCGACACGCTTCATCGGAATCTGCTGCAGGACCGCCTCTTTCGCCGTATCCGTCATCGCCCGGGTCATATCCGTGTCGATAAAGCCGGGAGCGACGGCGTTGACCGTGACGTTCCTGGACGCCAATTCCTTCGCCACGGACTTTGTCAGGCCGATCACGCCCGCTTTGGAGGCCGCGTAGTTCGCCTGTCCGGCATTGCCCAACACGCCCGACACAGAGGAGAGATTGATGATCCTCCCCGCCTTCTGCTTAAGGAAGGGGCGATACATATGTTTTATCGTGTTAAAAGCCCCCTTCAGGTTCGTGTCGATGACCGCGTCGAAATCCTCCTCCGTCATTCTGGCCATCAGGTTGTCCCGAGTGATCCCGGCATTGTTCACCAGAATGTCGATATGCCCGAAGGCCGTCAGCATATCCGTAATCATCCTGCCGCACGCTTCATAGTCCGCCACGCTGCACTGCACGGCGATCGCTTTTCTCCCCAGACTGCCGATCTCAGAGACCACTTCCTCGGCCTGCTCTTTAGACCCATTGTAATTCACAATCACATCTGCGCCGTATTCCGCCAGCGTCAGCGCGATCTCCCGCCCGATGCCGCGCCCCGCGCCCGTGACCAAGGCCACTTTTCCTGATAACATAATTTACCCTCCTGCCGTGTTGATAGATTCAAATCAGTGTGTTCAGCTTCTCCAGATCTTCCAATTTCTCCACATTGTATACCTTCATGTCTCTGTTGATTCTGCGCATAAAACCGGACAGCGTCTTTCCCGGGCCGATCTCGATAAATGTGTCCGCGCCGTCGGCGATCATGCGCTCCACAGACTGCTGCCACCGCACGGAAGAGGACACCTGTTTCTGCAGCAGAGGCTTCACCTGCGCTTTGTCCGTCACATAGTCCGCCGTCACATTGGCTACATAAGGGATCGTGATGTCATGGATCTCCACGCTCTCCAACTCCTTCGCCAGCTTTACTCCGGCGCCGGCAAGCATCTCGGAGTGGAAAGGACCGCTCACCTTCAGGGGCGCGCACTTCTTGGCGCCGGCCGCCGTCAGCTTCTCTGCAGCCGCCTGCACCGCGCCCTCCTCGCCGGTAATTACGATCTGTCCGGGGCAGTTATAGTTGGCGACAGACACCTTTCCCGGCGTCTCCTCACAGACTCTTTCGATCACCGCCGTGTCCAGACCCAGCACCGCCGTCATAGCGCCGCCGCTCGGCACCGCCTCCTGCATGAAGATACCCCGCTTGCGCACTATGCGAAACACATCCTCCTCGCTCATCACGCCGCCGGCCGCAAGCGCGCCGTATTCGCCCAGGCTTAAACCGCCCGTGATATCCGGCCGGATGCCCTTTTCCTCGACCGCCTTCAGAATCGCGACCTCCGTCGCAAGCATGGCGATCTGCGTGTACTCCGTGATGTTGATCTGCTCATTCTCCTCGAAACAGAGCGCAGGCACATCCAGACCGGAGGCCCTGCTCGCCAGTTCAAACATCTCTCTGCAGACCGGAATCTGCTCGTAGAAATCGCGCCCCATTCCTATATACTGCGCTCCCTGTCCCGGGAACATAAAAACCGTCTTGCTCATCCTGTATACCTGCCTTTCCTGTATTCCTCACCCGTGTGCGAAATTCTTCGCGTCGATACTTTGATTTTCAAAATATCTGCCTGTAAAAAAGCGCAAGCCGCTGAGCTTGCGCTCCGAATCTTTTCCGAAATATATCACTGCAATTTCAACAACGTCTGCGCCGTCTGCATAATCTCCCGAATGATCTCGGCGCAGCTCATCTCTTCTTTGACCATGCCCGCAATCTGTCCCGCCATCAGCGTACCGTTGACGGTATCGCCCTCCACGACCGCTTTGCGCAGCGCGCCGAGCGTCAAATGCTCCAACTCCTCGAAAGAAGCGCCCTCTTTCTCCAGCTTCAGATACTCTCTCGTCATTTGATTGCGGATCTGGCGAACCGGATGACCGTGTGACATACCCGTCACCTCCGAGTCGATATCCTTGGCCGCAAGAACCTTTTTCTTATAGTTCTCATGTACAATGGATTCTTTCGCCACCACGAATCTCGTACCCATCTGCACAGCTTCCGCGCCCAGCATCACAGCCGCCGCAAAGCCTCTGCCGTCAGCGATACCGCCAGCCGCAATCACAGGAATGCTCACCGCATCCACAACCTGCGGCACAAGCGCCATCGTAGTCGTCTGTCCGATATGCCCGCCGGATTCCATTCCCTCGGCGATCACCGCGTCCACACCGGCGCGCTCCATCATTCTGGCAAGCGCCACGCTGGCCACAACGGGAGCCACCTTGATGCCCGCATCTTTCCACGCCGACAGATACTTGCCCGGATTGCCCGCCCCGGTTGTCACAACCGCAACGCCCTCCTCCGCGATCACTTTCGCAATATCGTCCGCCTCCGGATTCATCAGCATGAGATTGACGCCAAAAGGCTTGTTCGTCAGCTCTTTCGTCTTCCGGATCTGTTCCCGAACGAAGGAGGCCGGCGCGCCGCCCGCACCGATGATTCCCAGACCGCCCGCCTCGGAGACGGCGGCCGCAAGATGATACTCCGCGACCCAGGCCATACCGCCCTGAATAATCGGATACTCGATACCCAGAAGCTCTGTAATCCTTGTCTTCATTTCCTACCTCTATCCCAACGAGTGTCCGCGCAGGCTTACGCCTCTACACCTTTGCTCTTCATGTATTCAACGACCGCGCCCACCGTCGTGATCTGCTCCAAGTCCTCAGAGGGAATCTCAATGCCGTACTCTTCCTCAAAAGCCATAACAAGCTCGAACAAATCTAGGGAATCAGCACCCAGATCGTCCTTAAAAGAGGACTCCTCCGTGATTTCTACCCCGTCTAAATTTAGCTGCTCCTGAATAATCTCGATAACTCTCTCTAACATCTCTCAATCTCCTTTTCACCGCAGATAAAATAGTTTGACATTCAAAGTATATTATCTGCCCCTATATTTGTCAATCATAATTTTACGTGTTTTCTCTGTTTTGTCAATTCACTTTGACAATAAATATTGATAAATCTCTCTTTTGGATACGCCGCGGTCTTTTGCGACCTGCTTCATGGCGCTCTTTTCGTCCAATCCGTCTCCCGTGTAATACGCCATATGCTCCTCTATGCTCATGCTCTGCCATGCGGTCTGCCGCTCCCGCCTCTTGCTTGTCAGGCTCTTGCCCTCCACGACGAGCACGTACTCCCCGCGGGGCTCCTCCGTCTCGTACATGACAAGCGCGTCCTCGATGGTCGTCGGCAGCACCGTCTCGAATTTCTTCGTCAACTCTCTGCACAGCGTCAGGCGACGGCTGCCCAGAACATCCAGCAGTTCCCGCAGCGTCCGCACGAGATGGTGCGGCGCCTCGTAGAGAACAATCGTGCGGGATTCCTCCCGCAGCTCCTCCAGGATTGCCGCCCTTTCCTTTTTGTCAGAGGGCAGAAAGGCCTCGAAGCAGAACCGCCGCGTGCCAAGACCCGACAGCGTAAGCGCCGTGATGCATGCCGCCGCCCCCGGAAGAGAGGTCACGCGGATGCCCGCCTCATGGCACTTGGCCACCAGCACTTCCCCCGGGTCGGAGATCGCGGGCGTTCCCGCGTCCGTGATCAGCGCGACATTTTTGCCCTGCAGCATCTGCTCCACGAGCCAGTCGGCCTTTTCTACTTTATTGTATTCATGGTAGCTGGTCATGGAAGTCCTGATATCAAAATGGTTCAGCAGCTTGATGCTGTTGCGCGTATCCTCCGCAGCGATCATATCCACCTCCCGCAGCGTATCGATCGCTCTCGGAGTCATGTCGCCCAGATTGCCGATAGGCGTCGCGCACAGATATAACATTCCCGCCATATCGTTCTCCTTCGTCAGTGTGTCTCTGTCTCCGCCTCCGGCATTTTCGCTCCGTTTTCCTGCGCCGCGGCCTCCCCGGCTGCCAGGAATGCCCCCGGCTGATAGCTGACCGCCGCGTTCCACAGAATCCACTCGTCGTACCCCGCGTCATACGCCCCCTGAATCTGGGCGCGAATCTGCGCCGGCCCGTAACTGATATGACCAGGCACCCAGCTCGCGGTAAAACTCTGCAGCCACGGCCTCACCCGCGCGCGCTGCGTCTCCGGCAGGGCGCTGAGCTTTTGTACGGAAGCGGACGACGCGGCATAGATCGTGCCATAGGGATCCGCGTCGGGCACGGCGATCCCGAAGGAACCGTTGTAATAGTGAGACGGGTACACCATCGGGCAGATATAATCCAAGGCTTGCGCCATCTGTACATAATCCTGTCCAACAATCCTCTGGTCCGTCTCGCTATCGATCACCGTGCCGAACACATCCGCCGCCACGTACAGACCCTGCGGCGCCAGTTTTTCATACAGGTATCTCGTAAATTCCGTGATAATCCCGATCTTGTCCGTGTTCTCTGACTCCGGGCCGTAATCCACACTGCTTTCTTTGACGTCCGTAGAGAAGCGGATATAGTCGAACTGCACCTCGTCGAAGCCCGCCTTCCCCGCCTGGGACGCGATCTCCACGAGATAATCCCACATCTCCCGGCAGTAAGGATTCACCCACGCCAGGCCGCTCTTATCCCGGAAGACCGATCCGTCCTTCGCGTGAACGGCCCACTCCGGCTTCCGCTCCGCGAGATACGGATCGCGGAACGCCACGATCCTGGCGATCAGATAGATGTTCTTCTCCTTGCATTTGGCGACCAGCGCATCGATATCCGGGATGTAACCGACGGCGGATTCTGTCTCCCGCACCTGCCTCGACGGCATCTCATATGTCACCCTGCCTTCGTCGTTCTTGACGTCGATGACCAGCGCGTTGAGTTCCGTGCGGTCCACCAGGTCAATCAGTTCATCCATCTTAGCCGAGCCGGCCGCCGGGCCGCTGACGTAGATGCCCCTGACCTTAACAGGCGCCGGCCGCTCATATACCGGCCGTTGATATGCCGCCGAGTTTTCCGACACCGTCTCCGCTGTTGCACTGTTCTCCGAGACGGAGGCGGCCTCCGCACTGTTATCGGACACGGAATGATTGTCCTGTGTGCTGTTGCCGGAGACCGCTTCCGTCTCCCGCACGCCGTTATCGGAAACCGCCGCCGTCTCCTCCGACACGCTTTCCGCCGCATCCGTCTGCAGGGTTTCCCCGGCTGTCTGCTCCGGGGTCATCGTCTCTTTCGCGGCGTTGCCGCAGCTGCAGCACAGAGTTCCCGCGCAGAGAAGCGCCAACAGCGTACCGGTCAGGTTTTTTATCTGTGTCGTTCCGTATTTTTCCATCATTTCTCTTCTGTCTCCGCACACAACGTCCGATCTGCGCGGCTGTCATCCGCCCTCTTCTCAGTAGCCGTACAGTTCCGTGATCTCCGGCATATAGACGCCCTGCTCCTTAAATACAATCAGCGGCTTCTCCACCGTCATGCGCGGCCGTCCGCCCCTGTTCGCCTCGATTAACACCATATTCGGCTCTCTGTCCGCGTAGGGGTACACCAGCCGCATCCGTTTCGGCTCCAGCTTATACTCGTGCAGCACAACCATGATCTCCGCCAGCCGGAAGGGCCTGTGCACCAGAAAAAAATTTCCGCCCGGCTTAAGCAGCTTCGCCGCCTGCGCGACGACGTCCTCCAGGGTGCAGAGAAGCTCATGCCGCGCGATGGCCTTGGCGTCATTCGGGTTCGTCAATCCGTGCCTGTCCGTCATATAGGGCGGATTGCTGGTGACAACATCAAAAGAAGCAGCGTCAAACAGACTCCCTGCCTCTCTTATATCTCCCGTCACTATAGTGATCTTATCCTCCAGACCGTTCAGGCACACGCTCCGTCTGGCCATGTCCGCACTGTCCTCCTGGATTTCCAGTCCGGTCAGATGCGCCGCCTCCGTCTTAGCCTCCAGCAAGATGGGGATAATCCCCGTGCCCGTTCCCAGATCAAGCACGCTGGCGCCGGCCTTTGCCCGGACAAATCCCGACAGGAGCACGGCGTCCATACCGAAACAGAAGCGCTCCGTATCCTGAATGATACGGTAGCCGTTTCTCTCCAGCTCGTCGATCCGCTCGTTCTCTTTTAGAAAAATCTCAGCGCTCCCGCTCATCAGCTCTCGTCCAGCTTGGATTTTTTCGCATCCTGCTTCTCCATCTTCTCCAGCTCTTTCAGATCGTCCTCGCTCACGTTCACCTTGCGGTTTCTGCCGTGCCTTTTCTTGAAGCGCAGCTGCTCCACTCTGTACTCCTGAATCTCCTTCTCGTCATCCACGTCCACAACGACCTTCACCGTCTGGCGCAGCACGTTCACGCTGTGCACCTCGCCCTTCAGCCCGTCGTCCGTGGTGACAAAATCGCCCACGCCCGGCAGTCTCCGGTTCAGCTCCTCGTAAGTCTCCTCCTCATTCTTCAGACAGCACATCAGCCTGCCGCAGACGCCGGATATCTTGGTCGGATTCAGAGAGAGATTCTGCTCCTTCGCCATCTTGATGGACACGGGCGCAAACTCCGACAGATACGTATGACAGCACAGCGCCCTGCCGCAGATGCCGATGCCGCCCAGAATCTTCGTCTCGTCTCTCACACCGATCTGCCGCAGCTCAATTCTCGTCTTGAACACGGCGGCGAGATCCTTGACCAGCTCACGGAAGTCGATGCGCCCGTCCGCCGTAAAATAGAAGAGCACCTTATTATTGTCGAAGGTGTACTCCGCGTCGATCAGCTTCATCTGCAGGCCGTGCTTCTGTATCTTCTCCAGGCAGATCCTGAACGCCTCCTTCTCCCGCTTCCTGTTCGACGCTTCCTGCTCGTCGTCCTTCGGCGTCGCCACGCGCAGAACCGACTTGAGGGGCTGCACAACCTTATCGTCCTCCTCATCCCTCGGAGCGCCCACCACCGTGCCGTACTCGATACCCCGGGCCGTCTCCACGATCACGTGGTCATTCTTCTTAATCTCCAGCTTCCCCGGATCAAAATAATATATCTTGCCGGCCGTGCGGAACCGCACTCCTATCACTCGTTTCATAAATCTATCAACCTCCGCATTTTTATCCTGTATTCCTAATTCTCCTTGATCGTCAGGAGCAGAAGCTCCATGGTCAAATCAAAGTTCACATTCGCCTCCAGCCTTCTCTTCGCCTGCTGCAGCGCGTTCACGATCGTCTCGATACCCTCATAGGTGCTCCTGTCCGACACGCGCATAATCTGCTGGATCTCCTCCTTGAAGATCAGGCTGTTCACGTCCTTCGTCGCCTTGAAGAGCAGCACATCGCGATACCACGCGGACAGGATGTCCAGATAATCATTGACGTCAAACTTGTACTCCGTAATTTTCTTGATTGCCTTGACGATCTCGCTGGTCTCCATGTCATTGATATACTTGACCAGCGTGACCGCCTCGTCCTTGACCTTCTCGAACTCCTCGCTGCTGGCGAGCAGCTTCGCCTTACCGATATTGCCCCGCGCAAAAGCGACGCAGATATTGGCCTTGTAGTCCGACACGCCCAGCTCCTCCGTCAGGTACTTCTTCACGAGCGCGTCCGCCACCGGCTTCATGTTGAGCACGACACACCGGCTTATGATCGTGGGAAGGAGCACTTCCATCTGTGTCGTCAGAATGAGAATCACCGCATACGCCGGCGGCTCCTCAAGCGTCTTTAACAGCGCGTTCTGCGCCTGTACGGTCATCTTTTCGCCCTCGTTCATAATATAGATCTTGTAGGGGCTGCTGTACGGTTTCAGACCGATATCGCCGTTGATCTGCGTTCTGATATCCTCCACGCCGATCGTGTTGGGCTTCTCATGGCCGACATATATAATGTCCGGCTGATTATTGCCAAGCGCCTGCTTACAGGAATGACACTCTTCGCACGGCTCGACTCCTTCCTTCTCGCACTGCAGCGCCATCGCAAACACGCGGGCGATAAACTCCTTGCCGGAGCTTCTCTCTCCGTTAATAATATACGCGTGTGAAACTTTGCCCGAGGAGATCGCGTTGCACAAATGCTCCTTAATTTGTTCCTGTCCTATGATATCCGCAAATTTTGCCATCTATAACCACCCTGTCTCTTATCCGGCCCGTACATTCCGGCCGTCGTATCTTTCTTTCCCTGCCCGTATCCTTTTGCCGTCCTGTGTCGAGGCTGCCGTCTCTCAGGTAAAAATGTCGAGAAGCAGGCCTCTGATCTCCCCGATTTTATTGAGAATCGCCAGATTGTCCTGCTCGTCCTTGACAAGCTCCTGCGCGAGCTGATCCAGATTCTCGTCCACCAGACGGATAATGCCGTAGACTCTATGCCGCCCCTTTCTGTCCAGGAAATTCTCTCTGGAAAAAGCGTGGGAACGGTTCACGACCTCGTTCAGGAAATCCTTGATCAGAGAGCGGTATCGCTTCATGTCCTTGATATCCCTGTGCTTGGCCAGCTTCTCACCCTGTCTGGTGATCTCCTCCATCATGTGCGTCAGGGCATTCTGCAGATCCTGCTCCTCGATCCTGCTGACAAGCGTGAACTTGAAGGTCCCGTCCGTCTCCTGCGGCTGCTGCGGCTGCTCGATCTGCGGCGCCTGCTGCACCTGATTTACTTTGATATCCACGCTCTGTCACCTCCCGCCGCATCCAGACTGTCTCCGAGATAGACGAGTATCTCCTCCAGACATCTGCCGATCTCGTCATTATAAAAAATTCTGTCGATCCCCGCGCTCTTTAACTTCTCCTCCGAGAAATCTTCCGCGTCCGCCAGAAACCGCCTGCACATTTCCTCGTATTTCGGTTCTTCCTGCGCTCGCTCTCTGTCCAAGGCGCGCTGCAGGCGCTCGCCGTCGTCCAATCCGATCATCACCGGCAACACTTTGTCCGCGCCGTAGAACCGCCGTATCCTCATGTAAGCTTCCAGCGTACCAATCAGCAGATAGGAGTGCGCGGCCGGATCGATACTCTCATCCGCCACGGTAAAATAACGCCACATGCCGAGATAAGTGTTGTACACCCTGCTCTCTATGACGGCGCCGCTCTCCTGCAGCTTCTGAAATCCCGCCTCATCCGTAAAGTGGTACTCCACCCCGTCCTGTTCTCCCGCCCGAATAGGCCTGGTCGTATAGGGGATGATCGCACGCAGCTTCACCTGCTCCTGCGCAAGCAACTCTTTATAGATCGTATCCTTTCCCGATGAACTCTTTCCCATCAGGCACACGATTTTTCCCATAAAACGCTTTCCTCGTTATGATATCGTCGTTATGATACCATAATGCCACATTTTGAGTGGAAATTCAATATTCAGCAAACCACGGCCACTTTTCCGTCGGCAGACACCCCCTGCACGCACAGTTCCATCCGCAGATACTCTTCCATCTGTGCGACCGCCTCGCCGCCTATCTTCTCGCCCGGCACGAGAAGCGGCACGCCCGGCGGATACAGATTGACAAAGTCCGCCGCCGTTCTCCCCGCGGCCTCCGCCAACGGCACTTCCTCGCGACCCCCGAAAAAAGCGTCCGCGGCGCGCATGACCGCCACGGGTCCGGCCGTTTCCGGCGCGCCGCCTTCCATACGCTCATCTGCTTTCAAAGACGCCGTTTGACACGACTGCACGGCGCACGGACTTTCCCTCTCTATCCTATCATCAATCTGCACGAGCGCATCAGCCAATCTCTGCCAACCTTCCGCTTCATCCATGATGCTCATGATCGCGAGCACATAATCGCCCGCTGCCATCTCCAGCTGCAGGTGATAGTCTTCACGCAGCGTGTCGTACAGCCAGCGCCCGCCGAAGGACGGATGCCTCACAAAAATCGCCAATTTGCCGATGTCCCAGTCTGTCAGATAGTGCTTCCGGCCTGACAGATCCGACATTTTGCCGAGACGGAGATATCTGCATGACGCCGTCCTTTGGCAGAAAATCTCATACTGCCGCCGCATCAGCGCAAAACGCGCCGCGCCATGCCTCTTCACATAGCGCATACAGCTGTCCATGCTCGCCATCATTACATAAGAGGGGCTGCTCGTCTGCAGCATGCGCAGATACGCCCGCAGTTTCCCTCTGTCCACCCGGTCGCCCTGCACGTGCAGAAGCGCCGTCTGCGTCATGGACGGCAGGGTCTTGTGCAGACTGTGAATGACCAGATCCGCCCCCTGCGCGACCGCTCCTTCCGGCATCCCCGCATCCAGCCCGAAATGCGCGCCGTGAGCTTCGTCCACAATCAAAATCTTATCCCGCGCATGTACAACCTCGGCGATCGCCCTGATGTCAGACACGATTCCCTCATAGCTCGGGGACGTGACGACCACCGCCCGGCAGTCCGGGCAGCGTTCCAGAAGACGCGCGATCTCCCGCGCCGGGACGCCGTCGCAGATATCGTACTCACCGAGAAGCGGCGGACAACAGTAGTGCAGCGTCAGCTCCTGCAGTATCGCCGCGTGATACACGGATTTATGACAGTTGCGCGCTATCAGAAGCTCCGCTCCCCGCTCCGCCGCCGTCATGACCGCCGCCAGCACGCCGCAGGTGCTTCCGTTCACCAGATAATATGTCTCCTCCGCGCCGTACATCTCATTGGCAAACGCCATCGCCTCCCGCAAGATGCCCGACGCGTGGTGCAGATCATCGAAACCGTCTATCTCCGTAATGTCAATGTCAAAATAGCGCGCCATATCGCCGGCCTGTCCGCTTCTCTTGTGTCCCGGCATATGATACGGGTAACAGCCGTCTGCGCCGTAAGCGGACAACGCCGCGTACAGTCCGCCGTATTCGCTTTTATTTTCATAGAAAGACGCTTCTCTGTCCATATCCAATCTGCCGCCGTTCTCCCGCCGCGGTTCCCTCATAATAAAATATCCGCTCCGCTCAGGACGCCTGCGCGCCGTGTCCCCTGTGCAGCCCCACCGTCTCCATCAGAGAACAGTACTTATCCGCGGCCGTGACGACCCACGCCTCCCTGCAGGTGGGCGGCACCACAGACAGCGGCCACATATGCTTCCTGATAATCTCCCGCTGCCTGTCTGTCAGCTCATACTCCTTTTCAGCGTTGCGGAGCGCTATGCCCGGATGCCAGAACCCGTGGAGTCTCTTTCGCTGCGACAGATACGCTTTGTCATGCCAGTCATAGAGAAAATAATCGTGAAGCAGCGCGCCCCGAATCAGGTCATGCTGATCGCAGCCAAGCCCCAGCTTTTCATTTAAGAGCAGACTGCACCCGGCCACATCCATACAGTGTTTGTACACCGTCATTGAGCCGTGCTGCAGATGACTCCTCGTACTTCTGAAATTATCCGAGGCCAGAATATCCGCGGCGTGATCCATCAGCTGCCTGCGGATCTGCCTGCGCTGCTCATACGTCTCCCTAAAGCGCCGCGCCCTCTTTTCTTCATTTCGTCGAAACCAACCCATGCCATCCTCCATCCGCCGCACAGACACAAACCCTGTGCCGCACGTCACACCGTCATGCAAATACCGCCTGCACCAGCACCATATAGAAGACCGTCCCGAGTCCGATGCTGAGCAGAATATTTTTCTTCCACACATGCAGTCCCGCCACCAGCAGGCAGGACAGAAACTCCGGCAGGAAATGTCCCGCCGCCGCAAAATCCACATTTCTCAAACAGTATACGACGAGCACCGCCATAATGGAAGAGGGAAGCAGCACTCCCAGATCGCTCACCACACCGGGCACTTCCTTCCTGCCTCCGAACAGAAGAAAAGGCAGCGCCCGCAGCAGAATCGTGCAGAGCGCGGTCACGGCAATGATCGCAACGGACTGTTCCACACTGATCGGCATGTCATTACCCCCTCTCTCTCTCCGCGTCCGGCAACAGACGCCCGCGCATCATCAGCAGCACCAGCATACAGGTGCACAGCGTCGGCAGCAGGAATTCATCCGGCCCTAAGAGCAGCAGCCACAGGATCCCGCACACCGCACCCAGAATCGCCGGAAAATGCGACCTGCTCTCCCGCCACTGTTCCACGGCGATCACCACGAACAGCGCCGTCATGGAGAAATCGATTCCCGTGGAATCAAAAGTGATATAGCTCCCGGCCAGCGCCCCGATCACCGATCCCAGCACCCAGTAGGACTGATCCAGAAGCGATATCCAGAAGAATACCTTATTCTCATCCATCCCTTCCGGCACCTTCGTCCCACACAGAACCGAGTAAGTCTCGTCCGTCAGGGAGAATACCATGTACGGATATGCCCTGCCCATCTTCTTATATTTCTCCACAAAAGACAGCCCGTAAAAGATATGCCTCCCGTTGATGAAGAACGTCATCACCGCCGTGTACAAAAGCCCCGCGCCCGCGGTGAGAAGGTTCACCAGCACGAACTGCATACTGCCCGCATAGATAAACAGGCTCGCCAAAAAAGCCCAGATAAAATTGTAGCCCGCATTCTGCAAAAGCAGACCGAACGCAATTCCCAGAAAAATATAGCCCAGCATAACCGGCACCGACTGCCGGAACGCAAAGCCTATGTAATCCCTCTTATTTTGTATCGTTTCCATCTGTCTGTATGACTCCGCTCTTCCCATCATAATCTCCCGCGCAGCGTCTCCGCTCACACGCTTCTTGCGATGCCGCCTTGTGGCTTCCGCCGCCTACACACCCTCGATCCAGCCGTGGATCTCCTCCGCCCGGTGCGCCCAGGTATGCCCCGCCGCGGCCATCTCATATCCGGCGTCCGCGATGCGCTGCATCCTGTCGGGATCGGCCAGAAGTCCGCCAGCAATCTCGGGCAGCTTCGCCAGCTCTGCCAGAGAATAGACGGCACAATCTTCGCCGTCATGCAGAATACTGTCCAGATAGACGCTTGAATCCGTCAGACAGACCGCCCCGTTTAGCATACTGTTGAAGATCCGGTCGTGCGCGCCGTCCTTGAACCACGGCATCACATTGAGCGAGAGTTTTGTCTGACAAAGCTTCTTAAGGCAGCCCACAGAGTCCAGCTTGTTCATCAGGAGCAGATTCTCCGGATGCCTGCAGGGAACCTTCTCCCAGCCGTCGCCGAAAATATGCACTCTGATGCCGCCGTCGGCCAGCTCCTGCACCGCCCGTCCCCGTATCGTATAGCGCACATACAGATCGATGAACGTCATCGCCGCAAGCGCCTTCTTCAGCTCTTCCTCCGGCACCTCTCCGAGCTCCCTGACGAGATGCGCCTCCGCGACCTCCTCCACCGTCCTGTGCGGATTCGCCAGCAGATCGTCGATCATTCCATAATAAAAAGCCGTATAGTCATCGTCAATCCGCGTGATAAATTTCTCAAAAGTCTGCGGCACACAGTAGTTTCCCACCATCGTCACATCGTACCTGCGACACGCGATCGGCACGTTGGACTTATTCCCATACAGCTTCGTCCCCGCCAGCGGCAGAAAAGGCATCCTCGCAATCTCAGGGAAAAACCGCGCCATATATTTGTCGTGATTTCTGTCGATGCTGACATGGTGATAATTGTAAGGCACCTTCTCCAGAAAGTGATGATAGTACATCGGGTGATCCACCACGATATTGTAGCTCGGAATGTCCAGCGCCTCCCACATGCTTCTGTCGTTCTCATCCAGGAAATAGTCTTCGCCGCTCATACCGTGAAAGTTGAAATTGACGAGCACGGTGTTGCCTTTTTCAAAAAAGCGAAAGAATTTCTCCGTGCTGACATAGGGCCTGCTCAGGTCGAACAGAAACGTCTCGTGACCGAGCGCCTCAAAACCCGCCGCAAGCTGCCTCGAAAAATATCCCTGTGTCTCTATATCGCCCTCAAAGAGCATGATCTTCTTCATAACGTTCCCGCTCCGCTTGTTTTCCGCTGTCGCGTCGCTTGTTTTTCCGCTGCGCCTATCATATCACAAATTGCGGAAAATGCCTATACCGAAACGCAAAACGCCGGCAGTTTCGTTTCCTGCCGGCGTGCCAATCTCTCTATACGGAGACCGAAAGCTTCCCTCCCTGTTCCTGTGGGCTCACCTCTCCGTTTTTCCTATATATCACTGGCGATTTTTTCATTCCCGTCTCCTCCGTGAGCGCGGCTTCCGCTTCCGAATCCGTATTCTCCGCGCCGCCGCCTTTCGTCCGGGCGGTTTCGCTTAACGTCCTGCCCTCCTCGCTGATCTCCACCGTGTCGCTCTCTCTGTTCCCGTCACGCTTCTCCTCAAGCTTCCTCTCAAATTCTTCACGCTCTTTCCGGCGCTCCATGATCGCCTCCTCGCGATCCGCCCGCATTTTCTCTTCGGCGTCCTCCGCATCCTGCCTCATGCCCTCGTCGGCCCGCGCTTTGTATTCGTCCGCCTGCTCAGAAAAGTCCCGGACATATCCCATAGCCCGCTCCATCGTCGCCGTATCTCCCTTACGCCGCGCTTCTTTATAGACCCGAAACGGCGTGTCGAGCAGATTCATGTTGACCTGCGCTCCCACAAGTCCCTGCATTGTCTTCGTGTTCATACCGATCCCTCCATTCTGAAATATTGATCTCTCTGTCCCGTTTCTCGGCATGCCACAGGGGCCCGCTTAGTTTTTTGTCTCAAACAGCCTGTTCGGTGTCATGTGCGGTGCCGCCGTCCGGGTACGGAATGAGAATGGAAACGCCAAAAACGCCGTCCGCATTTTCCAGTTTCATCGTTCCGTCATATCTGCGCACCACATCGCGGACATTTAACAGCCCGATTCCGTGCGATTCTTTCTCTGTTCTCTCCGCCGTTTCGTCCGCAGTCTGCCCGTCCGCCGCGGAGGTACTGTTCTTTATCTCCAACAGCAGACACTGCCTGACCGGAACAATCCGTATTCTGATAAAAGGCACGCCGCCGCACGCCGTGTCCCGCTGCAGTCTGCCGCACGCCTCGATCGCATTGTCCAGGAGATTGCCGAGCAGCACGCACAGATCAAACTCCCGGATGCGGCACTGCGGCGGCATCTGTGCGTCGCATTCCCATGCGATCTGTCTGTTCTCCGCCGTTCTTTGCTTTTGACACAGAAAGAGGTCAACCGTCCTGTTTCCCGTGATTGTCTCGCCGTTCCCGAAACCGGCGCTGTCCCTCATGTCCCTCAGATAGCGCTCCATTCCGTCCCACTCCCGCTTCTCCAAAAATCCCGACAGCGCAAGCACATGATTCTTCAAATCATGCCGCAGTCTCTCCGACTGCCTGTACTGCTCCTCCAGCATTCCGTATGCGGCGACCTGCATACGGTACTGCGCGCTTTTCTCCTGCTCCGTGCAGATCCAATTCATTCCGAATACATAAAATCCCGCCGCCAGCATAGCCAGCGCCGTCAGAAAACAACTTCCCGCACAGCTGAAAAGCTGATCCCGGTACAGTCCCATATTGCCGCCGCTTCGCAGCATGACGCCTCTGCCTGCGCCCCAGTTTGCCGCGTCAATCATCAGCACTGTCGCAAACAGCGGCGCCGCGAGCGTGACATACCACTTTTTGCTCTTGCCATACAGAACCGGAGAAAAATATCTGGATAAGCCAAATATGACCAGCGCGGCAACCACCAGACCGGCGCAGACGACGCGCAGCGATTCCCATTCTCCCAACATGGGATCGGCGATTCGCTTCACCGCGTGCAGATAGAACAGTTCCAGACAGGAAAACAGCGACACGCAGAAATTTTCCACGAGCGTCGTCACGGCGATCAGAAAGGCCGATACAAACACCTTTTTCTCCGCGCGCTCCCTGAAAAATACCATTGTCAGCCCGATCAATAAAATATGGTACGACAGCATCATAATCATATAGGAAACAACGCCGGCCCTGCCCGCATAATCACAAAGCGCTCCGCCCACAAAAAGAAGAAGGCCGAAGAGCCGCGCCCCGAACCGCGAGCCGCTCAGACGTCTTCCGCAAAATACCGCGACGCTGCAGATATATCCCGCATAACACAATATCGCCGCGGCAGCGCTCACAAAATTCCGCATCATACACTCCCTCCGCTTTTCGCCATATAAGTCAGAAGCTCCTCGCAGAACGCCTCGTATCTTCTCCTGGCAATCATGAGTTTCTCCCCGTTGTCCAGAACCGCTTCCTGCCTGTCATAAGCGTCGACATATCGCAGATTGACGAGGAAGCTTTTGTGACATCGGAAGAAGCCTTTGCCCTGCAGCTCCTTTTCCAGAACGCCGATTCGTTCATAGTATGTAAAACTGCCGCCTGTCCCGTGAATTGTCACAAGGCGCCCCTGAATCTCAAAATAGCGGATATCGTCCAAAAATACTTTTTTCTGCAAGTGTTCCCTGCTGACAATGATAAATTCCCTCGAGTGAACTTCCGTCTTGCGGACTGCTCTCCGCAGCACGCTTCGCAGCTTCTTATCGTCAATCGGCTTCAACAGATACTGAAACGCCTCCACGTCGTAAGCGTCGAATACATACTCCCTGCTGGTGGAAATAAAGATCAGCAGCCTCTCCGACGTCTTTTCACGAAAGAGCCGCGCCGCTTTCATACCGTCCAGACCTGGCATGATAATATCCAGAAAGACAATGTCAAAGCTGTCCGCTGCGCGCAGCAATTCCCATCCGCTGTAAAACTGCCGGATCATGCAGGGCACTTTCATTTCCCGCAACATTTCCTTGATCCTGCCCGCGATACCGCAGCATTCCATGACTTCATCATCGCATACCGCTATCGATAACATCTGTTTCCCCACCTTATACGGATATATGATATATATCGACATGCGAATGCACGGAACGCAGTTTATGTCATGAACGGCCGGTTAAGTGTAATGTCTGCAAACTGACGGCAATTCGGATTTGTAAAATCGGGAAAAAGTGCTTGCATTCTTTCAAATTTTGAGGTAAAATGAGATCGCCGGTTAAGAAAGGCGATAAATTTGAAGAGACAGTAGACTTGGATAGGGTTATAACTCTGTCCCGCTGCATCTTCAAATTTATCGCTTTTTTTGTGTTGCCAGAACCTTGACAACTGCATATCACAGATACACCGGACGGCCAACCGGGGAAGCAGCGCCATGACCCGCCAAAGTGCGGCGAGCGTGCCAGGGAACAGTCCGTTACGAGAATTATAACCTGAAAGGAGTGTTGCACTATGTATAATTATAAAATCCGGTCGATGATTTCCGTCGGCCTTATACTCGGCTTCCTCATCGGCGGACTCACGGGATGCGCATCTTCCACCGTGACCGACGAGACAGAAGCCTATGTCTTCGAGCATTCTGAAGCCAGTGAGAAATGGATAGAACGCACACATGACCATGACATCTCACAATCGCTCGGCATGAAATACAGTGATGACAAGTTCGGCTACTACTTCGGCGACACAGTTGCTACCGGCGTATGCCATGACAGCGGCATCATCTCCAACACGGAGACAGACAGCGGATTTGTCCTTTCTGTCATCGACAAGGACAGCGTGTCAGTGAAGTTCTACAACAATTCGGACGACGATGTGAAGCCTGTACTGATGACCGCTGATGTCGGCGGAAAAATTGTCACGAGCAGGACCGCACGCGACGAGTACATCGTAAAAGGCTACAGCCAGTGCAGGGACGGTTCCGGATTCATTAATATGAAACTGTCCAACGGCTATACGCTGGAAGCCGGCGTACTCAAAGAGAATGGAAAGCTCTATGTCCACAACATCACAAACAGCGAATACAAAGCAAGAACAATCATCAAGGGCAGCAAGACCACCTTGGAGTTCTTTGAGGAAAAAGGTCTTACGCCCGAAAACTGCCTGTCCACAGACCCGATCTACTATCCTATCGTTCCTGTCAACAAAGGCGAGAAGACAGATGTCGAGCCCTGGATAGAACAGTCAGATGAGATCGTAGAAGAGGACTGGACGGACGCCCATAAGCTGTACGCACTTTACAGCTGGTGCCTTGACAACTTCGCCTATGATTCGTGGATCATCAACCGCGGAGAGCACAGCAGATGGTTCCATTACAACGACTTTACGGGAAAACGCTACTTCAGCCAGACCCATGTCGGCGTATGTGAGGACTTTTCTCAGGCGCTTGCCATCATGTGCCGGGCACAGGGCATTCCCGCTATTGTAGTATCAGGGCACGAACATGCCTGGAATGCAGTCTACATTGCAGATTACGACAGATGGATACTGCTTGACCTCACGGAAGATGTGAACATGCAGGCTGAGACAGAAGATGTCACGGCATGGAGACCGTTCTACGAGGTTACTGACAAATGCAAATCATTCGATATGTTCAATGGATGCGCAACCGCCACAGATGCCTTCATCGGCAATACTGAGGATATGAAGCGACAGGGCATTATTCCATAATAGTTATCGCGCAGCCAGTAGGAACACTTTTACGAAGCGGGAATGTCAGAATGGGCAAAGCGCGAGTTGTTTTGCCCATTCTATAAGTGCTGATTTACTGTGCAATATGCAAAATATTTCCGTCCACAGCGTCAATCGTACATGTATAAGATGAATGATCGTCCAGATTGTGAAAACCTACGATGTACGCTACATCTCTTTTATGTTCATAAGTTGTCTGATTTGATATATCATTTAAAAATGCACTACAGCCATATATATCTACCAATTCCCAGTTCATCAATAGAAATTTTCGGATGGCGGATTCGAAATCGTATCATATCACGGCAGATATTGGTTGCCACGCGAATCAACCAAGCTTTTTCGTGCTCCTCATTACGGAAATCCGGCTTTTTTTCCAGATAACGGCAAAAGGTATCCTGAATGGCGTCTTGGGCATCCTGTTCGTTGCCCACTATTACAATGCAGATTTTGTAAAGCAAATCGCTGTATTTCAGAACCGCTTTTTTTACGTCCTTCTCTATGTCCATTTGTTTCACCTACTTTAAAAACGTTTGAAAAGAGGGAAAAGTAACTTAATATAGAATATTTTTAGACTTTTCTAGCATGATTGTGATAAAATAACAAAAAAAATACAAGGGAAAATTGCAGAAAGTGCAGGAAAGAAAATGAAATTATTATTTATGATCGGAAATGCCGCTGTGGGTAAAATGACTGTCGGCCAGGAGTTGGCGAAAATAACCGGGCTGAGATTGTTTCACAATCATATGACCATTGAACCGGTCATTAAAATTTTTGGACAGTATAACGGCGCAGCGATAAATAGGCTTCGTCAGGTTGTGTTTGAGGAGTTTGCCAAGACGGATAATTATGGGATGATTTTCACCTATATGTGGGCTTTTGACCAACAAACTGACTGGGATTATGTGGAACATGTAAAGAATATCTTTAAGCCCTACGATACGGAATTCTACTATGTAGAGCTTATTGCCTCCCGTGAAGTTCGTTTAGAGAGAAACGCAACGGAAAATCGCCTTCTAAATAAAGCGTCAAAAAGAAATGTTCCAGTGTCCAATCAAAGGCTGATAGATGATGATAATAAATATCGCCTTGAAAGTATGGACGGGGAGATTCCATTTGAAAATTACATGAAGATTGACAACACAAACCTTGCGCCTGATGTTGTTGCGCAGATGATAAAAAAACAATTTGATCTTTAAAAGAATAATTTTGACATAAAACAATGCCCAGAACCGGAATCGAACCAGTGACACGAGGATTTTCAGTCCTCTGCTCTACCAACTGAGCTATCTGGGCATTAGAACCTCTGTATCTGCAAAGGTTCAGTAGCGGGGACAGGATTTGAACCTGTGACCTTCGGGTTATGAGCCCGACGAGCTTCCAGACTGCTCCACCCCGCGATATTTAATTATATGCGAAAAGCTGTTCCGCAATTCTTCTCAAGTTATCGCCGGCACGAAATCCGTTAAACTCCGCTTCCATGCAACAACTTTTGAGTGGGCGGAGGTGGATTCGAACCACCGAAGCAATTTGCAGCAGATTTACAGTCTGTCCCCTTTGGCCACTCGGGAATCCGCCCTTATCATATCATAGGAGTATATTTTCTTTAATAAACGAACTCCTAAAATCCCTTTTCGGAATTCTTCTGCTTAATGATATCAACATACCATAAGCCGATAAACGGACTCGAACCGTTAACCTGCTGATTACAAATCAGCTGCTCTGCCAATTGAGCCATATCGGCAAGTCCATAAATGGGACCTATAGGGCTCGAACCTATGACCCTCTGTTTGTAAGACAGATGCTCTCCCAGCTGAGCTAAGATCCCTGAAGTAAACTGCTACGCAGTTAACTTCCGAAGAACCTTCGGTTCTTCGAACTTAATCAGAAGCTTGAAGTAAACTGCTGACACAGCTAACTTCCAACGACCCGAATGGGACTCGAACCCACGACCTCCGCCGTGACAGGGCGGCGCTCTAACCAACTGAGCCATCGGGCCACTTAGCAAAAGCAAATTCCACAGAAATTTGCTGCGAGGATATCATCCCCTCAAAACCGAACCTGAAAGATGGTTGAAACAATATATTCTCTTCCGCTTCTTGCAGGATCGCTTGCGATCCTGCGAAGTTAATCGCGAAGCGATTTACTTCATGGTTAAGCTCTCGACCGATTAGTACCCGTCAGCTCAATACATTGCTGC
>CANPXP010000038.1 GCA_947586255.1 uncultured Lachnospiraceae bacterium | reverse complement strand
TTACTCTGAGGTATCTTTTTATCAACCACCTTCCTTGGAATTCCCTATATTTGAATTATACAGGAAGCTCCTTTTATTTTCTTCAATCAGATTATCGAATCTCCGTCATGCCGCCCATATACGGACGCAGCACCTCCGGTATGCGCACGGAACCGTCGGCCTGAAGATTATTTTCCAGAAAGGCAATCAGCATTCTGGGCGGCGCAACTACCGTGTTGTTCAGCGTGTGGGCAAAATACTTGCTGTCCTTACCGTTTATGCGGATGCGCAGCCGTCTCGCCTGGGCGTCTCCCAGATTGGAGCAGCTTCCCACCTCGAAATACTTCTGCTGTCTAGGCGACCATGCCTCCACATCGTAGGATTTTACCTTCAAGTCCGCCAGATCTCCGGAGCAGCATTCGATCGTCCGCACGGGAATATCCATACTCCGAAATAAGTCTACCGTATTTTGCCATAGTTTGTCAAACCATATCGGTGAATCCTCCGGTTTGCAGACCACGATCATCTCCTGCTTCTCAAACTGATGGATACGGTACACGCCTCTCTCCTCAATACCGTGTGCGCCTTTTTCCTTGCGGAAGCAAGGAGAATAGCTCGTCAGCGTATGCGGAAGCTCCTCCTCCGGAATAATCGTGTCGATGAATTTACCGATCATAGAGTGCTCGGAAGTACCGATCAGATACAGATCCTCACCCTCAATCTTATACATCATGGCGTCCATCTCGGCGAAGCTCATGACGCCGTCAACGACAGCGCTTCGAATCATAAAAGGCGGCACACAGTAGGTGAAGCCTCTGCCGATCATAAAATCTCGCGCGTAAGCCAACACCGCGGAATGCAGTCTCGCAATATCGCCCATCAGATAGTAGAAACCGTTGCCGGCCACACGTCCGGCGGCATCCATGTCTATGCCGTGAAATCTCTCCATAATCTCCGTGTGATAAGGAATCTCGAAATCCGGCACCACCGGTTCCCCGTACTTCTGAACCTCAACATTTTCCGAATCGTCCTTACCGATCGGCACGGAAGGGTCGATGATATTCGGGATTGTCATCATATCCTTCTTGATCTTTTCGCGAAGCTCGCTCTCTTTCTCTTCCAATTCTGCAAGACGCGCGGCATTGGCTGCGACCTCGGCCTTCTTTGCCTCGGCCTCCTCCTTTTTGCCCTGTCCCATCAGCGCGCCGATCTCCTTGGAAATCTTATTCCTGCTGGCGCGGATATCGTCCGCTTCCTGCTGCGCCTTCCTGACTTCCGCATCCAGCGCAATGACTTCGTCTACCAAAGGAAGCTTGCTGTCCTGAAATTTTTTCCGAATATTCTCCTTTACGATATCCGGATTTTCTCTCAAAAATTTAATGTCTATCATATCCGTCTCCATTCCAGCGCGATTTATCGCACTATGTCTTCCTTTTATTTAATCGATAACTTCTTCAATGTACACGTTATCAATCTCTCCGAGGTCCTTCAGGACATCCACGTTTCTGCCGTCCCTGTCTTTTATGATACGCAGAACCGGCCTGTCTGGAAAATCCTTATTCTGGTAAAGGACGATTCCTGTCTCCCGCTCGTTGGTGCGCACGGTGGTTCCGGCGGGATACACCGCGGTGAACTCCAAGAAAGTATCGACAATTTTGCCGTCGAACTTTATATCCCTGTATTTTCTCAAATACGCTATCGCCTCATAGACCTTGACTTTCTTGCAGCCGATACCGCAGATCATCTCGTCAAACACATCGCAGATCTGAATGATGCGGCATTCCACCGGGATATCCGTAGCCTTGAGCGGATAACCTGAGCCGTCCATGCGCTCATGGTGATATAATATCATATTTTTGCTTTCATTGGAAATCCAATTTTCACCGCGCAGCGCCGTATATCCGTATATCGGATGCTTCTTAAACTCCGCGGCTTCCAATTCCGTCAGTTCGTCGATATCTCTGTCCGAATAATCGACCGTTGTATAGCGGAGACCCAAATCGTGAAGCAGACAGCCCACGCCGATGTCGTGCACCTTCTCGTGCGACAGTCCCAACTTGAGCGCAATGAGCGTCGCCAGACTGCATATACTGATGGAATGCTCATAGATATCCGCGCTTCTGCCCTTGATATCATAGATCTGCTCCACCACCTTATCCTCTTCGAGAATCTGCATAATGATGTTGTCGGCCGTTGAACTTAACTCCGCCAATCTTTCATTGTGGCTGTAGGTGTGTTTTTCCAGAATACTCTTTACCTTGAATTTAAAAGACGCCTCCACCTCTTCCCGGAGGATTACAACCGTTTTCGTATGCAGGTCATCCTCTTCAATGTATACTTCCTTGATATTGAGCTCCCGAAGCTTTTCAATATATTCCTGCTTGAGGGGCATTCCCACAGACAACAGTATCTGATATTCCGGCGTAAAAACATCCTTTGCCAGAATCTCCGTCCCCGTTAATTTATCAACCGCACATCTTCTCATTCCATTACCTTATTTCTATAAATCCTCCAGCGTAACATCTGTGGTACCCATCGCGATATCGAGCGCCTTCTTCTCTTCATCTCCCAGAGATATATCGCATATTCCTTTTTTGATTTCCTTGGTGTAAGAGTAGCAGCCGTCGGTGCTGTGAACGGAGTTTAAAATAAATCCGTTATCGTTCTCATCCAAAAGCGCCAGCGAAAAACTCAGCTGTCCGCCCATCTGCTGAAACGCGTCGTACTTCACAATACCGATCTTCTGAAACGCGCCCTCGAACTTTCTGTAAAGAGATTGGATGTCCTTGCGATTTTTCTCGGTGGATGCCTTGATAAATCTATTGTCCTCAAAAATGCCCTCGATATCCTTCTCCAGACTCTTCGCATTTTTGCCGCTCATAAATTTTTTGTATCGTTTGGACAATTTAGAAATCCTGACAGTCTGAACGATCACCACGACAAGCAGGATCAGGAGCAATGCATATGCGGCAATAAACAGATAGGTCAGATCAAAGCTGCCGATTCCCGCCTCTTCCAGTAAATTGTAATTCATCAATATCGTACCTTTCCATATCGGAATATCATCATCGTAAATATTTGCGCCGTTCTGCAGCCTGCACCCTATCTGGATAACAGATCCACGATCTTATCCAAGTCATCGTGACTGTAAAATTCAATCTCGATCTTGCCGCTGCCATTCCCCTTGGAGGAAATGTCAACCTTCGTGCCGAGAGCCTGCTTCAGCTTCTCCGCCACATCCTGATAGATCACGGCAAGCCCTTCTTCACTGTCCGCGCCCTTCTTCGGTTTCTCCGGCTTGTTCAGATTCTTGACCAGTTTCTCAACATCACGAACGCTCAGTTTTTCGTCAAAAATCTTCTGTGCGATCGTGTACTGCTGTTCCGGATCTTCTATAGAAATCAGCGCCCTCGCATGACCTGTGGAGAGCATATCGTCTATGATCATCTGCTGCACTTCATCGCACAGCTTCAGAAGTCTCATGGAGTTGGTGACCGCGGTACGGCTCTTGGACACCCGCTCCGCGACCTCGTCCTGCTTCAGATTGAACTCTGTCAGAAGGCGTTTATAAGCCTGCGCTTCCTCGATCGGATTCAGATCTTCTCTCTGAATATTCTCGATCAGAGAGATCTCCACAATCTCCTGTTCGGTATAGTCGCGTATGATAACCGGCACTTCCTTCAAACCGGCCAGTTTGGCGGCGCGCCACCGGCGTTCGCCCGCTATGATTTCATAGTGGGTTTTTCTGTCCTGCACCAGAATCGGCTGCAGCAATCCAAACTGCTTGATGGAATCCGCCAGCTCCTGCAGGGCGTCCTCATCGAAATTTTTTCTCGGCTGCTCTCTGTTCGGCTCGACCTGCGTAATTCTGACAATCGTCTCCGCTCCCTTGTTGTCCGCTTTCTCCGATGCCGCTTTTTCGGAAACCGCGTTCTCCGAAACGGGAATGATCGCATCCAGTCCTTTGCCTAATCCTCGCTTTACTTTCGCCGCCATATCGCTTATACGTCCTTTCTGTTGATCACTTCATCCGCCAGGCGCATATATGCCTCCGCTCCCGTAGACTTCGGATCATACACGGCGATCGGCATTCCATAGCTGGGCGCCTCCGCCAGTCTGATATTCCTCGGTATCACCGTATCAAAAACTTTCTGCTTAAAATGATTCTTGACATTCTCCACAACCTGTAAGGAAAGATTCGTCCGGGAATCATACATGGTAAAGACGACCCCCTCCATCTCCAGATTGGGATTCAGTCTCTCCTTCACCAGATTGACGGTATGAATCAGCTGGCTCAATCCTTCCAGCGCATAGTACTCGCACTGTATCGGGACAAGCGTGCTGTCCGCCGTCGTCATGGCATTGATAGTCAGCAGATTCAGAGACGGAGGACAATCTATCATGATAAAATCATATTTGTCTTTGACCCAGTCTACTTCTTTCTTTAATATGTACTCTTTCTTGTCAATGCCGATCAGCTCTATCTCTGCTGCCGCCAGATTTACATTGGAAGGAATCACGGATACTCCCGGTATCACATCGTTCAGTATACATTCATTGATGCTGCATTCTTCCAAAATCAGTTCGTAGATCGTGTTTTCCAGATCGTTCTTCTCAATGCCGAAGCCGCTGGTGGTATTGCCCTGCGGATCGGTATCGATCACCAGCACCTTCTTTCCCTTGCTCGCCAGTGACGCCGATAAATTGATGGCCGTCGTCGTCTTGCCGACGCCGCCCTTCTGATTTGCAATCGCTATCGTTCTTCCCATACTTCTTTTTCCTCTGCCTTTCATTTCGTGTGACAGAACACTCTCTCCGGATTCTATTCTTTTCGTGTCTGTTTACGATTATAACACTAATCGTTAGGAGAATCTATAGGAAAATTTTTAACATATACAATCTTTGTCACAAAACCATGAGCAGAGTGCCGGCTCCGATCAGGGCACAGCCGATCAGAGATTTTGCCGTGAATTTCTCATGCAGAAACAAAAATGCCAGAACCAGCGTAATGACTACGCTCAGCTTATCAACGGGAACGACCTTGGACGCCTCGCCGATCTGCAGCGCCCTGTAATAGCACAGCCAGGAGGCGCCCGTCGCCAGTCCGGACAGAATCAAAAAGAGCCAGCTCTTTCTGCCGATCTCCGACAGCCCGCTCTGTGCATGAGTGAGAAAAACCATTCCCCACGCCATCACGACAACGACCACTGTTCTGACAGCCGTTGCGAGATTGGAATTAACTCCTTCGATACCAACCTTTGCCAGGATCGAAGTCAGTGCCGCGAATACTGCGGACAGTAGTGCAAAGATGAACCACATAATTTTTCCTCCGTTTTATTTAAGTATCAAGTTCAGATGTTAGAGTGTTGCCGCCCACTGTATGTCTGCCGCCAACATATCGAGACTTGGTTATGGTTCAGATGCTTAGGTGTTGCCGTCCGCCCTATGTCTGCCGCCAACACATCGATTTTCTGGTTTTGCTCCGCCGCCTATCTATGAGCAGAAATCGAAACTCGCCTAGCGGCTCAAACAGTCGATTTCTGCTCATGCTATGCTCGCAAAACTGCGAAAATCTTCCTATTGTTGGCTTGCAGACATACAGTGGACGGCAACATTCCTCATCCTCCACAACATCTTGGGTTAAATTGTTTCACGTGAAACATTATCTAGTGTCCAATCATATATAACTGTCACATTTCACGTGAAACTCCGCCGCGCTTCACATATTTTCCTGTAAGATATTGATGATAGCGGATCAGCAGCAGCAAGCCGCCGACCACTTCTGCCATCGAAACGCAGATCCACGCTGCTTCATTTGTTATCTCTATCATCACTACGGAAATCATCACCGCCGGCACAATACCGGCGCCGTACAAAATCCACATAATACCATGTTTCTTATTATAGGCGGCGATATCCGTGACCGTTTCCTCTGACGGCGGATTTTCCCCTGACCAAAAGTTAACCGGCGTCTTGCTCCTGTATTGCGATATGCCTAAAATGATCAGGTGCATCGCAGGAATAAACGTAAAGATGAAACACAATATAATCAATATGTCCATGATAACCTCCAAAAACAAAATTCCTTTTCGTAAAAGTGTTCCTAATGTCTGAAATGAATAATAAACTTTATTATAATGAGGGCAATCAAAATAACAATTGTGACTATTCCATGAACTAAAATGCCTGTGTACCACGGAGCCGACCGTACCAAATATAAATCAGGATGAGTTTTATAATCCCAAAATACAGATATTCCATATCCGATAAAAAGACCAATACATGTGCCAATTACTATATTCAAAATACGATTCAATTTTTTTAACATAGCAAATCACCTACGTTTAAATATCAGTTTCAAAATTCTCGGACAGATCCACAATTTCGAAAAGTGACTTATCAACCGAATACCCTTTTAATTCATAAACCCGATTGTCCTTATCTCCATCTACGATTCCGATTTGCGCTCCGCGCTCACCATAGTCGGTTAATGCACCGTATGGCACATATGTCTTATCACCCCATACTATCGTTGCATATCCGTCACCTTCTCCAGAAGTCATATCCTCTAAATCTTGTTGGGAACAAGCGCCCATCACGAAAACAACTAAGATACCGATGACAAATAAGGAAACAATCCTGTGCATTACACTTTATTCTCCTTCTATCAAACAAAGTAAAGTCACTGCACCTCCGCTCGCATTATGTCTGCAAGCCAACAATGGGAAGATTTTCGCAGTTTTGCGAGCATAGCATGAGCAGAAATCGACTGTTTGAGCCGTAGGCGAGTTTCGATTTCTGCTCATAGATAGGCGGCGGAGCAAAACAAGAAAATCGACATGTTGGCGGCAGACATAATGTGGGTGGAGGTGCACTTCTATTTGTCTGTAGATTCACTGCTATTTATCTCCATTGACAAATTTTGACCAGAATATTTGTCCAAACACTATGTTTCACGGTCGGTTTCCCGTTATAAATAGAATGTTTCACGGAATCCGCACAATATCTTGGGTCAAATTATTTTAAGCGAAACATTATCTAGTACCAATATTCCAATATTTTGAAAATGTTTCACGTGAAACATACTTATCTAACACCCATATCGATATCAAACCACCACCGTACAGCACCAAACGCATCACCGCCACTCTAAAACAACGTCACAATATTATTTTTAATTGCGAAAACCGCCGCCTGTGTTCTGTCGGAAACATCTATCTTCTTAAATATATTAGAGATATGATTTTTCACCGTCCGCTCACTGATATTTAAACTGGTTGCAATCTCCTTATTAATCATACCGTTTGCAATCCGAACAAGCACTTCCATCTCACGGCTCGTCAGGGATTCAATTTTATCTTTGTCAATATCCCTATTCGCCAGACGGTTATTTAACGCCGGAATCAGACTTGCCTGAATATAATTTTCTCCGGATATAACCGTCTGGATCGCCCGCTTCAACTCAGCCGATTCGGACTCTTTTAAAATATATCCGTCCACACCGATATCAATCGCTCTTAGCAGATACTCCAATTCATTATGTACTGTCAAAATCAAAACCTTCACATCATAACCGCGCTTTTTAATTTCCTCCAAAACTTCCAGACCATTCTTTTCAGGCATATTGATATCCAAAAGTAAGACTTCGGGGAGTCCTTCCTCCAACTTTTCCAAACACTCTACGCCATTGGCTGCCTCGGAGATCACCTCGATGCTTCCGTCAAATTCCAGTAGCTGCTTGATTCCCTCTCTAACCAAGCTGTGGTCGTCCGCGATCATAACTTTTGTACTCATGCCTTATTCCCTCCATTCTTTATGTTATGAACCCTTATTTCCTTTTCCCATTCTTTACTTTCGGAATTTCTATTTCTACAGAAGTTCCATTACTCACATCGATATCCATTTTGCCCTCCAGAAACATGACTCGTTCCTTGATAACAGACAATCCGAAATGCCTTTCCTTCTTCATGGCAGCATCGACATCGAATCCTCTGCCGTCGTCCCGCACGACAATACGATAACAGTTGCCGCAATCCTTTAACTGTACAAAAATTTCTTTTCCGTCGGAATGCTTAATCGCATTCTGTACACATTCCTGTATGATCCGATAGATAGACATATACATCAACTGTGCGGATGGATCGGAACTCATATCTATAATGGCATCAATATCGGTTTTAATATAAAACTGCTTATCCTGATTCAATACCGCAAGCAGTTTATCAATCGTCTCCTTCAATCCGAGATCATCGACAGACATCGGCCGCAAATCAAAAATTGTATTTCTGATTTCCTCGATCACCTGCCGGATTCCTTTTCCGACTGTGGCAAGCTCCAGCTTTGCTTTTACAGGATCCTCATCGATGTAAAGCGACCCCAGCTCCACCTTATGAACCAGATAAGTGAGATTCTGCAGGGAAGTATCGTGCAGATCTCTGGCTATTCTCTGTCGTTCCTTTTCCTGCGCATCCAGAATAGAAAATTGTTTCACATGCAACATAAAGGACTCTGAGAGAAACTTTCCCAGCTGTTCCACTCTCTTCTCATGAGCAGAAATCTGTCTTTCAAGATCATCACATTCTGCAAGCAGTTGTTTTCGCTCCGTATTGTTTTTCTCTGTATCAATGTCCTGAATCTGCCGCTGCTTCTCCTGCAGCAGGGAACGTCGTCTCGCCTGTTCTTCCTTCAGTTCATCATAGATTGTCTGGATGATGTCAAAATTTAATAAATCCATAATTTCCGATTAAGCCCATATAAATAATATCAATTAAATAAACGCAATGTCACTTTTACTATAAACTAAATGACAGATTTGTCAAACAGTAATTAAAAAATCTCAGGTAGTATTTGTAAGAAATTCGATTATCCATTATAATAGAGATAACCATAATCAGATAAGGCAAAGGAGTTTACGCCTATGAACAAAAAACTGACAACCGCTGTTTTATTATCAGGTTCCTCTGTTCTGGCAATGCATATGATCAATCGGGCGCATACATCCCTGTGCACCGCGAAGAGTCTGCTGAACAATTCAGAGAACCGCTATTATGAATGGCGCTTCGGCAAAGTGAGATATCAGAAAAAAGGAAGCGGAAATCCTCTGCTCTTTATCCATGATCTCACGGTCGGCAGCTCCGGCTATGAATACCACCGACTCATCAATAACCTGACCGAAAAGCATGAGATCTACACTCTGGATCTGCTCGGCTACGGCCTGTCGGACAAACCGTCTATGACCTACACGGGAAATCTGTATGAGCAGCTTGTCAGCGATTTCATCACAAACGTGATTAAAAGAAAGACGTCTGTAGTTGTATCGGGCGAATCCGTACCGTTCGTTCTGTCGGCCTGCCATAACAATCCCGACTGCATGAGCAGGATCATCTGCATCAATCCGCAAAATCTGTATTTGCAGAATCAGATTCCCTCCAACCAGACCAGGCTGATGAAGCTCTTCCTGGAAGTACCGGTACTGGGAACATTCGTCTATCATGTGCTTGCCAATAAAACCATGATTGAAAAAAGTTTTCAGAACCAATACTTCTGCAATCCGGAAGAGATCAGGGAAAACTATATCACAAATTATCTGGAAGCCGCTCACGTCGGCGGCTACAATTCCAAATATGCCCTTGCAAGCTATGCCGGAAAATATATGAATTTGAATATTCTGCGCGAGCTGAAGGAAATTGACAACAGCATCCTGATGATCGGCGGAGAAAAGGAGCCGGACATTCACACCACCATTGAAAATTATCAATATTACAATCCGGCCATCGAGGAAGTCTATATCTCCGGCACGAAACACCTGCCGCAGCTGGAGGCGCCGGACGAGATATTAGAGCAGATCAGAATTTTCCTCGGAGAATAAAAAATAAAAAGACTGCCGCCCGGACGATATTTCCGACCGATGCGACAGTCTTTTTCAATTTCTTATATTGATACTCTAAACGGTGAAATCGTATTTTCCGCCGGTTTCCGGCATTTTCTCCGGCTTGACGGAACTCCAGTCGATTCCGTTCATCTTCTCAAGAAGCTCTTCCAGACTGTTTGCCTCTACTTCTACGCGCTTCGTATCCGGTCTGTTTCCGGCGTACTTATCGATCTCTTTTTCCGCCTTCTTCTCCTCTTCCCTTCTCTCGGCGCGCTTACTCTCGAGACGCTCCCTCTGTTTTGCGCTCGACTCCTCCAGTTCCGCAAAGAAGGAAGTCGTGCCGTCATCGTTAAATACGATACCGACTTTACTGATCTCGGCGCCGTTTCTCTTCTGGCCGAACTGCTCGCAGATCTGCTTTGACATATCCACGGCGTGCTCCATAGAACTTAATTTTTCTTTGGCGTAATCCGCGTCGTTAGCCATCTTTTCAAGTTCTTCATTGGAAAAGATGATCGAAAATTCTTTGGTGCCGCTCTTCGCCAGTCCTTTCAGGTCATCGCCGCTGTTTCCGACAAAAAAGTCATAATCGCCGTACTGTTTCCGCAGATTTTTCAGGAAGTCCTGCGCCTTTGCCGAAAGCTTGGACTCATTCGATCCGGAAGTATGACTGATGCCATCGGAAGAAATGGTGCCGTCCTTGAGACCTTTTTTAATCTTATCTTCCCATTTTGACATAAAACGTAATCTGGAGTAGCTGCCGGGACTCATACTGTCCTGCTCCTTCAGCTTACTGTACTGTGCGTATGCCTCCGGATCGTATTTTTCCATCAGCTTTTCCATATCTGCCACTTCACAGGATTTGTTGGTGGTATCTCTGAGATCTTCCAACGTTCTCGGCTTAAAAGTCCGTCCCTTGATTGAGGGTTTCGGCATTCCGTAGACATTCTGATAACCACCCGATGTGATATCCATACCCATATGTTCGTCCTCCTTTGACTTAAGTTAATTGCAAAGCAATTTACCTTTCTGCAACTCCATTTGCCGCAACATACTCTTTCATATCATATCGGCATCTTATCCTGAAAGATTAACCTTGCTGAAAATTCTTTTCTGTATTATATACCGATACACTTTTCGGCTGACAATATTCCGCAGCTGCGGCTTACTTAATCGGCTTCCTGGACGCCGTCCCGGCTTTTCGGGGATATTTCGCCGGCGTTGTATTCACCTTTGCAATCGTCACCAGACTGCGTCCGATATCGGAATCCGGAAGCATGAAGGAAATCTGCTCTGCCGGACCGCCGCCCAGAATAGAGATCGCATTTTCGGCCTCTTCCATTTCCTCCGCCGCCTTCTCCGATTTATACGCAACAAAACTTCCTCCCACCTTGACATAGGGAAGACAATATTCCGTCAGGACAGATAAGTTAGCCACCGCCCGCGATACGCACAGGTCATACTGCTCCCGAAGCTGTCCCGGCCTGGCATAATCTTCTGCGCGCCCGTGAATTGCCTCGATTTCTTTCAGCCCCAGTTCAGAGATCACTTCATTGAGAAAATCAACTCTCTTGTTCAGAGAATCCAAGAGCGTAACGCGCAGATCCGGAAAAGCGATCTTCAAGGGAATCCCCGGAAAACCGGCGCCAGTACCGATATCGATCAAAGTCAATCCCTGCTGCCCGCAGGAAATATCCGTCTCCCGCTTACAACCAGACAGATCTGTCACTTTCACCAGAGAGAGACTGTCGATAAAATGTTTCTTGCACACTTCCTCAAAATCCGTGATCGCCGTGAGATTCACCGACTCGTTTCTCGCAATCAGCATTTCATAGTATACAACAAATTGTTGTATCTGTTTTTCAGACAAAGTAATTTGAAGCGCGTCAAGATCCTTCTGAAATTGCTGCAGATCATACTGTTTATGATAACCGAGATCCATTTTTACCCTCATTCATCTATAGAAACAATCATTCAGAACGTTTACCATCATCATTTTTCTGTCTGTTATATTTCTCCAAATATACCAGCAACACCGAGATATCCGCAGGCGACACACCGGATATTCTCGACGCCTGTCCCACCGACACAGGCTTATAAGTTATCAGCTTTTGTCTTGCTTCCAGCCGCAGCGATTTGACGTCATTATAATCTATGTCAGCCGGAATGCGTTTTTTCTCCATCTTTCTGAACTGCTCCACCTGACGAAGCTGTCGTGCAAGATATCCTTCATATTTAATCTCAATTTCCACCTGCTCAATCACATCATCGGAAAGAAGTTCACGATCCGGATCAATCTCAGAAAGTATCTCATAGGAAAGCTCCGGCCGGCACATAAGCTCTGCCAGGCTCATACCTGTTTTCAGCTCGGCGCTGCCATGAGATACTAAAAATTCCTGATTTTCCTTCGCCGCTCCCACAACCGTATTTTTCAGGCGCGCGACTTCACGATCGATCAGCTCTTTCTTGCGAAGCGTCGCCTCGTATACTTCCTTCGATACAAGCCCGGTTCTGTATCCGATCTCACGAAGCCGCAGATCGGCGTTGTCCTGTCTGAGCAAAAGCCGGTATTCCGCTCTGGAGGTCATCATGCGGTAGGGTTCAAAATTTTCTTTTGTCACCAGATCATCAATCAAAACGCCGATATACGCCTGCGATCTGTCCAAAATAACAGCTTCTTTTCCAAGAATCATCATAGCCGCGTTGACGCCGGCGATCAATCCCTGCGCGGCGGCCTCCTCATAACCGCTGCTGCCGTTAAACTGTCCTCCGCTGAACAGTCCCCTGATATCCTTGAATTCCAGGGATGGGCGCAGCTGTTTCGGATCGATGCAGTCATATTCGATCGCATAGGCGTTGCGCACGATCTTACAGTTTTCCAGTCCCGGAACGGTGCGGTACATAGCGATCTGCACATCTTCCGGAAGAGAGGACGACATACCGCCGACATACATCTCGTTTGTGTGAAGTCCCTCCGGTTCGATAAAAACCTGATGCCTGTCCTTATCCGCGAATTTTACCACTTTATCTTCGATGGAAGGGCAATAACGCGGACCCGTTCCCTCTATAATACCCGCGTAAATCGGCGAACGGTCGAGATTCGCCCTGATAATTTCATGGGTCTTCTCATTCGTATAGGTCAGCCAGCATGATACCTGATCAATCTGTACATCTTCCGGATCGGTGGAAAAAGAGAACGGGATCACCCGCTCATCTCCGAACTGTTCTTCCATCTTGCTATAATCGATAGACCTGCCGTCCATTCTGGCCGGCGTGCCGGTCTTGAATCTTCTGAGTTCAATTCCGAGATCCCGCAGAGAATCCGACAGATGATTCGCCGCCTGCAGCCCGTTCGGTCCGGTATAAGTAATCGCTTCCCCGCACAGACATCTCGCCTTCAGGTAAGTGCCGGTACACAAGACAACCGCCTTACATTCATAGACGGCTCCCGTGTAAGTTTTGACGCCGATAATCCGTTTCGTCGCTATACTGTCATCCGGCAGAGAAGATTTTTCACAGGGTTCAGTTATCAGTTCACAGACCTCCGCCTGTCTGATCGTCAAGTGTTCCTGGTTCTCCAGAACCTTGCGCATCTGCCTGGAATATTCCGCCTTGTCCGCCTGCGCACGCAGGGAATGTACCGCGGGACCTTTGGACTTATTCAGCATCTTGGACTGAATAAAAGTCTTGTCGATATTTTTACCCATCTCCCCGCCGAGAGCGTCGATCTCACGCACCAGATGTCCCTTGGAAGTGCCGCCCACATTCGGATTGCACGGCATCAGAGCGATACTGTCCACACTGACTGTAAAGATCACCGTATCGAGACCGAGCCTCGCGCACGCCAGAGCGGCCTCGCAGCCAGCGTGCCCGGCGCCGACGACACACACGTCTGTCTGAATTTTATTCTGCAACATAGTCTACCTTTCCGTATCTTCTGTTCACACTATTTCCCCATACAGAATTTACCGAAAATCTCATTCACCAGATCTTCTCCGACTTCTTCCCCGATAATTTTTCCGAGAGAAGCGTACGCACTCATCATATCAATCGTATAAAAATCTTCCGGCATCTGATCCTCTATACTCTTCTCAACCTGAATCAGGCTATTATGAGCTTCCTCAAGCGCCTCCTTATGACGCGCATTTGTAATATAGACTTCATCATGATAGGAAATATCACCGTGAAAGAACATTTCTCTGACAGTATCCATAAAAATCTGAATACCCGCCTTGTCCTTCATGGAAGTTTTGATCATTCGGCTGATATGAAGATCGTCTTCATCAGCCAAAAAAGAATGAACTGTCTCCTCTGAAATAACGGAAGTCAAATCCGATTTATTCAAAAGAACAATTGTGCGCTTCCCTCTGATCGCCTCCAGAACCTTGCGATCATTCTCGTCAAACGGAACGGAGGAATCGACGACATACAAGATCAAATCGGCTTCCGAAACCGCTTTCTGCGCTCTCTCCACACCGATTTTTTCCACAGCGTCGCGCGTGGAACGGATACCAGCAGTATCCAAAATGCGGAACATAATACCGCCGATCACAACGGTTTCCTCCAGAATATCTCTGGTGGTGCCGGCGATATCCGTGACGATCGCTCTCTCTTCTCCTACCAGAATATTTAAGAGAGAGGACTTTCCGACATTGGGTTTTCCGACAATCACAGTGCGAATACCTTCCGCCAGCACTTTTCCGTCGTCCGCGGAATCGATGAGATTCTGAATCTGTTTGTCAACTTTTTTCACTTTTTGGAGAAGCATTTTGTCATAGCCTTCCGCCTCCAGATCAAAATGCTCCGGATCATCCAAGGCAGCCTCAATAAAAGCGACTTCATGTATGATATCGGCCCTGATCTCCTTAATGACATCAGAAACAGAACCTTTTAACTGGCTCACGGAGGACTTTAAGGCAAATTCATTCTTGGCATGAATGATGTCCATAACCGCCTCGGCTTCAGACAGATCAATTCTTCCGTTCAGAAAAGCGCGCTTTGTAAACTCTCCCGGCTCCGCGGTTCTGGCGCCTGCCTGAAGAACCAGTTCGAGGATTTTTCTCATAATAAACATGCCGCCGTGACAGTTAATCTCTACCGTATTCTCCATCGTATAACTTTTTGGAGCCTTCATAACGGAAATCATGACTTCGTCGATCACTGTCTCATCTTTTTCTACGATATAACCGTAATGGATTGTGTGAGAGTCATACTTTTTTAAAGTCTGTTCCCCTCTGGCATTTCTGTATACGCTGTCAACAATTTCTATCGCGTCGTTGCCGCTAATCCGTATGATTCCAATACCGGCGTCGGACACAGCCGTCGCAATCGCCGCGATTGTCTCTCTCTTCTCAGAATACATATAATTACCCCGTAATGATGAAAAAGTCCCGCAAGCCGCAAAATGACTTGTAGGACTTTATCTCACAGCTGTGTATCTCAGCTTCTCTCATATTTCTTCAATACAACCACAACATGTCGGAACGGTTCTTCTCCCTCGCTGTGTGTCGTGACATATTTATCATTCTGAAGAGCCGAGTGAATAATTCTTCTCTCATAAGGATTCATAGGCTCCAAGGATACAGGCCTCTTTGTTCTCTTAACCTTATAGGAGATATTCTTCGCGAGATTCTCAAGCGTCTCTTTTCTTCTCTGACGGTAATTCTCCGTATCAACCTTGACCCTGATATAATTTTCCACATTCTTATTGACAACGAGAGATACAAGATACTGCAGGGAATCGAGAGTCTGTCCTCTCTTGCCGATCAGAACACCCATATCGTCGCCGCTTAAGTCGATATCCATGGAATTCTCAGCCTCATCATATTTCACATCGACCACGACCGTCATATCCATAGCCGCAAAGACGTCCTTCAGAAAATCTTTGGCGGTGTCTTCCAGAGAACATTTTACCCTCGCCTTGATCACAGCGGGCTTGGAACCGATTCCCAGGAAACCTGAAGAACCTTCCTCCACAACCTCATATTCCAGTTTATCACTTGTGACGGTCAGTTTCTGACATGCCTCCGTGATCGCGTCGCTGACTGTCTTTGCCGATACTTCTATAAAATCCATAATAATTCCTCCGTTCCGTTATTTGTTATTCTTCTCGTTATACTGTTTTACCATATTTGCCTTGGACATCATGCTGCCCGGTTTCGCGTTCTTATTGTAATATTCCGTAGATTTCCTGACCGCCTCTTCTCTCTCTTCCTGCGTCATGTTCGGTCTGGACTGCGCCTTCGGAATACCGCTCACATTCTTGGTATTCATGTTGGCATAGGCCGCCATCTGCTGCGCCTTCACGCCAGCCTTTTCCATCTTTTTCTTAGCCTTGCCTTCATTCTTCCTGATAACTTCATCCAGGTCCATCTTATCAATATGCTTATTGATGACAACCTGCTGAATACTTCTCACCACAGAACCGGCCACCCAGTACAAACCCATACCTGCGGGAAGCGTATAGCAGAAGACAGCTGACATAATCGGCATCATCATATTCATGGTCTTCATGGACTGCATCATAGCGTTCTGCTGGTCGCTCGCATTCTTGTTATTCTGTTCCGTATCCTGCTGCGGCATCAGCTTGACATTGATCCACTGTGTCACCGCGGACAGTACCGGAATCGACAGAGCGCCAATCAGCAGCAGAAAAGATCTGGACGCAATCGCCTCCTTCATTACATAGGAAGGAGAATTGCCGATATTCAGTCCCAGAAAGCTATTGTACTGATTTAGCAGAGAAAGCGTATGGTCCACATCCGCGGACAGAGCCGGAAACTTGTCCTTAATGCTGAGCCACTCCGCAGTGGACGCCTTGTTGAGCACATCGATAAAGGTATTCTGTACGTAAGAAGTCACGCCGCTCGTAAAGGATTCGTTTGTAAACTGTCTGGCATACATGCGCGCCTGCGAAAAAGTCTGAACAAAATCGGAACTTCCCTGCTGCGCGATCAGATTGTCTACCAGCGGAAAGAAAGCTTCCTTAATCTTGCTTACATAAGCGGGCATACTGTAGATGACACGATACAGGGCAAACAAAATCGGCATCTGAATCAGCAGCTGCACACAGCTTCCGGAAGGAGACACGCCGTACTTGGCATATACCGCCTTCGTCTCCATATTCATAGCCATCATGGACTCATTGTCGTTCTTTCCCTTATATTTGGCCTGAATCGCCTGGAGTTCCGGATTCATTCTGACCGACAGCTTGGAAAATTTCTGTTGTCTGATTGTCAAAGGCATCAGCAGCAGATAAATGACAATCGTAAACAAAATAATGGAAAGCCCGATATTCGGAATGCCGATCTTATCCAGCAAAACGAATATTCCTTCCATAATATAACCCAGAAGCTTGGCGATCGGACCTACAATCCTACCGGAATACTGAGTCAATAAAATGTCCGACACTATAAAATTACCTCCTAAATCTGAAATCTGCCCCTAAGGGACAGGGTCATAACCACCTTTTGAAAAAGGATTACATCTGCATATCCTCCACAGAGCCAGAAGTCCTCCCTTGAAAGCGCCATACTTCTCAACAGCTTCCAAGCCATATTCCGAGCAGGTCGGAATATAAGGACATTTTGTGCTCTTCATCGGAGAGATATATTTTCTATAGAACTTAATAAGATAAATTAGTAATTTTTTCATATCAACTTCTAATTGTCTTCATCATAGAAATAAATCTTGATCATGTGATGAAGCTTCGATAGATGTAACAACGCTCCCTCAATTTCTTCATATCCAGCAGAGGCAGCACTTTTTCTTGCAACGACTACTATATCTAAACCACTATTAAATATATTTTCGTGTAGCCGGTAACTCTCTCTCACCAGCCTGGCAAATCTGTGTCGCACGACACTGTTTCCGATCTTCCTGCTGGCGGATATTCCCAGTCTGTTTATGTTCATGTTGTTTTCCAATACATACATTACCAGATACTTGTCGGCAAAGCTCTTGCCATTTTCATAAACATTCCGGAAATCGCTGTTTTTTTTCAAGGACTCTGAAAATATCATCTCTGAACGTACCTTTCCGTAGAGAAAAATAGACCACAAAAAATGCGGTCTATGCTGATAATTTCTTTCTTCCCTTTGCGCGTCTTGCCTTGATTACTTTTCTTCCGCCTGCGGTACTCATTCTCTTACGGAATCCGTGTACCTTGGACCGCTGTCTCTTCTTCGGCTGAAAGGTCATTTTCATATCGATGCACCTCCTTCTTGCAAACCTTAATATATAAGGTAGATATTTTACTGTGATATTGGAAAAACAACATGTTGATTATATATAATTTGCGCAGAAACGTCAAGTAAAACTGTAGATTTTTTGTTCCCGAAAAGCTATAATTTTGTTATTCGCTTTACATAAATATATCCACATAATGTGCATAAGATGTGTATAACTCAAAATCCGTATGTTAATAATTTCATTTTTTGTTTAAAAATGGAGCGTGAAAGGCGTTGATAATCAATTTTAAAGTTATACACATTCATTTCACGCAGCATAAAAAATATGTAAACTTATGGTTATAAATGAATCTGATCTGTGGACAACTTATCATTTGAATTTTTAAGCTATTTATATTATTATATATGGTAGGTTAATATCGATGTGGCATATATTCGCCGCAAGTTACTGCAGCAATTTATTTTAAAGAGGGTTCGATATGGATTCAATCAAGGAAAACTGGGATTTAATTAAACAGACTCTGCGGAAAGAATATGAGCTTTCCGATATTTCCTACTCTACGTGGATTGAACCTCTCACTTTTCATAAAGTTAAGGACAATGTGGTCACGATCATGATCCCGTCAAATCAGGCTCATGCTTTGAACTATATTTCTTCCAAATATAAGATTTTCTTTCAGGTAACGATCGCTGAGATGATGAATCACACCTACGATATTGATTTTATATTGGAATCCGACGCCATGAACGAGTCTTCCGACGACATTCTTCCCTCCGGAAAGACCATCTACAACATTAACTATGAGAACGCGAACCTGAATCCGAAATATAAATTTGATACCTTTGTGGTGGGAAGCAACAACAGATTCGCGCACTCCGCGTGTCTGGCGGTAGCGGAATCCCCCGGCAAAGTATATAACCCGCTCTACATATACGGAGGAGCCGGTCTCGGCAAGACACACCTGATCCACTCGATCGGTCATTTTATACTGGGCCAGAATCCGAATATGAAAATCCTGTACGTCACCTCCGAGGCTTTTACCAACGAGGTAATTGACAGCATCAGGAGCGGCGACGCCAAAAAAATGAGCAAGTTCCGCGAAAAATACAGAAATGTAGATGTTTTGATGATAGACGATATTCAATTCATCATCGGCAAGGAAAGCACACAGGAGGAATTTTTCCATACCTTCAACACGCTGCACTCCGCGGGCAAACAGGTTATTCTGTCATCCGATAAGCCGCCGAAAGACATGGACACGCTGGAAGAGAGAATCCGGTCCCGGTTCGAGTGGGGACTGGTGGCGGATATCCAGCCGCCCGACTATGAGACGAGAATGGCGATCTTAAGAAAGAATGCCGAGATATATAATAAGAAGATAGACGACGAAGTATTCCAGTATATCGCCAACAATATCAAATCCAATATTAGAGAATTGGAGGGAGCCTTCAACAAAATCATCGCTTTCTCCAAGCTGAATAAAGTGGACATCAATATGGCGTACGCGGAGGAAGCTCTCAAGGATGTGATCTATCCCAATCAACCGAAAGTAGTGACTCCTTCTCTGATCATAGAGGTGGTCGCGGAGCATTTTGGCGTCGATCCGCAGGATATCACCTCTAAAAAAAGAAATTCTGAATTCGTGTTGCCAAGACAGATCATCATGTACTTGTGCAGATATATTATCGGCATGTCCTACGCCGATATCGCGAAGCTTCTTGAGAAGAAGGATCACACGACAGTTATCCACGGCGTCAAGAAGATTGCCTCTGAAATTGAGACGGATGAAGACATAAAAAACAAGATAGACATTATCAAGAAGAAAATCAATCCTTCCTGATATCCACAGATATTTTTGAGTTATGAAAAGTTTTTCACAACTTAATCGTTTTCAATTTTATTGAAAAATAGTATAATAGATGGGGTTATCCACATATCAACAGCCATTATTATTAATATTACTAAATTATTATATAAATAAACAAGCCGACGACGGCCAAAAAAACATGCACATGTAAGAAAGGAAGTTATGCACGAATGAAAATTGTATGTGAGAAAGCTAACCTGGTAAACGGTGTTCAAACCGCCTGTAAGGCTGTCCCGAATAAGACGACTATGTCTATTCTGGAATGTATTCTTGTCGATACGAGAAACGGCGAGATCAAGCTGATTGCAAACGATATGGAATTGGGCATAGAAACGGTGATTGACGGCGAGATCATCGAGAAGGGTATGGTCGCTCTCGACGCGAAGATCTTCTCGGAGATTGTCAGGAAACTTCCCGACAGCGATATCACAATAACGACAGATGCTTCTTATATGACAAAGATCACGTGTGAAAAGGCGGAGTTCAATATCATCGGCAAATCCGGAGAGGATTTCTCGTTCCTGCCCGAAATTGAGAGAAATGACAGCGTCATGGTTTCTCAGTTTACTCTGAAGGAAGTTGTCAGACAGACGATCTTCTCCATCGCCGACAATGACAATAACAGACTGATGACGGGAGAATTGTTCGAGATCAAGGACGATACTCTGAAAGTTGTCTCTCTGGACGGACACCGCATTTCCATCAGAAAAATTTCTCTCAAAAATTCTTATGCGGACAAAAAGGTCGTCGTTCCGGGCAAGACTCTGAGCGAAATGAGCAAGATCCTCTCCGGCGATATGGACAGGGATGTGAGCATTTATTTTACGGACAGACACATTCTGTTTGAATTTGACAGAACTATTGTCGTTTCCAGGCTAATCGAGGGAGAGTACTTTAATATCGATCAGATGCTTTCCAACGATTATGAGACAAAGATAAGAATCAACAAGAAGGAGCTTCTCGACTGTATCGACAGAGCGACCCTGCTTGTAAAGGAGGGAGATAAGAAGCCCATCATCATCAATATCACGGACGGCGTCATGGAATTAAAGATGAATTCCACCAAGGGAAGCATGAATGAAGATATCGATATCAAGAAAGAGGGCAAAGACCTTATGATCGGTTTCAATCCCAAGTTTCTGATCGATTCTCTCCGTGTCATCGACGATGAAGAGATAGATCTGTACATGGTGAATCCGAAGGCGCCCTGCTTTATCAGAAACGCAGAGGAATCTTATATCTATGTGATTCTTCCGGTGAACTTTATTACGGTGAGCTGAGTATATAAGTGAAAAATATGGAAATAATTCAGATTAAGGACGATTATATCAAATTGGGTCAGCTGTTAAAACTGGCGGGATTGGTTGACTCCGGATCGGACGCCAAGACTGAAATTCAGGAAGGACTGGTCAAGGTAAACGGAGAAGTGCAGCTGCAGCGCGGTAAGAAGATCTATGCCGGCGATATAGTTGAATTTGACGAAAAATTGATTAAGGTAGAAAACTGATGATTATAAAATCATTGGAGCTGGCTGATTTTAGAAATTACGATTTTTTACATATCGATTTCAGCGGCGGAACGAATATTTTGTACGGGGACAACGCGCAGGGCAAGACGAATATCCTGGAGGCGATCTATCTGTCCGCCACTACAAAATCGCATAAGGGAAGTAAAGATAAGGATATTGTAAATTTTTATAAAGACGAAGCCCATATCAGGACTTATCTTGAAAAAGACGGCATAGAGATGAGAATCGATATGCATCTTCGCAAGAATAAGTCCAAGGGAATAGCGATAGACGGGCAGAAAATAAAAAAAGCGGCGGAATTACTCGGTTTGTTGAATGTCGTTTTCTTTTCTCCGGAGGATTTGAGTATTATCAAAAATGGTCCGGCAGAGAGAAGAAGATTCGTAGATATGGAATTGTGTCAGCTGGATCAGTTTTATCTCTATAATCTGAATCATTATAACAGAATCGTTAATCAGCGCAATAAACTTCTCAAAGATATGTACTTTAATCCCTCTCTCAGGGATACTTTGAACATATGGGACTCTCAGCTTGTCTCTTTCGGAAGCAAGATCATAGAGAGAAGAAAATTATTTGTAGAGCAGTTAAATGAAATCATTTTTGATATTCACAAAAAATTGTCGGGCGGCAGGGAAGAGTTGTCGATTCATTATGAACCTGACGTCTTGATTGAAGATTATGAGGAGACGCTTGTCAGAAATCAGGAACGTGATATTAAATTAAAGCAAACCGTCACCGGCCCGCACAGAGATGATTTTTCTTTTATTGTTGGAGATATCGATATCCGAAAATTCGGTTCTCAGGGACAGCAGCGGACGGCGGCGTTATCCTTGAAGCTGTCGGAGATCGAGTTGGTGAAAAAAATGACAAAGGATCATCCTGTGCTGCTTCTTGATGATGTATTGTCGGAACTTGACAGCAACAGACAGAATTATCTTCTCAGCACGATCGGCGACATCCAGACGATCATCACCTGTACGGGTCTGGATGAATTCGTGAATAACAGGTTTGAGATTGACAGAGTTTTTCATATTGAAAATGGCAAAATAATTGACAGAGATATTTAGGTCCTCAGGAAAGGCATGGTGAACAGATGGATAAAGATTATGGCGCGGATCAGATTCAGATATTGGAGGGTCTTGAGGCGGTAAGAAAGAGGCCCGGCATGTACATCGGAAGTACTTCTCTGAGAGGACTTCATCATCTGGTCTACGAAATCGTCGACAATTCGGTTGACGAGGCACTGGCGGGATTCTGCAATACGATTTACGTAACGATCAACCAGGATAATTCTGTCACCGTGGAGGATAACGGAAGAGGAATCCCTGTCGGTATCAACCACAAGGCGGGTATCCCGGCTGTGGAGGTCGTATTTACGATTCTGCACGCCGGCGGTAAATTCGGCGGCGGGGGATACAAGGTATCCGGCGGTCTGCACGGCGTGGGAGCGTCCGTTGTAAACGCCCTGTCAGATTGGCTGGAGGTTGAGATTTTCAGCGAAGGCAAAGTGTATAAGCAGCGCTATGAGAGAGGACATGTATGTTACTCTCTGAAAGTCGTGGGAGAATGCGAGAAGGAAAAGACCGGCACAAGAGTGCATTTTCTGCCGGATTCCACAATTTTTGAGGATACCGTTTTTGATTACGATACGCTGAAGACGAGACTCCGCGAGACGGCTTTCCTCACAAAGGGCCTGAAAATTATTCTGAAAGATACCAGAGAAGGGATCGAGCAGAAGAGGGAATTTCACTATGAAGGCGGTATCAAGGAGTTTGTTACATATCTGAATAAAAGCAAGGAAGCGCTCTACAGTGACGTTATGTACTTCGAGGGCATGAAGAACGGCGTCTATGTGGAAGTGGCGCTGCAGCACAACGATTCCTACAATGAGAGTGTTTACAGCTTCGTAAATAACATCAATACGCCGGAAGGCGGCACGCATCTGGTGGGTTTCAGAAACGCCCTGACCAAAACCTTCAACGATTATGCCCGCAGCAATAAACTGCTTAAGGACAGCGAGGCGAATCTGTCCGGTGAGGATATCAGAGAGGGCCTTACAGCGATCATCAGTATCAAGATCGAAGATCCTCAGTTTGAGGGACAGACAAAACAGAAACTCGGCAATTCCGAAGCCAGAGGCGCTGTGGACAGCGTAGTCAGCGAACAGCTTACTTATTACCTGGAGCAGAATCCCGCCGTCGCCAAGACGATCTGTGAGAAATCCATTCTTGCGCAGCGCGCCAGGGAGGCAGCCAGAAAAGCGAGAGATCTGACCCGCCGTAAGACGGCGTTGGAGGGAAGTTCTCTTCCCGGTAAGCTCGCCGACTGTTCCGACAAGGATCCGAAAAATTGTGAGATTTATATCGTGGAGGGAGATTCCGCGGGCGGTTCCGCCAAGAAGGCGAGAAGCCGCGCGACACAGGCGATTCTTCCCTTGCGGGGCAAGATATTGAATGTGGAGAAGGCGAGACTTGATAAGATCTACGGCAACGCGGAGATCAAGTCGATGATCACCGCTTTCGGAACGGGTATTCATGAAGATTTCGATATCACGAAGCTGCGCTACGACAAGATAATCATCATGACGGATGCCGATGTGGACGGCGCGCATATCGCGACGCTGATGCTCACTTTCATCTATCGTTTTATGCCGGAATTGATTAAGCAGGGACACGTGTACCTGGCGAAACCGCCTCTCTATAAATTAGAGAAAAACAGACAGGTGTGGTACGCTTACAGCGATGAAGAGCTGGATAAAATTCTCGCAGAGGTCGGCCGCGACCAGAACAATAAGATTCAGCGCTATAAGGGTCTGGGCGAGATGGACGCGGAGCAGCTGTGGGAGACGACGATGGATCCCGAGAAGCGTATTCTTCTGCGTGTGAATATCAACGAAGAAGAGGAATCCGAGGTAGATCTGACATTCAATACGCTGATGGGAGATAAAGTGGAGCCCAGGCGCATCTTTATCGAGGAGAATGCGAAGTTTGTCAAGAATCTGGATATCTGACGCCGGCGATATTGTTCATAGAGCATATTGTGATAAGAATGACAGTTTGAAATGAGGTTTGGAATGGACGATAAAATATTTGACAAAATCGAGGAAGTAGACCTTAAGAAAAAAATGGAAGACTCTTATATCGATTATGCCATGAGCGTTATCGCCGCCCGTGCGCTTCCCGATGTGAGAGACGGTCTGAAGCCGGTACAGAGACGCGTCCTGTATTCCATGATAGAGTTGAACAACGGTCCGGATAAGCCGCACAGAAAGAGCGCCCGTATCGTCGGTGATACGATGGGTAAATATCACCCTCACGGCGACAGTTCGATCTATGGAGCCCTGGTCAATATGGCGCAGGAGTGGTCTACCCGTTATCCATTAGTAGACGGTCACGGCAATTTCGGTTCCGAGGACGGCGATGGCGCCGCCGCGATGCGTTATACGGAGGCGAGACTGAGCAAGATTTCCATGGAACTTCTCGCCGACATTAACAAGAATACAGTGGACTTTGTTCCAAACTTTGACGATACGGAGAAAGAGCCTGTCGTACTGCCGAGCCGTTATCCGAATCTGCTGGTAAACGGTACTTCCGGTATTGCCGTCGGCATGGCGACCAATATCCCGCCTCACAATCTTCGTGAGGTGACGAACGCCGTAGTCAAGATTATCGACAACAGGGTGAACGAGAACAGACAGACCGATATTGATGAGATTCTGAGTATCGTCAAGGCGCCGGACTTTCCGACAGGCGGTATTATCCTTGGAACGAGAGGCGCCGAGGAGGCTTACCGCACGGGACGCGGCAAGGTGCGCGTGCGCGCTGTGACGGATATCGAGACGCTCCCCAACGGTAAGTCTCAGATTATTGTCACGGAACTTCCCTATATGGTGAATAAGGCGAATCTGATTCTCAAGATTGCCGATCTGGTAAAAATGAAAAAGATCGACGGCATCACAGATCTCCGCGATGAGACGAACCGCGAAGGTACGCGTATCGTGATTGAACTTCGCAGGGACGCCAACGCCAATGTAATCTTGAATCAGCTCTACAAGCATACACAGATGCAGGATTCCTTCGGTGTGATTATGCTGGCTCTCGTCAATAATGAGCCGAAAGTGATGAATCTCCTCGATATGCTCACCTACTATCTGCAGCATCAGGAGGAAGTCGTCACCAGAAGAACGAAATATGACTTGAACAAAGCTGAGGAGAGAGATCACATTTTACAGGGTCTGCTCATCGCGCTGGATAACATCGATGAAGTGATACAGATTATCAGAAACAGCCAGACAACTCAGATCGCAAAGGACAGATTGATAGAGCGTTTCGAATTGTCCGATACACAGGCACAGAACATCGTGGATATGCGTCTGAGAGCGCTGACAGGTCTGGAGCGGGAGAAGATTGAGAACGAACATAAGGAACTGATTATGAAGATCGCTGAGTTGAAAGCGATTCTGGCGGATGAAAAGCTTCTGCTTGGCGTAATCAAAGAAGAACTTCTGATGATTGTCGAGAAGTACGGCGACGACAGGAGGAGTCAGATCGGTTTTGACGTCTATGATATCAACATGGAAGATTTGATTCCGAGAGAAAATACCGTGATTGCCATGACCAGCCTCGGCTATGTGAAGCGGATGACCGTCGACAATTTCAAGGCACAGAACCGCGGCGGTAAAGGCATCAAGGGAATGCAGACAATCGAGGAAGATTACATCGAAGACCTGCTTATGACGACGACGCACCATTATCTGATGTTCTTTACGAACCTGGGACGTGTATACCGGCTGAAGGCTTATGAGATTCCGGAGTCGAGCCGTACATCGAGAGGTATCGCAATCGTCAATATCTTGCAGCTGAGTCCGGGAGAGAAGATCTCCGCCATGATTCCGATTAAGGAATATGAGGAAGATAAGAATCTTTTCATGGTGACGAAGAAGGGTATCGTCAAGAAAACCTCCGTCATGGAGTACAACAATGTGCGCAAAAACGGATTGATTGCCATCAATCTCCGTGAGGATGATGAGCTGATTGAGGTGAAGACGACTTCCAACGAGACAGAAATTTTCCTGGTGACGAAACTGGGTATGTGCATCCGCTTCAAGGAGACGGATGTGCGGCCTACCGGAAGAGCCTCGATGGGCGTGATCGGTATGAACCTGTCCGATGGGGATGAGATTGTCGGCATGCAGCTTGACCATCAGGGCGATTCTCTGCTGATCGTATCTGAAAACGGTCTCGGCAAGCGCACCTATCTGGATGAATTTACGGTACAGAAACGCGGCGGCAAGGGTGTGAAGTGCTATAAGATCACAGAGAAGACCGGTGATGTGGTCGGCGTCAAAGCGGTCAACGACGACCATGAGATCATGATGATCACAACAGAAGGTATCATTATACAGTTGCGCATGGAAGATATCTCTACGCTGGGAAGAATCACGTCTGGCGTTAAGATGATCAATCTGGACAGCAACGTGAAGGTCGCGAAGATTGCCAAGGTCCGTGAGAAGATCAGCGACGGCAATCAGGAGTTTGAGAATATCGAGGATGCGATGGAGGATATTCCCGAGGACGAGAAGTACAATCTTCCGGATGACGACGGCAAGGAAGTGACGCTGCCGAAGGAAGAGGATGAATAATTGATTGTAAAAAATAAATGATTAAAATATCTGGCGGCAGTTCTCACCGCAGACATATGTCTGTGGTGAGAACTGCCGCCAAGTTGTGTCATCATGCCAACGACATGATCTCCGCTTCTATCTTTTTCAGATCATCCAGTGACAAAAGCGGAATGCAGTCAGCAATATCTTCAAGAGACATTTGCCCTTTTCGAATCAGTCTTTCTGCATTTTCTCTTGCAGTGGATAATGCAGCTTCCCGTGCGGCCTCTTCAGCTGCTTCATTTCTCATATCTTCTAATAACTTGCACATTTTCTTGACTCCCTTCTCATCCTTCTTATAATAGCCTGCTTTCTCCGCAAGCGCCTCATAGTTCATTAGATCCGGATCTTTACAGGAGAAATCCTGCATCAGTTTTCATTTTTATTCCTTTTCGGTATCTATATGATACCAAAATCCTATATTTTTTACAACGAATTTGCAGAAAAAGGCCATGCTTATCCATTTGTGTTTAAGTTCTTGACAATGATTCTCAGAAGTGATATAAATATCTTATCAATAGCGCGAGATTAAATCTTGTAAAAATGATAGAAGGTTATGATATGGGGATCTATGATTTTAAAGTTAAGGCGCAGGACGGCAGCGAGATTGCTCTGTCGGATTATCAGGGAAAGGTGCTTCTGATCGTCAACACGGAAGTTTGACAGTCTAATCGCTTTTCCATAGCAGTCGGACGCCTTTTAAACCCTTGTAAAGACTGGATTTTCAG
>CANPXP010000037.1 GCA_947586255.1 uncultured Lachnospiraceae bacterium | reverse complement strand
CATTACGCTATACAGAGAAATCGGCGCAGCCCAGTGTTTATAAAGGTTACGCCGATTTTGCTTCAAAACTTGAGATTACATTACACCAGCCCCCTCTTCCTCAACTCCTGATACACCCTGCCTACCGGCAGTCCGACCACATTGTTATAGTCCCCGCAGACACCCTGAATATACGCGGCGCACAGTCCCTGGATCGCGTAGGCGCCCGCCTTGTCCATCGGCTCCCCGCTGTCCACGTATCTTGCGATCTCTTCCTCCGTCATGGAATACATGGTCACATCCGTGCACTCGCTGAAGGTGTGATACATCGGCGCCATGCCGGAATACTTCCACGCCAGCGTCACGCCGGTGTACACCTGATGACTGCCGCCCTGCAGCTTCTTGAGCATCCCGCGCGCGTCCTCTCTGTCCGCGGGCTTGCCGAGAATCTCGCCCCAACAGGACACCACCGTGTCCGCGCCGATCACGACGAAATCCTCCTGTCCGCTCTCGGTCAGCCTGCCGCAGACGTCCACGGCCTTCTGATAGGAAAGTTCTTCCACTACCTCCTGCGGTTCGGTTTTCGTGATCTTCTCCTCCACGGTGCTCGGCATCGTCTTAAAAGACAGCCCGATCTGCTTCAGCAGTTCCTTTCTTCTCGGCGAAGCCGAGGCCAGATATAACTTCATGTGATCCCGATTCCTTTCCTCTTCTGCGGTGCAGCGCTCACTCTTCGTCATGGGGCGTCTCGGGGATAAACACTCTCCCGCTGCCTGCGTTCTGTTCCGCCCTGGCGAGTTCCTTCGCCTCCAGGGCAAACTGCAGCTGCGCGTTGACCGCCTCTTTGCCGCGCTTCTCCTTCTTCTCATAGCTGCCGTCCGGCTTCAACAGGGACGCCTTGGCCGTGTCCCGCAGCTGGCAGTCCAGAATATGCCGCAGTCTCTCCTGCAGCTTCGGCTTCTCCACCGGGAAGAGAATCTCCACGCGGCGCTCCAGATTTCTGGGCATCCAGTCCGCGCTGGCGCAGTAGTCCTCCGGCTTGCCGTCGTTCTCGAAGTAAAAGATTCTCGCGTGCTCCAGATAGTTGCCCACGATGGAGCGCACCGTAATATTCTCGCTCACGCCGGGGATACCGACCCTGAGGCAGCAGATGCCGCGGACGATCAGGTCGATCTTTACGCCCGCTGCCGACGCCGCATAGAGCGCCTCGATGATGTCCTTATCGCACAGCGAATTGACCTTGGCGATGATGCGCGCCTCCCTGCCCTGCAGCGCGTATTCCTTCTCCCGCCCGATCAGGCGTAAGAATCTGTCCTTGAGCCACAGCGGCGCCAGGGACAGCTTGTTCCAGCTGCGCGGCTCGGAGTAGCCCGACAGCATGTTGAACACGGCCGTGGCGTCCTCCCCGATAGCCTCCGAGCAGGTAAAAAGTCCGATGTCCGTGTACAGCTTCGCCGTGGAATCATTGTAGTTTCCCGTGCCGAGATGGACATATCTGCGTATGCCGTTCTCCTCTCTCCTGACGACGAGCGTGATCTTGCTGTGGGTTTTCAGGCCCACCAGTCCGTAGATTACATGACAGCCTGCCTTCTCCAGCTTCTTCGCCCAGACGATGTTGTTCTCCTCGTCGAAGCGGGCCTTCAGCTCCACCAACACCGAGACCTGCTTGCCGTTGTCCGCCGCCTGCTCCAGCGCGGCGATAATCGGCGAGTTGCCGCTGACGCGGTACAGCGTCTGCTTGATCGCCAGCACATCCGGGTCCTTCGCCGCCTGTCTGACGAAGTTTACCACCGGCTCGAACGTCTGGTACGGATGGTGCAGCAGGATGTCTCCCTCCCTGATCCTGGCAAAGAGATCGGCGTCCTCCGGCAGTTCGGGCACCGGCTGCGGCTTCGGGTAGCTGTGCTCCCGCAGGTCGTCGAAACCTTCCATGCCGTACATTTTCATGAGGAAGGTCAAGTCCAGCGGCCCGCTGATCGTATAGATGTCCTCCGGCTCAATCTCCAGCTCATCCTGAATCAGCCGGAGCAGCTTCTCGTCGATCCCCGTCTCCACCTCCAGACGGATGACATGCCCCCACTGTCTCTTTTTCAGCTGCTTCTCAATCTCCTGCAGGAGATCTTCGGCCTCGTCCTCCTCGATGGTGAGATCCGCGTTGCGCATAATGCGGAAGGGATAGCTGCAGACGATATCGTAATTCAGAAACAGTTTCCTGATATTGCGCTCGATCACTTCCTCCAGCAGGATGACCTTGACCGTCCTGTCGTCGGGGATCGTCACGATGCGGGAGAGAACGCTCGGCACCTGCACGGTGGCGAATTCCAGTTCGCCCTCCCCGTTTTTCTTCCGCATCAGCGCTCCCAGATTGAGCGACTTGTTGCGGATCAGCGGAAAAGGTCTGGAGGAGTCCACCGCCATGGGCGTCAGAACGGGATACACGTTGTCCGCAAAATAGCGGTCCACGTACTCGCCCTCCTCCTTCGTCAGATCCTCGTGGTGCTTGATGATATGCAGCCCGTGCTCCTCCAGCTGCGGCATGAGGGAGCGGTTGTACACATGGTACTGCTGCTGCACCAGACTGTGCGTCTCCTCAACGACGGCCGCAAGCTGTTCCTTCACCGTCATGCCGGCGATATCTTTCTTCTTGTACCCCGCGTGCACCATGTCCTTCAGGGACGCCACACGGATCATGAAGAATTCGTCCAGATTGGAGGCCGTGATGCTTAGGAATTTCAGCCGCTCGAAGAGCGGATTGCTCTTGTTTTTCGCCTCGTCCAGCACTCTCCTGTCGAAGAGCAGCCAGCTCAGCTCCCTGTTGGTATAGTACTCGTCTCTGGAAAAGTCCGTTTTCACCCTTCCGTTCCCCTTTCTCAATCCTTCTGTCTGATGACCGGGCGCACACTGTAGACTTCCTCAAAAAACTCCGCCCGCTTCGCGAAAAGCCCTTTTTCCAGCGTGATATCCTGCGAGGAATCCACCGTGATGATGAGCTGTTCGTCCCTGAGCGCCGTCCTGACGTCCTTGAACTTCTGCTTGTGGCTGCGGTCCAGCGCGTTCGCAATCTTCAGAATCGCCGTGAGCTTCGCGATCGTCATGTAATCTCTCTGGGTGAGGGAGCGGTCCTGCCCCATCGCCTCATAATAGTCGAAATCCATGTGGTTATACTTCACCACATTCGCCACAATCTCCCGCTCCACGTGGGACAGGCCGATAATTTCTGTGGACATGATGATATTGTAGGAGCACTCCCCCAGATTCACCAGACTGATATACTTGCCGCAGTCGTGCAGGAGCGTGGCGATGCGCAGGAGCAGCCGCTCTCTCCTGCCCAGCCCGTGCACCTTCTTCATGCTGTCGTAGATCGTCAGCGCAATCTTCTCGAGGGTCTCGCTCCTTCTCCGGCTCCCCATGTAGCGCTTGCTGATATTGCGCGCGCAGGCGATGATATCCTGTTCGAAATCGTGAGCCGGTTTGATCAGATTGCTGTTCTCCCCGTACTCGTAGGCGATGCCGTCGCACAGCGTGACCCCCGGTATCCAGATCAGCTTCGCATCCATCACCTTGGCGATCCGGTTGACGAGCACGCCCGATATGAACAGTAACGGCACGTTCTCCTCCGGCATATCCAGGATGCGCGCAACCTCCTGCACGGACTTCAGGCGGACACGCTCCAGGAATTTGTCCATGGCGTCGGCCTCCACGCTGTTCTGCTCCAACCCCGCCACATTTCTGCCCACCACCGCTGAGACATAGTCGTCCACCACAATGATATTCTCAATCGTCTTATCCTTCAGATACAGCTTCTTGAAGACCGCCAACTGGGAGCTCACGATCTCGTCCAGCATACCCTCGTTCCGCTCCGGCCGGACGTTCAGCCTGCCGAGTCTGTCCTGCAGGCGCAGCACGCCCAGCCGCATATTCTGGGTCGTCATCAGTGTGTCGTTGTCAAACAGGGACACCTGAATACTGCCACCGCCGATATCTACGATGGCCGTGCCCTTCTCGATGACCCTGTTGAAATCGTCCCCGATGGACGCGATGGATTTGTAGTTGAGGAATCGCTGCTCGGAGTTGCTCAAGACCTCTATATTGATGCCCGTCCTCTGCGCGATCTGATCCAGCACGATCATCCTGTTCTTCGTCTCGCGGAAAGCGCTGGTGCCGTACGCCTTGTACTGATCCACCCGGTAGCCCTTCATGATCCCGCCGTAGTCGCGCAGCACTCTGCACAGCTCATCCACCCGCTCGTTGCTGATCTTGCCCGTGACGAAGGTATCCGTTCCCAGATCGATCCGGTGTCTGATATGGTCGATCTCTTTGATGCCGCCCTTCGCGGATATCTCAAATATTTTCATGGCCAGCTCGTAGGAGCCGACGTCTATCGCCGCAAATGTTTTCATAGTCTGTATTCTCCGTCTCCGCTCACTGCTGCCGGGCGCTGACGTCCCGCCCTCTCAGATAGTCGATGAACTGCTGCGCCGTCCTGCCGGACAGTCCGCCGTGTGAGAGTTCCCACTTGGACGCTTCCGCAAGCAGCTCCTCCTCGTCCATCGCGATGCCGTATCTGGCCGCCAGCCCTCTGACAATCTCCTGAAACTGCTTCTTGTCCGGCCCGCCGAAATAGATCGTGACGCCGAAGCGATACACCAGGGACAGCTTCTCCTGCACGGTGTCCCCGGCGTGCATATCCTGCCGGATCTCCTCCTTGTCGCCGTAGTTCTCCCGGATCAGGTGCCGCCTGTTGGACGTCGCGTAGATCAGCACATTGTTCGGCCGCTTCTCCAGACCGCCCTCGATCAGCGCCTTGAGATACTTGTACTCCGTCTCAAACTCCTCGAAGCTCAGGTCGTCCATATAGATAATGAACCTGTAATTTCTGTTCTTCACCTGCGCGATCACATCGTTCAGATCCCGGAACTGGTGCTTGTAGATCTCGATGATGCGAAGTCCCTTATCATAATACTCGTTGGCGATCGCTTTGATGCTGGTGGATTTGCCCGTGCCGGCGTCTCCGAACAGCAGACAGTTGTTTGCCTTGCGCCCTTCCACGAAAGCGTCCGTATTGTCGGTCAGCTTCTTCTTCGGTATCTCGTAGCCGATCAGGTCGCTCAGCTGCACATGGGAAATATTGCGGATCGGCTCGATCAGCGCTCCCTCGTCGGTGTGCGTCACGCGGAACGCTTTATGTAAACCAAATTTCCCCACGCCATACTCTCTGTAGAACTCCGCCAGCAGCGCCTTCATCTCCCACGCATTCTCCGTCTGCGCGAATTTTTCCGCCAGCCGGCAGATGCGGTTTCTGATGCGCGTGCTGTAGATTCTGCTCGCGGACACCCCGCCCTGATAATTGATCACCACGCCGAACTCCGGCGCTTTCAGCACATCCATCATCTCCGTGAAGTCGTAGTCGAACAGCTCCTTGAAAATCGCGATGTCGTGCAGGACAAGCTGATTGATGCTGCCCTCCGTCTCTCCCCGCAGTTCGCACGGCACGCTGTAGCTGTTCTCGTTGTTCACCAGCAGATCCGTCAGATAACAGTGCCAGAGATTGCCCGAAAATCCGTATACCGCCGCCATCTCCAGCAGTCTGTGCATACAGTCGAAAAAAAGCGGCCTGGCCTTGGCGTCGCCGGAGCGGTATCTCTCCGTCAGCCACACCATGTCGTGCAGTATCTGCCCGTTCTCAAAATCTCTGTATATGATCAGTTCCTCTTCTCTCATATCCGTCCCCACTAATAGTTTCCGAGTATTTTCATATTGCGCGCCTCCTCGCGGAGCCCGCGCAGCGCGTTCTTCACCGAGCCGTCCGCCAGATTGCCCTCGAAGTCAATGAAGAAGCGGTATTCCCAGTTGCGCCCCTCGATGGGTCTGCTCTCGATCTTCGTCATGTTGAGATTGTTGTAGATAAAATGTGAGAGCATATGGTAGAGCGAGCCGCTCTCGTGGGGCACCTCCAGGCAGATGCTCACCTTGCCCGCGTCCTTCCGGAAAATCTTCTGGTTCGTGACGATGATGAATCTGGTGGAGTTGGTCTCCGACTGATTCACGCCCCGCTCCAGAATCTCCAGCCCGTAGATTTTGGCCGCCTGCTCGCTGGCGATCGCGGCCTGCGTCGGATCCTTGTCCTCGCTCACCTTGCGGGCGGCGAAGGCATTGTTCTGCATACTGATCTGCCGCCAGCCTCCGTGGATGTTCAGGTATCTGGCGCTCTGCATCAGAGACTGCGGATGCGAGAACACCGTTTTGATCTGCCCGATATCCGTTCCGGGCAGCCCGATCAGACAGTGCTCGATCCTGATAATCTGCTCCGCCACAATGTAATTCTCATACTCCACCAGCAGGTCGTAGATCTCGCTGACGATGCCCGCCGTGGAATTCTCGATGGGCAGCACCGCATAATCCGCGCTTCCCTCCTCGATGGCGCACATGGCGTCCCGGAAGGTATCCACATGGAAGCAGTTTACCTGTTCCCCGAAATATCTGAGCATCGCCATGTGAGAGTATGCGCCCTCCGCGCCCTGAAAAACCACCCGCGCGCCCGCCGTATCCAGCTCGTCCACGCCGATAAAGGGCAGCTTCGCCTGCGCTCCCTGCTCGGCCAGCTTGTTGTACTGCAGTTTCCGGCTCATGGACATGATCTGCTCGAACAGCTCCTGCACGCCGTGGGCGTTGAAATCGTTGTGCGTCAGGGCGCGCACGGCGCGCAGCTTCTCCGCCTCCCTGGTCTTATCCAGCACCTTTTTGCCCGTCGCTATCTTGTAGTCGGCCACCTCGGAACAGATCGCCATGCGCTCCTCGTAGAGTGCGACAATCCGCTCGTCGATCCGGTCCAGCCGCTCCCGTAATTCCGCTAAATCCATACAGTCATTTTCTCCCGCCTGTTTTTCTTTCGTATCTATTATCTTATCGCAAATCCCCCTTGATAGCAAGCAGGTTTGCGACTATAATAAACCTATCAGACAGAACTTTGCACCGCTGTCCGCATAGGGAGGGAGCCATGAGCCGCACACTGAGAAACGCCCTGATACTTTCCGCCACCGGCATGATTCTCATACTGGTGATCACCGCAGTCGCACTGACAGGCAAAATCGCGCTAAACGACGAGAGCACGGTCGGCAACACGGCCGGCAATCTGAACAACAACGGCTATTTCTGCGAATACGACGGGCGGGTCTATTTCGCCAACGCCTACGACAACTACTCCATCTACTCCATGAACCCCGACGAGACGGATATGAAGAAGCTGCACAGCGGCTCCTCCTCCTTTATCAACGCGGGCGGCGACTATCTCTACTATGTCGCGGCGGGCAACAGGGACACCGGCGGCGACACCTCCTTCCGCAGCGCATACGGCATCTACCGCAGCAAACTGAACGGCAAGGGCGCGACGGGCATGGACCGCTGCCATGTGGCCGCCATGCAGCTGTGCGGCAGTTACCTCTACTATGACAAGATTGACACCAAGACCTCCATCTCTCTGGAGAAGGTCCGAATCGATAAGGAAGACCGGCAGACAATCAATCCGGCGGCCCTCATCAATCCGCACTGCTATGTGAACGGCACCATCTACTACTGCGGCACGACAGAGGACCACTATCTGTACGCCCTCAATACGGCCACCGACACCGCCAGCGTCGTGTGGGAAGGCAATCTGTGGAATCCCGTCTACCAGGACGGCTATATCTACTATATGGATGTGGGAAACAATTACAGACTGTGCCGCTATTCGCTCTACGACGACGCGGCCGAGGTGCTGACCGAGGAGCGCGTGGATCTGTTCAACGTGTACGGAAGCTACATATATTATCAGACCAACGACGCGTCCTCGCCCGCGCTGAAGCGGATGTACACCGACGGCACCTCGCAGGAGACCGTGCGGAACGGAACCCACCAGAATATCAATATCACTTCACAGTACGTATATTTCAACGCCTACGGTTCGCCGACGCCCGTCTATAAGACGAGCACGGCAGGGCCTGTCAACGTGACGTCCTTTGACGCCGGGATGCAGGCGGCGCTCAGCGAGACGAAATAGCCGCAAGTTCCCCGCACATCTGCAGAATGCTCTTGCCTGTCAGGGGATGCCGCTCGTATGGCGCAATCTGTGCGAGCGGCTTCAGCACGAAATCCCTGTTCGCCATATCCGCATGGGGAATCGTGAGTTCCTCCGTGCACATCACACAGTCCTCGTACAGCAGAATATCCAGATCCAGCGTTCTTGGTCCCCAGTGGATCTTGCGTTCTCTTCCGTGCTCTCTCTCGATCTCATGAAGTCTCTCAAGCAGTTCCGACGGCGTATAGAGCGTATCCAGCATGACCGCGCCGTTTAGGAAATCCGCCTGCTCCACGCCGCCGTAGGGCGCCGTCTCAATCCAGTCGGACACCCGCAGTACGCGGCATTTCTCATCGGCCCGCAGCGCCTCGACGGCGCCGTCCAGATGGGCCTCTCGGTCTCCCATATTGGAGCCGCAGGAGAGATATGCCCTGCGCCATCCCCTGACAATCTTCACGGACACCGACGCAAACGGCAGCGGGATCGGCGCTTCCGGCTTGCGCACCTCCAGCGTAAGTCGTCTGATCAGCGGGAAACGCAGCAGAAGCGCCTCCGCGGTCCGCTCCGCCGCCGTCTCGATCAACCTGTAGGTATGCTCCCGCAGAAAATGATCTATAAATACGCAGACCTCCCCATAATTCGTGGAGAGGTCAAGGTCGTCCATAATGCCCGCCTGTCTGGTGTCCGTCTCCAGAACGGCGTTGACATAGAAATTCTGTCCCTTCTCGTTCTCCTCACGGTACACCCCGTGATGGGCAAATATTTTGAGTCCTTCTATGATAATCTGATCCATCGCTCCGATCCTGCCTTTTGCTATATTATAACGCCTGTTGTTTCCAGCCGTCCCGCAGCGCCTCCGCCATGCGGATCGCGCGCACATTCTCCCTGACGTCGTGCACTCTGACGAACATCGCCCCCTTCAGGACCGCGTACACGCTGGTCACAAGAGTGCCTTCCAGGCGCTCGGCGGCGGGAAGGTCGAGCGTCAGGCCGATGACCGACTTCCTGCTCGCTCCCAGAAGCAGCGGATAGCCCAGTGTGTGCAGCAGCTCCAGCCTGCCGATCACTTCCAGATTATTCTCGTAGCTCTTGCCGAAGCCAACGCCGGGATCCAGCAGGATCCGCCCTCTGTCAATGCCCGCCGCCTCGGCGATATCCGCCGACTCCTTCAGCTCCCGCAGCACATCTTCCATAAAGTTTCCGTATACCGTCTCATGGCGATTGTGCATCAGGCAGCACGGCACGCCCGCCTCGGCGATAACGCCTGCCATTTTATCATCGGCCTTCAAGCCCCAGACGTCGTTGATCATGTCTGCGCCGACCGCAATCCCTGCCCGCGCCACCTGCGCCTTGCAGGTATCCACAGAAATCGGCACATCAAATTCTGATTTAACCCGTTCAATAACTGTGGATATTCTGTCTGTCTCCTCCTCCGCCGACACAGGCGTGTAGCCCGGTCTGGTGGATTCTCCGCCGATGTCCAGCAGGTCCATGCCCTCGCCGACCATCGCCTCCACGCGGTACAGAGCCCGGTCCGTCGTGTGATAGCTGCCGCCGTCGAAGAAGGAGTCCGGCGTCATGTTCAGAATCCCCATCACGTAGGTATGTCCTTCTGTCTGAAACTCTCTTTTCCCTATCCGCACTGTGCGCTCTCCTGTTTCACAGTATTCATAACATGCGTTTTTATCTTCTGATCATCTCGAAGAAATACTGCTGCAGCTGCGGATTGTCCTGGAAACAGCCTAGCGCCGCCATCGTCACCGTCCGGCTGCCAGGCTTGGCGACGCCGCGCATCGTCATGCACATGTGTTCCGCCTCCACCATCACCATGACGCCCTGCGGCCTCAGATATTCCATGATCGCCCCGGCGATCTGCGACGTCATCTGCTCCTGGATCTGCAGCCGTCTCGCGTACACCTCTACCGTCCGCGCCAGCTTGCTCAGTCCCACCACCCTGCCGTCCGGCAGATAGGCGATGTGGGCCTTGCCGTAGAAGGGCATCAGGTGATGCTCACAGGTGGAATAAAAGGTGATATCCTTCTCCACCACAATCCCGTTCGTGTCCACGGCGAAGGTTTTGGACAGGTGCACGGCGGCATCCTCGTCCATCCCCCGATAGAGTTCTTCATACATGCGCGCCACCCGGTCCGGCGTGTCCGCCAGTCCCTCCCGGTTCGCGTCCTCGCCGATGCCCTCCAAAAGCAGCCGCACCGCCTGCTCAATTTTCTTTCGATCTACCATGCGAGTCTCTCCTGATCGTATCTCTGTGTTCCACTACATACATCAGCTCTCCCAGATAGGAGAGCGAACCGAATGCGACAATCACGCAGTCTTTGTCCTGTCCGGCCAGGAGATAGGCGATCTCCACAGCCTCCTGCACACTGTCAGCCACAGTCACGCTGTCATGGTACGGCTTCACCGCCTGCGCCAGCTCATAAGCGTGCAACGCCCTGTCCGCAACAGGCGGCGTCACCGTGATGATGTGCTCCGCGAGATCACAGGTGTTATGGATTACCTTGTCGTACTCCTTGTCCCGCAGCATCCCCATGATATAGATCATCCGTCTGTCCGGAAAATAGAACCGCAGGCTCTGCGCCAGCTTCAGCGAGGCGTCCTCGTTGTGGGCGCCGTCCGCGATAAAGAGCGGATTCTTGCCGATCACGTCGAATCTGCCCGGCCATCTGGTCTGTGCGAAGCCCTGCCGCAGCTTATCCTCCGCCACCGGATATCCCAGCCTGCCAAGCGCCGTGATGACCTCCAGCGCCAGAACGGCGTTCTCCGTCTGGAACTGCCCCAGCATCGCAATCTCGATATCCTTGTATTTATCATAGGAAAAACGCTGCTTCGTCGCGCCGTACCAGACATTTCTGGCTCTGGAGGCGTCCGCCGTAAAAAACTTCGCCCTGCGGGACGACGCCGCCTGCCGCAGCGTCCTCATAACCTCCGGAGACTGCTTCGCGGAAACAACATAACACTTGTTCTTTATAATGCCGGCTTTCACGGCGGCGATTTTTTCCGGGGAATCTCCCAGGACAGCCATATGGTCCATGCTGATCGACGCAAACACGGCGACCAGCGTATCGGCGATCACATTGGTCGCGTCCAGCGCGCCTCCCATCCCGGTCTCCAGCACCACGATATCGCACTGCCGGTCCAGGAACCAGAGAAAAGCCACCGCCGTCTCCACCTCAAAGGCCGTGGGATGCGCCAGTCCCTCCGCCGCCATGGCCTCGGCCGCGTTCTTTACCCGCTCCAGATGGCTGCACAGCGCCGACTGCGTAATCATTCTGCCGTCCACCTGGAAGCGCTCTCTGTAATCCGTCACCGCCGGCGAGATATACCGGCCGACTCGATACCCCGCCGTATGCAGTATGGTAGACACATAGGCGAGCACCGATCCCTTGCCGTTCGTCCCGGCAATATGGACATATTTCAGGTGATCCTGGGGATTTCCCAGGCGCGCGCACAGCTCGCGCATCGTCTCCAGGCCCATCACCATGCCGTACCGCTTCAGCTCCTCCACATATTCCAGAGCTTCTCTGTAGTTCACCGCGCGCGCCTCCTCTCCGCTTCAGCGCTCCCGCCGCCTTCGATTTTTCCGCCGCGTGAATAATAACGCCGCATTGCGGGTATCCTCATCCTATGAGAAAATGGATACACAACTATATTCACTGCGGACTGCTGGGCTGGTTTCTGGAGATGCTCTTCACCGCCTTCAACGCTTTCCGTAAGCGCGATCTCCGCCTTCCCTGCACTACTTCCGTCTGGATGTTTCCCATCTACGGTCTCGCCGCCCTGTTCGCGCCCCTCGCCCGCATCATGCGCGGCCGCGGCTTTCTGTTCCGCGGTCTCGTCTACACCGGGCTGATCTTCACCGGCGAGCTTGTTACCGGCACATGGCTGAACAGACGCGACCTGTGCCCCTGGGATTACGGGCGCTCCAGATGGAATCTCGCGAGAGTAATCCGCCTGGACTACGCGCCCTGCTGGTTTGTCACAGGACTGCTGTTCGAGCGCCTTCTCCTGGAAAACGAGCCGGACAGCGCCCGGGCGTCCTAGTCGTCGATCTCGTCGAGATCCGCCGCGTCAATATTCAGGGTATTCAGGGTGCGGCGGCGACGGCGCGCCTCCTCGGAGGCCCTTAAGATATAGTCCTTGATCTCCTTCGCATTCCTGATGTGCTGCAAATGCAGCTGCGGGTGCGTGTTGTCCCCCGTGTAACAAGCCACCGTGCCCAGCCCGAACAGACGCTCACCCAGGCTCGTCAGCAGCTCCACGTCCTGCACCTTATACATATAACAGTCGTTTTCTTTCGTGCTCAGAAAACCGTCGTTGATCGTGATGACCTCATCCGTCACCGTGTATTTGGTGAACGTAAAGGGAAGCCCGAAGAACAGCCATCTCTTCCTCTCACAATAACTCTGCGCACTTTCGCCGTTTCCGCTCACTTTCTTTTCCTCTTCCATCACATACCGCTCCTTTATCCTCCGCGCCCCGCCCGCCGGTTCGTGCGCGCGGACGCCGCCAAATTCCTTTAACACTATATCATAAATAAACCGTTCCCACAATATCAAACTCCGCCGATAAAACTATTGAAACGCCCCTTTCTTTATGTTATGCTATACAAAATATAGTTGCGGCGCACCCGCGCGGTACCAGTTACTGTGAGGCAGGCCGCACGGCACCACATGGAGAAGGAGGGAATCGCATGACTGCAAAAGATTGTATTATGGGGCGCAGAAGCATCCGCAAATTCAAGCCGGAGCCCGTTTCGCACGAGCTGCTCGCACAGGTCGTCGAGGCAGCCGCCTACGCGCCCAGCTGGAAGAATACGCAGATTACCCGCTACATTGCCGTCGAGGGAGAACTGAAGGAAAGGATCGCCAAAGAGGGAACCTCCATCTGGCCCGGCAACGGCGCAATCATTTCCTCCGCTCCGGTCCTGATCGCCGTAACCATGATCAAAAACCGCAGCGGTTATGAGCGCGACGGCTCATACAGCACGCCCCGCGGCGACGGCTGGCAGATGTTCGACGCCGGCATAGCATCGCAGACATTCTGTCTCGCCGCGAACGAGCACGGTCTCGGCACCGTTATTCTCGGACTGTTCGATCAGGCTGTCATCGAAAAGCTGCTCGGTCTTCCCGAAGACAGAGAGCTGGCGGCGCTGATTCCCGTCGGATATCCCGACGAGACGCCCGCCGCGCCGAAGCGCAAGACCGTCGAGGATCTGCTGACTTATCAGACATGATTTATCTCAAAAATAGAAGAGAGTCCTTCTCTTCTATTTTTTTGGGAATTTGGAAAGGAGTTTACTATGCGACACTTAATGAATCCTCTGGATTTCACCGTGGAAGAATTGGACAGGCTGTTCGATCTGGCGGAAGACATTGCGGCCAATCCCTCCAAATATGCGCACGCGTGCGCGGGCAAAAAACTCGCCACCTGCTTCTATGAACCCAGCACCCGCACGAGGCTGAGCTTCGAGGCAGCCATGCTGAACCTCGGCGGCAGCGTGCTCGGCTTCTCGGACGCGGCCTCCTCCTCAGCCTCGAAGGGCGAGAGCGTCTCGGACACAATCCGCATCATCTCCTGCTACGCGGACATCTGCGCCATGCGGCACCCCAAGGAGGGCGCTCCCATGGTCGCCGCAAGCCGCTCCGGCATACCGGTCATCAACGCGGGGGACGGCGGACACCAGCACCCGACCCAGACGCTGACCGATCTCCTGACGATCCGATCGCTCAAAGGGCGGCTCGGCGGCTTTACCATCGGCCTGTGCGGTGACCTGAAATTCGGCCGCACGGTCCACTCCCTGATCGCCGCCCTGCTCCGCTATCCCGATATCCGCTTCGTCTTCATCTCTCCGCCGGAGTTAAAGGTGCCGGACTATATCACGGATCAGCTCAGGGAACAGGGCGTCGACTATGAGGAAGTCATCCGCCTCGAGGACAGCATCGCCGATCTGGACCTGTTGTATATGACGCGCGTCCAGAGAGAGCGCTTCTTCAATGAAGAGGATTACGTGCGCCTGAAAGATTTTTATATCCTGAACAACGAGAAGATGGCGCTCGCCAGAAAAGACATGCTCGTGCTGCACCCGCTTCCCCGCGTCAACGAGATCTCCGTGGAGGTGGACGACGATCCCCGCGCCGTTTACTTTAAGCAGGCGCAGTACGGCGTCTATGTCCGCATGGCGCTGATTCTGACGCTGTTGGAGATCACGGTCTGACCGTTTTTCCATAACGGTTGATATTCTATTTTGTTTGCAAAGCCGCACCGGATGCGGCGAACATCGGAAAGGAGCAGACAACTATGTTAAACGTAGGCAAAATCGAGGAGGGCTTCGTGCTGGATCACATCGAAGCCGGCAAGAGCCTCTCCATCTATCACCATCTTCAGCTGGACAAGCTGGACTGTACCGTGGCGATCATCAAGAACGCGCGCAGCAATAAGATGGGCAAAAAAGATATTCTGAAGGTGGAGTGCGACATCGACACGCTGGATCTCGACGTCCTCGCTTTCATCGATCACAACATCACGGTCAACGTGATCAAGGACGGGGAGATTGTGGACAAGAAAGAGCTGACGCTCCCGAAGGAGATCCGAAATATCATCAAATGCAAAAATCCCCGCTGCATCACCTCCATAGAGCAGGAGCTCCCGCACATCTTCGTGCTGGCGGACGAGAAGAAGGAAATCTACCGCTGCAAATACTGCGAGGAGAAAGCCAGCGAGTCGACCTCTTCCTGGTAGGCAGGCAAAAACGAACGGACGCAGAAGCCTTCCGGCCGCGTCCGTTTTCTTTTTCTTATCTCTTCACAAATATAGCTTTCTTCAGGATTCCACCGGCTCCTGTCTGCCCTGCACAACCGCCTCGAATTCATCTCTCGCCAGCTCGAAACAGTGCATCAGCTTCGGTGAGAACGTACCGCATTCCCCGTTCGTGATCATGCGGAAGGCCTCCTCCGTCGAAAACGCCTTCTTGTAGCACCGCTCCGTCACCAGCGCATCGTACACGTCGGCCACGGACACAATCTGGGCGGAAATCGGAATCTCCTCGCCCTTGAGGCCGTCGGGATAGCCCCGTCCGTCATACCTCTCGTGGTGGTGCCTGCAGATCTCGTAGCTGACCTTGCCGTACTCTCCCTGCTGGATATCCGCCAGCATGTCGATGACCTCGCAGCCTCTGGTCGTGTGGGTCTTCATCGTCTCAAACTCTTCCTTCGTCAGCTTGCCGGGCTTTAAGAGAATCGCGTCGGGAATCACGATCTTGCCGACGTCGTGCAGCGCGGCGGCGGATGTGATCATATTGATCGTGCCGGCGTCCAGATGATACTCCGGGTATTCCGCTGCCACACGCTTCGCCAGAATATTCGTAAAAGTCTTCACGCGCTTGACATGGTTGCCGGACTCCAGGTTACGAAACTCCACCACATTGCTCATGACGTCTATGATACGGTCGTTCATGCTCTGCAGCTCTTCCGCCTGCTTGCGCAGCACCTTCGTCTGCAGCTCGACCATATCTTCCAGATGCCTCTTGTTGTAATAGAGCTCGATCACATTCTTGGCGCGCTGCTTGACGATAAAGGCGTCAAACGGCTTCTTGATGATATCGCTCGCTCCCAGATGATACGCCTTGCGCTCAATCTCCGTCGTAGCCTCTCCCGTAATCAGAAGTACCGGTATGCTGTCGATCCAGCCGCGCTTCTTCATCTCCTCCAGCACCGCGACGCCGTCCATAACCGGCATCACGATGTCCAGGAGCACCACAGAAATCGCGTCGGGATCGGCCTCGATGATGTCGATGGCCTCCTTCCCGTTCGCCGCCTGCACCGTATCGTACTCCTGAAACATCTCGCATAAAATTTCCCTGTTGATATCTACGTCATCAACAATCAGGATCGTCTGTTTTCTCATTTCGTCCCATCACCCTGCTCACTTGCCGTCTCGCAATCATGTCTTAAACCTGAGCCACGTCCTTCATGGAGAAGCTGATTCTTCCCATCTTATCCTTGCCGAGGCAGACTACCGTAACCTTGTCGCCCAGCGTCAGCACATCCTCCACGCGGTTGATCCGCTCCTTGGCGATCTTGGAGATGTGAACCATGCCTTCCTTGCCCGGCGCGAACTCGATAAACGCGCCGAACTCCTTGATGCTGACAACCGTTCCCTGGAAAATCTGGCCTTCCTCAAAATCCGTGACAATCGTCTTAATCATATCGACGGCCTTATCCATCATCTCATGATCCGTGCCGCAGACAGACACCTGTCCGTCGTCTGTAATGTCAATCTTCACGCCGGTGCGCGCAATGATCTCATTGATCGTCTTGCCGCGCTGTCCCACCACGTCGCCGATCTTCTCGGGATCGATCTGGATGGAGATAATCTTCGGCGCGTAAGGGCCGACCTCCTTGCGGGGCTCAGCGATGGCGGGCTTCATGCAGTTCTCCATAATATACTCTCTCGCCTCGCGGCATCTCGCGATAGCGCCCTCCACGATAGGTCTGGTCAGGCCGTGAATCTTGATATCCATCTGGATCGCCGTGATGCCGTCGTGCGTACCCGTCACCTTGAAATCCATATCGCCGAAGAAATCCTCCAGCCCCTGGATATCCGTCAACAGTACGAAATCGTCGTCCGTATCGCCCGTCACAAGCCCGCAGGAGATACCCGCGACCATCTTCTTGATCGGCACGCCCGCCGCCATCAGCGACATGCAGGATGCGCAGGTGGAAGCCATCGAGGTGGAACCGTTGGACTCAAAAGTCTCCGACACGGTACGGATCGCATACGGGAACTCCTCCTCGGAGGGCAGCACCGGAATCAGCGCTCTCTCCGCCAGCGCGCCGTGACCGATCTCTCTGCGTCCCGGACCGCGGCTCACCTTCGTCTCGCCCACGGAATAGGACGGGAAATTGTAGTGGTGCATATATCTCTTGTTCGTGATATTCTCGTCGAGACCGTCCACTCTCTGCATCTCGGACAGCGGCGCCAGCGTGCACACGTTGCAGATCTGTGTCTGGCCGCGCGTAAACATGGCGGAGCCGTGCACTCTGGGAATGATGTCGACCTCTGCGGCCAGCGGTCTGATCTGATCCAGCGCGCGGCCGTCGGGGCGCTTGTGATCCTTCAGAATCATCTTGCGCACCGTCTTCTTCTGATACTGGTATACCGCCTCGCCCAGAACAGCAAGATACTCCTCGTTGTCGGCGAAAGCCTCCTCCAGTCTCTCGGTGATTTTGCGGATGTTCTCCTCACGCACCTGCTTCTCGTCGGTGAAGACGGCCGTCTCCATCTCCTCGGGCGGCACGATTTTTTTCATATCCTCAAACATCTGCGCCGGAATCGCGCAGCTCTCGTAATCGTGCTTCGGCTTGCCCACCTCCGCGACGATATTGTTGATGAACGAAATGAGCGTCTGGTTGACGTCATGCGCCTTGTAGATCGCCTCCAGGACCTTCGCCTCCGGCACCTCGTTGGCGCCGGCCTCGATCATGATAACCTTCTGCGCCGTGGACGCCACGGTCATCTGCAGATCGCCGTGATCCCACTGCTCCTGGGAGGGATTGACAATCAGTTCGCCGTCCACCATGCCGATCTGCGTCATAGCGCAGGGGCCGTCAAACGGAATGTCGGAAATGCATGTCGCGATCGCCGTGCCGATCATGGCAACCAGCTCCGGACGGCACGCGGGATCGACGCTCATAACCATGTTGTTCAGGGTGACGTCATTGCGGTAATCCTTCGGGAACAGCGGGCGCATCGGCCTGTCGATCACGCGGCTCGTGAGAATCGCATTCTCGGACGGCTTGCCCTCTCTCTTATTGAAACCGCCGGGAATCTTGCCGACGGAATACAGTTTTTCCTCATATTCCACGCTGCAGGGGAAGAAATCAATGCCCTCCCTCGGTTTATCCGACGCCGTGGCCGTGCTCAGAACCGTGGTCTCTCCATAGTGCATAAACGCGCAGCCGTTCGCCTGTTTGCCCACTCTGCCGATGTCCACCCGAAGGGTGCGCCCGGCAAGCTCCATCGTGTAAGTCTTGTACATATTCTTCTCTCCTTTTCCTCTCTTCCTGCCCCGCTTCCCGCGGCTCTGTCCCCGGAAAACGCGATCTATTATACAGTGCAGACGCTTGTTTCTCTAAAAAGAAAAAGGACGGATAAGGCTGAATATCCTTCAGCCTTATCTCCGCCTTCCGTCTGACACTACTTTCTCAAACCGAGACGCTCAATCAGAGAACGATATCTCTCGATATCCTTTTTCTTCAGGTAAGCGAGCAGTCCGCGCCTCTGACCTACCATTTTCAGAAGTCCTCTCCTGGAATGATGGTCCTTCGGATTCGCCTTCAGGTGCTCTGTCAGCTCCTGGATTCTGGCTGTGAGAACCGCCACCTGTACCTCCGGTGAACCGGTGTCGCCGGGCGTCCTCGCATACTCGTTGATAATTGCCGTCTTCTTGTCCTTTGCTATCATGATATTCTCCTTTCCTCGTCCCCGCCGGGTCTGCGCCCGCCGAAAGACCGTTGACCGCCTGACACTAAGATGAGGTCGGAGTGTCCTCTCTCCGGGTGTCGGCTAAAATTCATACTCGTGTATTATAGCACGGCGAATCCGCAATGTAAAGTGTTTTCTATTCCCCGTAGTTGTTGGCGAAAGCGACGTTGACCGCATGGTCCGCCACTCTCTCCAGCACAGAGACGATATCGGAGAACAGCGCGCCCGCCTCGGGCGAACACTCGTTGGCGGACAGCCGCTGGATGTGCTTCTCCTGCAGCTCCCGCTCCTTCTCGTCGATGGCGTCCTCCAGGTTCAGAATATCCTCCACATGTTCCTCTGTACTCTTGACAAACATTTCCAGCGAGAACCGCAGGATCGTGTTGACCATATTCAGCAGCTCGCCCAGCTCCTTCTGCGCGTCCTTGGTAAAGCCGACGCCCGTGTTGATCCTGCGCTGCGCCGCGTCCGCTATGCTCTCCGCGTGATCGCCGATCCGCTCGATATCGTTCACGGCGTGAAACAGCGCGCCGATATTTTTCAAATCCTCGATCGGCAGCGTCGTCTGGTTGATCTTGACGAGGTACTGCGTGATCGCGTGGCTTAAGAAGTCGATGTTCTTCTCCACCTCGTGCACCTCCTCGATCTCCTCGGGTTCCAGAGTCATCAGAGCGTTCATGGCGCGGTTCAGATTCTCGTCCGCCAGAGACGCCATGCGGTCCAGCTCCTTGATCGCCTCAACAACAGCCGTGGCGGGGTTTAAGAGCACCTTCTCCCCGATGAACTTCAGCTGATAGCTGTCCCGGTAGCCCACCTTCCGGTCGTCGCCCGGTATGAGCAGGTAGGTAAGCTTCACGATGCCCTGAATAAAAGGCATCATGATAATCACCTGGAAAATCTTGATCAAGCTGTGCGCGTACGCGACGACGCGTCCCATATTGCCGCCGGCCATGACGCTCAAGCCCTGCACGATCTGATGCACGCCAAAAGTAAAAATCAGGAATACGATGACCGTTCCGATCACGTTGAAGATCAGATGGATCGCCGCCGCCCGCTTCGCGTCCTTCTTGCCGTTCAGGGAGGCGAGCACCGCCGACGTACAGGCGCCGATGTTGCAGCCCAGGATGATGTACAGGCCGATATCCATGCTGAGAAGCCCCTGGTTGGCCAGAAGCACCATGATGCTGACCGTGACGGAAGAACTCTGGATGATCGCCGTGAGCACGGCGCCCAGAAGCACTGCGAGAAACGGTGATCTGAGAGACGCAAACATATGTAAGACCGCGGGCGAGTCCTTCATGCCCGCCATAGCGCCGGACATCGTGCTCAGGCCCATGAAGAGAACGCCGAAGCCGACGATGACCTCCCCCCAGCGGGTGATCTTCTGTTTCTTGCAGAACATGACGACCAGCACGCCGAGAAGAAGAATAACCGGTGCAATTTTTTCTAATTTAAAAGATACGAGCAGCGCCGTGACGGTCGTGCCGATGTTGGCGCCGAAGATCACGCCGGCCGCCTGCGTCAGCGTCATCAGCCCGGAGTTGACGAAGCTGACGACCATGACCGTACAGGCCGAAGACGACTGAATCGCCGCGGTGAAGAGCACGCCCACCAGAATACCCGTAAAGCGGTTCGTCGTCAGCCGTTCCAGGATGCCTCTCAGCTGCGCGCCGGCCACCTTTTCGATGCTGTCGCTCATGAGCCGCATACCATACAGGAACAGCCCCAGACCGCCTGCCATAGAAAGAATGATCGATAGATTCATCTCGTTTCGTTTCCCTTCGTTTGTGTGATTCCCCGTATGAGCCTACACAATCCTATTTTATACAAAATATAGTATGCTGACAAGTCCTATTCCACCAAACTTATTCCGACTTTGTCCCGAAACCCTTTTTGTGATAGTCCTCTCCCGCCGCGATATCCGCTTCCATGTGCGCCCGCAGCTGTTCCACGCCGTCGAATTTCATCTCCGGCCTGCGGAAAGAGAGAAGCTCCACCGTCAGACTCCTGCCGTACAGATCGCCGTCGAAGCCGTACAGATACGTCTCCACGCCTGCGCCGTCCGGCGCGCCGACTGTCGGCTTGCAGCCCACATTGGAGATACTGGGGTAAAGCTGCCCGTCCAGAATCGTTTCGGAATAGTAGACGCCGTAGGGCGGCAAAAGCTTCGCCCCCTCCGGTATGAGATTGGCCGTAGGCATACCGATGGTCCGCCCCAGCTGTCTGCCGTACGCCACCGTGCCGCTCACGCTGTAGGGCGCGCCCAGCATCCGCGCCACAGCCTCCATATCGCCCGCGCGCACCGCGACCCGCACCCTGGTGGAGCTGACCTCCGCCCCGTCCACGGCGACCTTGTCGATCAGCTCCGTCCGATAGCCGCCCTTTGCCGCGTACCGGGCAAGCAGCGCGTAATCGCCGGCGCCGTTCCTGCCGAAGGACAGATCCGGTCCCGCACAGACGTAAGCCGCGCGCATCCGCTCCACAAGATAGCTCAGCACGAAATTCTCCGGCGTCGTGGCCGCCGTTTCCTTATTTAAAGGGAACTCGATCAGAATGTCGACGCCCAGCGCCTCGAAGATGCGCCGCTTCTCCGCCGCCGTCGTCAGCTCCCTCTCCTCCCCGCCGAAAAAAGCCGCCGCTGAGGTGTCAAAGGTGAATACCGTGGCGAGCATACCGCGCTCCTTCTGCTCCGTGATCTTCCGGATCAGCTTCCTGTGGCCGAGATGCACGCCGTCAAATTTGCCGATGGCGACCGCGCTCTCTCCCTCGAGCCTGAAATCGGTCGTCTGTTCTATGATTCGCATATCAATCCCCACTGCCCTTTGTCTGTTCTTGCGTCAGGAACATTTTGACCGGCCTAAGCGACCGCGCCGGCCGCTCGTATGCGTAGATGCCGTAAAATCTGCCGCCGGCGTCATAGATCCTGACCTGCTCGCCGTCCGTCAGACACAGCCTGTCCGCCAGCTGAGCTTCCCCCAAGCGGTTGCCGTTCCGCGCCATGCGCTGTCCCTGTTCGTTCACGGTGACGGCTCTGTTCTGCGCGAAAATCCTGTCGGGCGGAATTATAACGTCTGCTATTTTATTTTCGTCCCGCAGCCGCTCCAGCTCCGCCAATGTCAGCGCGTCCTCCAGGCCGAATATCCCCACCCGGCTTCTTGTCAGCGACTCCATCGCGCCGCCGCACTGCAGCTTTTGCCCGATATCGTGGCAGAGTGTCCGGATATAAGTTCCCTTGGAACACACCACGCGCATCGTGACAAGGGGCAGCTCCACAGCGAGAATCTCGATCTCCCCGATCCGCACCCTTCTCGGTTTCCGCTCAATCTCCCTGCCCGCCCTGGCGAGCTCGTACAGCTTCTTCCCGTCCACCTTGAGGGCGGAGTACATCGGCGGGATCTGATCGTAATCCCCCTCGAAGCTTAAGACCGCGGCGCGCACCGCCGGTTCCGTCAGCGCGGCCAGCTTCCCTTCGTCACATCGCGACTGGATCTTTCCCGTCATGTCCTGGGTGTCTGTGACGACGCCGAGTCTGAGCACGGCGACATACTCCTTGTCCCAGTCTGTGAGCATGTCGCACAGTTTTGTGCCTGAACCCAAACATACAGGAAGCACGCCGACCGCCTCCGGGTCGAGTGTCCCTGTATGTCCAATTTTCTTCATCTGCAGTATACCGCGGAGCTTGGCGACCACGTCATGGGACGTGAAACCTCTCTCCTTGTATACGTTTATTATTCCATCACGCACGTTATTCGTCCTTCAGCTGCTCCGCGATCAGCTCGCAGAGATTGTTGATACAGTCGCGGTAAGTGCCGTTCATCGTACAGCCCGCGGCGCGCACGTGGCCGCCGCCGCCGAATCTGACCGCCACCGAAGCCACATCCACCCTGCCGTCCGAGCGCATGCTCACCTTGTACTCCTGCGTTCCCGTCTCATGCATAAAAATCGCGCAGTGCACGCCCTTGACGGCCAGCAGCTGGTTCACGATGCCGTCCAGATCCTGCGAGGTCGCCCGGTAGAATTCCATCATATGACGGCTGACCACGCTGACGATACAGCGGTCGTCCAGCAGGCGCATACTCTCCAGAACCGCCCGGCCCATAATCTGTGTCTGCCGGTATGTCCGCTCATAGAACGTTTTTTCTATAATTTCCGAAAAATCGAATCCAAATTTAATTAATTCCGCCGCAATCTGCAGCGTGCGCGGAGACGTGTTGGAGTACCGGAGCACGCCGGTGTCATGGATGATGCCGATATAGAGCGCCTCGGCGATCTCCCCGTCGATCTTCTCCGGATTCATCAGCTCATACAAAAGCTCCGCCGTAGAGCTCCTGTCGGGCTCCACCACGCTCACGTCGCCGTGTCCGGGATTGCTGACATGGTGATCGATATTGATCTTCTTCCGCGCTCTCCTGTATATTTCCGTCGCGCCGCCCATGCGGTCCGGAACGGTGTCCAGCGCCACAAACGCGTCGTACACCCGCTCTGTATTAAAATCTGATTTAATATCTTCGATGTGCGCGATGCAGCCGAAGATATCCGCCGGCGGCTCCAGATAAGCGTCGATCACCGCGTCCGGCAGTTCTCTCTTCAGGTAGAGATACAGCCCCATCACGGAGCCGACGCAGTCCCCGTCCGGCCGTTTATGCCCGCTGATCGCGATCGAGCGGGCCTCCTGCAGTTCGTCAATTATTCTCATCATTTTTCGCCGTCCCGGCTTCCTCCGTGTCCGTTCTTCCTTCCGCCGCCCTGTCCTTCTCCATCACTTCGTCGATCCGCCTGGACATATTGACGCCGTAGGCGATGGACTGATCCATGATAAAGGTGATCTGCGGCGTGTTGCGCAGGTTCACGGTTCTGGCAAGCTGATTCCGGATATAGCCCTCCGCGCTCCTAAGCCCCGCGAGCGTCTCCCGCTGCGCTTCCTCATCGCCCAGCACGCTGATGCGCGCCTTGCAGGTCTTTAAGTCGGGAGCCACCTCCACGGACACCACCGAAGTCATCGGGGCGATCCGCGGATCCTTGATCTCACCCCGGATGATCTCCGCCAGCACCCGCTGCACTTCCCCATTGATACGTGTATTCTTCACACTGTTTTTACGCATTGCCACTCCTTCAATAACTATCGTTATCTCGGCACTTCCACCATCACGTACGCCTCGACGATATCCTGCTCCTGCATCTTGTCGAAGCCCTCGAAGACCAGGCCGCACTCGAAGCCTGCCTTGACCTCCTTCACATCGTCCTTGAAGCGCTTCAGCGAGGCGAGCTGGCCCTCGTAGATCTGTTCGCCCTCTCTGGTGATACGGATCTTGCAATCTCTCTGGAACTCGCCGTCCAGCACATAGGAGCCGGCGATATTGCCGATTGCCGACGCCTTGAAGATCTGGCGCACCTCCGCGTGTCCGATCACCTTTTCCTCGAAGATCGGGTCCAGCATACCCTTCATGGCATTCTCGATATCCTCGATGGCCTGATAGATTACCTTATACAGTCTCACGTCCACGCCTTCGCGCTCCGCGATGGCCTTGGCCGTGGAATCCGGTCTGACGTTGAAGCCGATGATAATCGCCGAGGAAGCCGACGCCAGCGATACGTCCGACTCGCTGATCGCGCCCACGCCGCCGTGGATGCACTTGACCACAACCTCGTCGTTGGACAGCTTCACGAGGCTCTGCTTCAGCGCCTCCACGCTGCCCTGCACGTCCGCCTTGACGATCAGGTTCAGCTCCTTCAGATTGCCCTCCTGGATCTGGCTGAACAGATCGTCCAGGGACATTCTCGTCTTCGTGTCCGCCAGCATTTCCTCCTTGTGCTGCGCCAGGTAAGTATCCGCGTAAGTCTTGGCGCTCTTGTCGTTCTCGTGCACGATAAAGACCTCGCCGGCGCTCGGCACATCGGACAGTCCCAGAATCTCCACCGGCATGGAGGGCGCCGCCTCCTTCACCCGCCTGCCCTTGTCGTCGATCATGGCTCTCACCTTGCCGTGGCTGGCGCCCGCGGAGATAAAATCGCCCACATGCAGCGTGCCCTTCTGCACCAGAACGGTAGCCACCGGTCCGCGCCCCTTATCCAGCTGCGCCTCGATGACAAGCCCTCTCGCGTTTCTGTTCGGGTTCGCCTTTAATTCCAGAATCTCCGCCGTGAGCAGGATCGTCTCCAGCAGCGTCTCTATGCCCTCGCCCGACTTCGCGGACACCGGCACGAACTCCGTCGATCCGCCCCAGTCCACGGGGATCAGCTCATACTCCGTCATCTCCTGCTTCACGCGGTCGACGTTGGCGCTGGGCTTATCGATCTTGTTGACCGCCACGATGATCTCGATTCCCGCCGCCTTGGCGTGGTTGATCGCCTCGATCGTCTGCGGCATGACGCCGTCGTCCGCCGCCACCACGAGAACCGCGATGTCCGTGGAGTTTGCGCCGCGCATACGCATGGCCGTAAACGCCTCGTGTCCCGGCGTGTCCAAGAAGGTGATCGTCTGTCCCTTGACGGCGACGGTGTAAGCGCCGATCGCCTGGGTGATGCCGCCCGCCTCCTTATCCGTCACATTTGTCTTGCGGATCGTGTCGAGCAGGGAAGTTTTACCGTGATCGACATGGCCCATCACACAGACAACGGGCGGTCTGCTCACCATGGACGCCTCGTCCTCCTCGTCCTCCCTGAGCAGCTCTTCGATCACATCCACCTTGACTTCCTTCTCGCAGATGATCTCATACTCTATCGCGATATTCTCCGCTTCCTCAAAACCGATCTCGGAGTTCACATTCACAACCTGCCCCTGCAGGAAGAGTTTCTTGATGATCACGGACGGCTGGATCTTCATCTTATCCGCCAGCTCCTTGATCGTCAGGGATTCCGGAATGGTGATCACCTTGATCTGCTCCTCGGGCTCCTCCGCCTTCTTCTCCGGCTTGATGAAGCGTCCCGGCTTGTTGCGGTTCTTTACCGCCGCCTCGTCCTCCTCATAGATAAGATCCTTCCTGGAGCGCCTGTCCCTGTCCTGATTCGCCCTGCGCTTCTCATCGTCCCGATGCTTCTCCACGTCCTTGCCGGGCGCCTCGGGCACAAAGTTCTTCTGACCGTTACCTTTCCTAAATCGATTGTCCTGCCCGCCGTTTCCTCTCGGAGCGCGGTCAAAACTTCCCGCGCCGCGGCCGTCGCCCGCGCCAGGGCCGCCGCTCCTTCGACCGCCCTGACCGCCGTTATGACCCGCGCTGCCCTGCGCTTCAAATCTGCGATTTTCTCCTGCACCTGACGTCCTCTCCTGTCCCTGTCTGCCCGCCTGCGCGGCGTTTTCGCGCTCCCGCTTCTCCTGCTGCTGTCTCTCCAGTCTGCGCTCCTGCTGCTGCTTCAGGCGCTCAGCATAGGGCTCCGCCGTATCCTGGGTCGGCCTGTTCTTCGGCTTGATAATCTGATGCGGCGCATCCTGCAGCTGTACCGGCCTGCCGCCGTTCGACCTTCTGTCCTGACCGCGCCCGTTCTGGGACGTCCTCTGCCCCTGCATTTTGGAGTTGCCCGGGTTGCTCACATGAATAATGCCGCCGCTGTTAAGACTCTTCTTTTTCATCTGCGCGGACTTCTGCGCAGGCCTTGTGCCGACGCCGGCCTGCGGCCTGCCCGCCGCCCTCTGCGCTTCCTGCTTAGCCGCTGCCGCCTCCCGGTCCGGCTTTTTCACCTTCTCGCCGCCCTGCTCCGGGGGTGCCGCTTTTTCCTGATTCTGCGCAGCTTCAACCGTCTTCCCGGCCTCCTCCGGCTCCTTTTTTGCCTCGGCCTTCTGCGGTTCCTCCTTCTTTGCCTCGGACTTTGGCGGCTCCTCTTTCTTTGCCGGCGCGCTCTGTACCTCTTCCGCCGCTTTGAAGTTCTTACGCACAAGTTCGATCGCCTCATCCTCAACAGAACTCTGGGGCGCCTTCACCTCATATCCTTTATCCTGCAAAAAAGCGACCAGCTCCTTACTCTGCCTGCCCAGCTCTTTTGCCAGCTCATGTACCTTCATTTTTGCCATGCTCACTACCTCCACTATTCCGAATCTACTAAATGCTTCCGTATCGAATCTGCCAGTCCTTCGTCCGTCACCGCAAGGCAGGAGCGATCCCCCTTGCCCATCGCGTGTCCCAGCGTCTCCCTGTCACTGTAATACACGCATGGCGTCCTGTAAAAATCACACATGTTACTGAATTTCTTTTTCGTATTGTCCGAAGCGTCTCCCGCAATGATGACCAGGCGCGCCTTCCTTCCCTTGACCGCCTGTTCCGTCGCGAATCCGCCGCTGGCAACATTCCCGGAGCGGGTAGCGAGTCCCAGCATGGACAGCGCCCGATCTCTGCTCGGTTTATTCTGCATTCTCGCCCTCCTCGAACTCCTTTTCCAGACTTTCATATATCTCCTGCGGAATGCGTATCTTCAGAGAGCGCTCAAGCCCTTTGTTCCTGCAGGCCCTGCGCAGACATTCTCCGCTCCTGCACAGGTAAGCGCCCCTGCCGTTCTTCCTCCCGGTCTGGTCCAGGATAACCGCATCGTCCGCAGTCTTTAAGACACGCATCATGTCCTTCTTATTCTTCATCTCGCCGCAGCCCACACACTGCCGCATGGGAATCTTCTTTGCCATGCTCTCCTATCTCCCGAAGCGTCCGCGCTATTCGTTATCCTCTGTCCCGCTCTCTCCGGCGTCCTCACCGTCGTAAGCGGCATCGTCCGTCTCTCCGGCAGCGGGCTCCTCCTCGTAAGCGTCCTCATCCGCTTCCCCGGAAGCGTCCTCCTCCTCGTCGTAAACGGCATCGTCCGTCCCGTACTCTTCCGCATAGTCTTCCCCGTACTCACCGTCCTGATATTCGTCGTCCGAATACTCGCCGTCGTACTCCTCGTCATACTCCTCGTCGTATTCTTCATCCACATAATCTTCCCAGCGGAAACCCGGAGCATCCTTGGCCTGCGTCTCGCTCTTGATATCGATTTTGTAGCCTGTGAGACGCGCCGCCAGTCTCGCGTTCTGTCCCTCCTTGCCGATGGCCAGGGACAGCTGATAATCCGGCACGACCACCTTGGCCGTCTTCTCGTTCGGATCGGCGAACACATCAACGATCTTGGCGGGCGAGAGCGCGTTCAGAATCAGATTGCCCGGGTTCTCATCCCAGCTGACAATATCGATCTTCTCCCCGCACAGCTCATCGACGATAGCGTTGACTCTCGTGCCGTTGACGCCCACGCAGGCGCCCACCGCGTCCACATTCGGATTGTTGGAGCGCACGGCGATCTTGGTCCTGCTGCCCGCCTCTCTGGCGATACCCATAATCTCCACCGTGCCGTCCCTGATCTCCGTGACCTCGGCCTCAAACAGGCGCTTCACCAGCTCCGGATGCGTGCGGCTCACAAAGATCTTCGGTCCCTTGGGCGTATTCCTGACCTCCAGAATATACACCTTAATTCTCTCGTTCGGTCTGAAATGCTCTGTCCTGACCTGCTCGCTCTCCTTCAGAATCGCGTCCGTCTTGCCGAGATTGATGGAGATGCCGCCGTTGAAGTAGCGCTGTACGGTACCCGTCACCACATCCTTTTCCTTCTCGTAGAACTGGTTGTAGATGGCGCTGCGCTCCTCCTCGCTGATCTTCTGCTGGATCACGCTCTTCCCGTTCTGCGCCGCGGTCCGCCCGAAGTCCCTGGACTTGATCTCCACGCGGACGATGTCGCCCGCCTTGGCCCCCGGAGAGATTTCCTGCGCGTCCTCCACGGAGATCTGCAGCACATCGTCCTCGACCGTCTCGACGACCTCCTTCTCGGCGTAGCAGAAGTAATCGTAGGTGTCCCTGTCGATCTCCACCTTCACGTTGTCCGCCTTGTCGAAGCGCTTCTTGTACGCCGCAATCAGGGAATTCTCGATCGCCTCGAAGAGCTTCTCCCTGTCGATTCCCCTCTCCTTCTCCAGACTTTCGATTGCCTCCATTAACTCCTTATTCATTTTCCGTTATCCTCCTATGATCTCTGATCTGTGTTTCCGCTGCCGGCTCTGTGTCCGGGTCCCTTTGCTTTCCTAATCTGTTCAAAAATCAAGCGCAAGTCTGATCTGCGCGATCTCTTTTCTCTGAAAAACACGCTCCGCGCCGTCCTCCGCCTGCGAGACGGTGACCGTCTCCCTGTCGAAAGCCTTCAGCACGCCGGCGAACTCCTTTCGCCCGTCGACGGGCTTGTAAGTCCTGATTTCCACACTCTCCCCCAGACTCTTCTCCAGGTGCCTGTCTTTTTTGAGCGCCCGGCCAAGTCCCGGACTGCTGACCTCCAGAATGTACGCGTCCGGTATAAAATCCTCCGCGTCCAGCGCGTCCGACAGCGCCCTGCTCACATTCTCGCAGTCCGAGATGCTGACGCCTCCCGGCTTGTCGATATAGGCCCGCAGGTACCAGTCGCTCCCCTCCTTGACATACTCCACGTCGTAGATCTCCACGCCGTTTTGCTCCGCAATCGGAGATAACATCTGTTCTGTTTTAGTCTCGTAGATTTCCCGCTTCGACATATGCGCCTCCTCCGGTCATCTCTCTCCCTGTCCGACAGGGACTTGCCGTCCTTCCACATAAAAGAGTGGACTCGCAAGTCCACTCTTCATCGTAATCGTTATTCTGAATACAATAGACATTGTAACACCCCTTGCGGAAATTTACAAGGGAAAATGCGTAAAAAGAATAGCTCGTAGGGGAATCGAACCCCTGTTTCCGCCGTGAGAGGGCGGCGTCTTAACCGCTTGACCAACGAGCCATTTCATAAGCACTTGCTTATTCTATTATATTTTCTGTGAGAATGCAAGTACTTTTTGAAATTTATTTGCCAAACCTGTTTATTTCTTATGAAAAAGAATC
>CANPXP010000036.1 GCA_947586255.1 uncultured Lachnospiraceae bacterium | reverse complement strand
CTCGATCTGCCTGAGCCACCACAGGTCGGATTTTGAGTAATACTCTCCATAAGGAGTTGAGTCGATTGCCACAAAGCCTTTCACCATTTCTGGATACCTGCAAATAAAAGCCTGTGAAATAAATCCACCCATGGACTGCCCAATCAATATAACTGTAGCAGCTTCGCACTCATCAAGGATTCTCTTCATCCCATTTGCCGCGTTTTCATAAGTAAACTCTTGGTATGGTCTCGACTCCCCATGAGCCGGAGCGTCCCAGGCAATAATATTATAATCTGCAGCAAAAGCCGGAAATTGCTGTTCAAACATAGTGTGATTGCCCGTCAGACCGTGAAGGAAAAATAAAGTATCTCTGGATAAGTCAAAGACATCAGATTTCCAGTAGACAATATGCCCTATGGAATCTTCAATTTTTCTCCTTTGCATGATCTTGCTCCTCCCAAAACTGGAATTTATTAAACTATACAGGTGCAAGTTGTCCCTATATGATATTCTTAATTTTACATTTAAGCGTTTAAATTATCACTCCAAGCCTCGGCTGCCGCCGACTTTGCACTATATCCCGCCGCAAAACTCGATAATCTCAGCTTTTCTCTGTTCCACCGCATCTTTGTATTCTACGGAACACAACCCCAGCCTGCCGCAGCATGCAATTTCCTTCCGAAATATTCATGCAAATCTATGTCAGACACTTTTCATTCGGCTCATTACCTTCCCGTCAAATGCAGAATGCAGCGTAAAGCGGAACGGTCTTTTTCCCATTCGCGAAGCCGAAATTTTTTGCGGACAGTTTGATGGCATAATCAGGCTTATAGGTATCCATATAGACTTTCAGGCTCTTGGCTTTGGTGTTGTCGGCCGACTTGACCTCAATGGGAATCAGTTTCCCCGCCCGCTGGATGACAAAATCGATCTCCGCTCCTCGTTCGGACTCCCAGTAGTAAGTACGGTAACCGTTTATCACAAGCTGCACATTCACATAGTTTTCCGTAAGCCCGCCCTTGAAATCGTTTAATTCCTCTGTCATATAGAGGATATCGTCGGCGGCAAGGTCCTTTTTTGCGGCAAGCAGCCCCGGATCAGAGACATAAATCTTGAAAGCGTCGATGTCCCGATAATTTTCCAAAGGCTTCTTCACCTGCTCCACTCTGAACACCTGCGACACGATCCCCGACAAGCACAGCCACTCTATGGCATTCTCAAATTCGGAAGCCCTCCCGCCCTTTTTGACCAGTTTATACTGAAAGCGGGTATTCTTCCTGGAAAGCTGCACGGTGATATTATCGTAGACAAGTCTCGTTTTCTTGATTTCATTCAGGTTATTATACTTGCTCATGTCGTTGAGATAGCTTGCCAGAATGGTATCCTGCGTATGGCGCACGAGGATATCGTCGCCGGTCTGCGCGAACTGCATGACGCATTCCGGCATACCTCCAACCACAAGATAACGGCGGTAAAGCTGCATCGCCGTATCGTGCAGCGCGTCGGGCAGCGGCGTGTCGGTCCGGAAGCATTCTTTGATTTGTTCCACCAGAGCATCTTCCCCCAGGGCAAGCATGAATTCTTCCATATCCATCGGATAGAGTGTTTTCATGTCGACCTTGCCCACAGGAAAAGAAAACTTTGTCCGGTTCACCGCAACGCCCAGGAGACTACCCGCCACAATGATATGGTAATCGGGGGCATCCTCACAGAAATATTTCAGGGAAGTCAGCGCCCGCTCACAAAGCTGCACCTCGTCGAAAATAATCAGCGTCTTTTCTCTGACAATAGTCTGTCCTGCGATATGCGACAAGATGGGAATCAGATAATCGGGGCTGATATTTTCCGCAAAGGTTTCCGCAAGTTTCGGATTGGTTTCAAAATTGAAATACGCCACATTTTCATAGTGGATGCGTCCGAACTCCAGGACGGAGTAAGTCTTGCCGACCTGTCTTGCCCCCTGCAGGATCAGCGGCTTGCGATGACTGCTTTCTTTCCATATTTCTAAAAAAGACATGATTTTGCGATACATAAGCGGCGCTCCTTTCAGATGTCACTTATAGCATAGCAAACATTCATGTAAAAATCAATGAATTTATCTAGAAAATTCACATTAAATTACATGAATATTTTTCTTTTTATTACATTATTCCGCACGAATCGTTCAAACCTCACCGCCCTGCGATCTCTATCCGGTCCATCACGCCCTGAGCGTCGATGCCGGGATGCGTAAAGTAAATCTGGCAGATCTGCTCTGTCAGCGCGCGGCTGATCCCATGTGCCTTCACAATGCGATCGACTGAGCGTCCTCGCGCAAGCTCTCTCACAACCGTCTCGACGATTCCTCTGAGTTCCCCGCTGTCAAGCGCAGGGCACTGACCGTCGGCAGGCGCGTCCTGCACAGCATCTTCCGACAGGTCGATCCTCTCCACCGTCATGCTGCCGCTCTCCTCGTCTATCTCCAGCACGGCCATCGTCGCCGGCTTCCCGAAGCGCCGTGGTCCGCCGCTCCCCGGATTCAGCAGGAGCCTGCCGTTCTCTTCCTTCTGTTCATATCTGTGCGAATGCCCATAGATAATCAGATCCGCCTCATCCGCTCTCGAGGTCATCTGTTTCTTATTATGGACCATATATATTTTTCTGCCGTACAGTTCGAAGCTGGCCTCCTGCGGCAGTTCTCTCGCCCATTCTTTGTCGCAGTTGCCCCGCACCGCGATCACGCGCGCCCATTCCTTCAGCCTGTCAAAGGTTTTCTGATCCGCAATGTCGCCGCCGTGCAGGATCAGCTCCGCCGACCGGAACACCTCAACCGCCCTGGGCCGCAGACTTCCGTGCGTATCCGATATCACCGCAATCTTATGGATTGACATATGTTCTCCCCCTGTCAGAACCGTCCCCGAAATCAATGGCATAAATATCAAAGCTCGTGGTAATAAGGACAGATATTCTCGTAATGTCCGTCCTTCATCCGGAAACCGCCGGGAATCGTGCCGAGCTGCACGAAGCCCAGCCGCTCATACAGATGTCTTGCGTGAAGATTACTCTCCACGACGGCGTTGAACTGTAAGACGCGAAAGCCGTGTCCCTTCGCCTGCCGCAGACAGTCCGTGACAAGCTGTTCTCCGATATGTCTTCCCCTGTGCGCGGATGCGACGGCATAGCTGGCGTTGCAGATATGTCCGCAGCGCCCCTCGTTGTTGGGATGCAGAATGTAAAGTCCGCAGATTTCCGCCTCTGTCTCATCCTCTGCCACCGCCGTATAGGTCTGGGACGCAAAGAAAGCCTCGCCCGTCACCGCATCGAGAAGCTCCTCCTGCGGGAAGGCGACGCCCTCTTCCACCACCTCGTTCCAGATCTGTATCATCCGAGGCAGATCCTTCTGTTCATATTCACGTACCGTCATGCTGTTCTTCCCGGTGCGATTGTTCACACCCATCCTCTCTGCAGTCTTCTGCTGATACAATAACGGCGGCGAAGCCTGCGTAGCACCGAACTCCGTCGCCGTTATATCTACCGCTTCGCCAGCTCCGCGGTGATCTCTTCCCAAGTGATATCCTTTTCCGCCATCAGCACCATCATGTGATAGAGGAAATCGGAAATCTCGTACTTGACCTCGTTGGCATTGGGATTCTTGGCGGCGATCACGATCTCCGTGGCCTCCTCGCCCAGTTTTTTCAGGATCTTATCAATGCCCTTGTCGAACAGATAGTTCGTGTAGGAACCTTCCTTCGGGTGTACTTTTCTGTCTTTGATGACGTCGAATACCTGCTCGAACACACGAAGCGGATTCTCCTCCTCGTACTCCTTCGCCATGATCTCGTTGAAGAAGCAGGAGCGCGCGCCGGTGTGACAGGCCGCGCCGACTTGAGAAACCTTCGCCAGAATGGTGTCCTTGTCACAGTCCGCCGTGAGGGACTTCACATACTGATAGTGGCCGCTGGTCTCGCCCTTGACCCACAGCTCCTGACGGCTCCTGCTGTAGTAAGTCATTCTGCCGGTTCTGAGCGTCGTATTGTAGGCCTCCTCATTCATGTAGGCCACCATGAGCACTTCGTCGGTCTTGTAATCCTGCACCACCACGGTCACGTGGCCGTCGGAGTTCAGCTTGAATTCTTCCCAGCGGATCGCCGGCTCGAAGGTATTCACAGAGATACCGTTATTCTGGCACAGGGACTTGATCGCAAGAAGTTCCTGCGCGTTCTCGTTGATGGCGTAACCGGAGATACCGCAGACATTTTCATGAGCAAGAAGCTCCATCAGCTTGTCCAGGGACACCTCCGGCAAAGAGGCGATCAGCGGGAAACGCGATGCCGCGATGGCGTTCTTTAACTCCTTTTCTTTCACAAGAATAAGCTCGCACACATACGCGTCCAGAAGCGTCTCGTTGCGCGTGATCGTCTCCGCATCCGTCACGCAGGCCACAATTTTATCTTTGCCGAACTTCTTGGAAACCTCCTCGGTGAGCGCGATGTTTTCCGGCTTGGAATAGTTGAGCGCCGCCTTCTTGCAGCCCGCATAGAGCAACTTCTTGATGTCCTCCATGCGCTTTACGTTGCCCGCGCCGATCACCGGGATCTCCGCATCCGCACAGATCGCCTTGATGATATCCAGCGCCTCCTCATGCTCCGCATCGCCCTCTGACATATCGTAGACAATCAGTTCGTCGGCGTTGTTGTCGCCGTAGAACCTGCCCAGCGCCGCCGGGTTCGTTTCCAGAATCGTCCTGTCATCGAAGCCCTTCACGGCGTTTCCTTTATAGAGATAAATACAGGGAATAAATTTCTTGTAGCTCATACTCTTCTCTGCCTTTCCAGCGGTCTCCTCAGTCTTCTTCTCACAGCGCGCCCTTGGTGCTGAGCACGCCCGCGATTCTCTCATCGAAAGATGCAGCCTCGTCAAGCGCCTTGCCGAATGCCTTGAACATCGCCTCGATCATGTGATGGGTATTTTCCCCGTGGAACATCTTGATATGCAGGTTCATGCCCGCGCTGTAGCTGACGGCATAGAAAAACTCCCGCACAAGTTCCGTCTCCAGGCCACCCACCCGCTCTGCGGGGAAATCACAGTCAAAGACAAAATAGGGTCTGCCGCACAAGTCCACGGCGCACAGGCAGAGGGCGTCGTCCATCGGCAGGATAAAGGAACCGTAGCGCCTGATGCCCGCCTTGTCCCCCAATGCTTCGCGGATAGCCTGCCCCAGCACGATACCCGCATCCTCCACGGTGTGGTGGCCGTCCACCTCCAGGTCGCCGTCAACACGCAGCGTCAGGTCAAAAAAGCCGTGTCTGGAGAAGCCCGTCAGCATGTGGTCGAAAAAGCCGATCCCCGTGTGTACCTCGCTCACGCCCGTTCCGTCGAGCGCGAGGGTTAAATCAATATCCGTCTCTCTGGTCTTTCGTTTTATGTTTGCCGTTCTTACTGTTTTTTCCATATGCAGCCTTCTTCCCGCCGCCGCTTTTATCATACGGACGGCTTATTTTTCCTCTTTCTCAAACCGCACCCGAATCGAGTTGGCGTGAGCCGTCAGCCCTTCTTTCTCCGCAAAGAGTTCAATATCTCTGTGCGCTTCTCTGAGCGCTTCTTCCGAGTAGGAAATCAGGCTCGTCTTCTTCATGAAATCATCCACACTAAGCGGCGAGAAAAACTTCGCCGTGCCGTTGGTCGGCAGGATGTGGTTCGGCCCCGCATAGTAGTCGCCCAAGGGCTCCGAAGAGTATTCGCCCAGGAAGATCGCCCCCGCGTTGCGGATCTTCGTCATCACCGCATAAGGATCTTTCGTCAGGATCTCCAGATGTTCCGAGGCGATGGCGTTGGCCGCCTCCACAGCCGCATCCATGGAATCCGCCAGCAGAATATAACCGTACTGCGCCAGCGACTTGCGGATGATCTCCGCCCGGGAAAGCTTCTGTAAAAAGCCTTCAATCTCCTGTTCCACCTTCCGTGCCAGCTCCTCGTCCGTGGTGATCAGAATCGCGCTGGCCAGTTCGTCGTGCTCCGCCTGCGACAAGAGATCCGCCGCCACGTAACGGGGATTTGCCGTCTCGTCCGCAATCACCAGAATCTCGCTGGGCCCCGCGATGGAATCGATGCTCACATAGCCAAAGCAGGCTTTCTTGGCAAGCGCCACAAAGATATTGCCCGGGCCCGTGATCTTGTCCACTTTCGGAATCGTCTCCGTGCCGAACGCCATCGCCGCGATGGCCTGCGCGCCGCCCACCTTGTAGATTTCGTCCACACCGGCGATCTTCGCTGCCACCAGCGTGCCCGCATTGACTCTGCCGTCCGCCCCCGCCGGGGTCGTCATGACAACCTTGCCGACGCCCGCCACCTTCGCCGGGATCACATTCATCAACAGGCTGCTTGGATAGGCCGCTTTGCCGCCCGGCACATACACGCCGGAAACCGCAATCGGCAGAATGCGCTGGCCCAGAATGCTGCCGTCCGGCCTCGTCTCTATCCAGCTGTTGCGCAGCTGCCTGCGGTGAAAATCTTCGATGTTTGCGGCGGCTCTCTTTAACACTTCCACAAATTCCGGCTCGATATCGTCAAAAGCCGCTTCGATCTCCGCCTTCGTCACACGGATCGTATCCGCGCTCACATCCCACCTGTCAAACTGTCTCGTGTAGGCGAAGACCGCCTCGTCGCCTTTTTCACGGACATTCTGTATAATCTCCGCAACTACGGACTCATACTGCCCGTAGTTGTTCGGACTTCTCTTCAAAAGATCGTTGAGAATGCTTTTTTGTGCGTCTTTTGTCAGTCGAACTGTCTGCATGGTCTTATCTCCGTTCCCTTCTATCCTGTTTCCCGGCCGCCTTCCGCTTTGCCGTCTTTCAGTTTACCGCGTTATCCATCCCTCTCACAGCTGTGCCCGCAGATCGCCGATCAGCCGCTTGATCCGCTCCGGCTCCATCTGCATGCTGACCTGATTGACGATCATGCGCGCCGACAGCGGGCAGATTTCCTCCAGCACCTCCAGCCCGTTCTCCCGCAGAGTGGAACCCGTCTCCACAATGTCCACGATCACATCCGCCAGCTTCACGATAGGCCCTAACTCCACGGAGCCGTTCAGCTTGATGATATCCACTGTCTGATGCTTCTTGTTATAAAAATAGTCCTTGGCGATGTTCGGATACTTGCTCGCCACGCGGATCATCTCGTGGTGCTTCAACAGTTCCTCCGCACTCCGCGGCCCGCAGACGCACATTCTGCACTTGCCGTATTTCAAGTCGAGCACCTCGTACACACGCCTGTTTTCCTCCATGATGGTGTCCTTGCCTACCACGCCGATGTCCGCCGCGCCATACTCCACGTAAGTCGGCACGTCCGGCCCTTTCGCCAGGAAAAACTTGAATTTCAGCTCCTCGTTCACGAAGATCAGTTTGCGGGAATCCTTGTCCTTCATCTCCTCACAGGTAATGCCGATCTTCTCAAAAAGTTCCATCGTCTTATTCGCCAGCCGCCCCTTGCCGAGGGCGAACGTCAGGTATCTTTCTTCACTCATACGCTCCCTACTCTCTCCCTGCTGATTGTCTGGGCAAAAGTTCCACCCGCTTGCCGGCCGCCCGCAGCTCTCTGGCCTCCGTCAGCCTGTCATGGAAGTCCGTCTCGTCGTAATACAGCTTCAGGCACGCTTCCTCTGCGCCAATGACAACGCCCTGCCTGCTCATCGCCGCCAGCAGATCATCCACCACGATCATGAAGCCGATCGCCGGCGCGTCCTTGCCGAAACGCCCCAGCAGACTGTCGTAACGGCCGCCCTTCACGATGGCGTCCCCCACACCGTAGGTATAGCCTTTGAAAATGATACCCGTATAGTAATTATACTTACTCAGCATACCCAGGTCAAAGGAAACATATTTCTCCACACCGTACTCGCACAGCGCGTCATAAACCTTCTCAAGCCGCTTCACGGCCTTTCTGGAGCGCTCGTTGCTCACGGCCCGCTTCGCCTCTTCGAGAATCGCGGCCGTGCCGAACAGCTCGCTCACCTTGAGAAGCAGTTCCCTGTCGCGCCGCTCCACTCCGGCGCTGTCGAGAAGCTCCTCCGCGCCGAAGAAGTTTTTGCCGGAAATATATTCCCGCAGCTCCAGTTCCGTCTCCTCGGACAGCCCCGCCTCCGCGCAGATTCCCTTAAAATATTCCAGATTGCCGACGCTGATCTGAAAATCCGATAACCCCGCGTGGTACAGCGCCTCAATCGTCATGGCGATCATCTCCGCGTCCGCCTGCACCGACGCGTCGCCGATCAGTTCCGCCCCCATCTGCGTCACTTCCTTCAATTTGCCCTGCAGAAGAGATGTGTTGGTAAAAGTGTTGCCCTGATAGCAGAAACGAATCGGCACCTCCTCGTCCATGAAATACTTGGCCGCGCATCTCGCAATGGAGGGCGTAAAGTCCGGCCGCAGCACCAGCGTGTTTCCTTCTTTATCGAAAAATTTGTACAGTTCTCTGGATGGCGTTGTCCCGACCTCCTTGGAAAACACGTCAAAAAATTCAAATGTCGGCGTCTGGATATCGCGGTAGCCGTAGCTCTCGATCTTCTGCCTGAGAAGCCGCTCCACCGCGGTTTTCTTCGCCTTCTCCTCCCCGTAGATGTCCCTGACGCCCTCAGGGGTATGTAATAAATGACTGCTCATAGCGTTCCCTTTCCGTCTCTGTGCCCGCCGCCCTGTATTATCGTTCTCCGGCTAAACCATCTTGTCCTGCCCTATAGCCCGGCGGCCAACCACTTTAATGATTTAAAGTGCTAATTCGCTAATTGATTAGAGAGTTAAACTTTTTATACTATAGCCCATCGTCTGCGGTTTGTCAACCCTTTTCGGCCGTTTCGATCCTCGCTCGCCACACTGCCGTATACCTCTCACTCCGCCCGGTCGTCCAGATCCTTCTGCAGAATGTCCAGATACGGCACGAGAATGCCGTGCTTTTTCGGCAGTATATACTCCGGGTTCAGCTCCTCATAGCGGAAGCTCTTGCGCCCGCCCTCCTTCGCCCGATCCCAGAAGAACCGCAGCATCTCATAGGGCAGATAATAAAAAATATCCTTGTGGGAATAATAGATCAGGAAAAAGGCGATTCCCTTCTGCCGCTCAAACTGCCGCATGAACTCCACCTGATGCTCGTGGATATTCTGCAGAGAAAAGGTGTCCTCCGCGCATTCCTTCGCGTCAAAACAGACAGGAATCCCCTGCACCACACCGATATAGTCCACCGTGCTCTTCTGGTCGAAGTAGGCCAGCGTGATGTGCCTGCTCTCCTTGTCGATATTGATGGGCGTGATGGGCGTGGGGATCTTCTGAATCAGCGCCAGCCCGTTTTCCAGATATTTTTCATTTGTCCTGTTGATCAGATCTTCCAGTGTGGAACCGCGCAGCCCGCGGGAATTCCATGTCGCCATCGCTTCGTCCTGCCGCTTTTGTCTTCATTCCATGAAAAAGGCGCGTAAATTCCACACGCACCTTTTACACAAGCACTATTCTACCATTAAAGCGGCCATAATGCAACCGAACGGCAAAACTGCTCATTTCAAGCCACGCGGCGCTGTCCGCATCGACTTCCTCCTCCGCGGCATCGTCCAGAGAAATCAAAAGCCGGCTGTCATACACACCGTCCCGATCGCTGTCAAACTGAATATCCGCATATCTGTCGCCCACATAGTATGCGGTGCCGGCGCCTTCTGACAGTTCGCAGACCGCCTCCGCACCGCCCGCCGACAAAGCCGCAGTCAACTCCGCCACGGGCATTTCTCTGTCAATTCCCTCTAACAGCGCGCCGAGAGCGCCTTCCATACGAATGGGCACATCGTCATCCAACAACACGGGCGCCGCCAGTTCCTCATCGTATTTCCCTGCATATATGATGCAAATCGAAGCATCGGGGACCTCACCGATAAATCTGTCCGCATGGTAAAACTCCGCTTCCTTTCCGGTCCGCTTTCTGAATTCCCCATAGGACAGCGCTTCATAGTCGCGCACTGTCTCCGACAGGACGATCTGTGCCACGGTATTTTCATTGTTTCCGCAGGCACTGCATAACAAAAATAATGATATAGCAAAACATAAATATACTTTTTTCATGTATGTAATTCCTTCTTTAACAGTTCTTACTTTTCCAATCCATAGAAGTTTACTTTCCATTCGCCGTTTTCGTTCACAAAAGTTACGGAAAGATACGTCAGACTATCTTCTCCCGGAACAATAAACGGCTTGGATAAGGTATACTTCTCCGTATCTGACTTTACTCCCTGCACCCTTTGGAATAAGGCTTCTTTTAATGAAGCAGTTCCCTTAAGCTCACTTTCTCTTCCCGCCCGTCCGGATATCGGATCAACGCCGGGCAGTCATCGTCCATGCTTACAAACGGTTTATCCACCGCATAAACGCCTGTGCCGTCCTCGATATGAAGCCGTTTTGCAAGTTCCGGATGATATTCCCGAAGACAGTTCGCCATGTTCGGATCAATATCCGACCAGAACAGATACTCCTGAGTGTCCGGCTCCAAATAGGCGCTGCTCGCCCAATCCGATCTGATTTTGATGTACAAGGTTCCCGAAATGTCTTTTACCTGTCTGATCAGCGTCTTCTCCGATACCCACGCATCCGGAATAGGCGCAACTTCTTCATAGCGTCCGTCAAACGCGACCACTCCGCCTCCGATTTCTCTCACCACCACCTGCGTTTTCCCCCGCAGGGCAACCACCTGATAAAAACCGTAAAAATGCCGTCCCTTCTGAATATACATCCGACTGAAAATGTCTCCGATCTGCACGCCATATTGATTTTTCTTTTCCATTTGTCCTCTCCTTATCATTGCGTTTTGCCGAACACTCAGACATAAAAAATCTTCTCATCATCCAGCCGCAGGCAGGCCAGTCTTGCCTCCGGACGGATATTCCGAAATGCGCAGCCGCAGTCTATATTATAAAAAACGCAGTCCTTTTTCGCATCGTAAATGCGGAATACCTTTCCTTCATTATACGCAAACTCATCTTCCAGGATCGTCGGCGTATGTCCGGCAATGACCATTCCATTTTTCACTCCGCCGGAACGGATGCTTTCCTCTCTTGCATATAGGTAAAATTGTTTCCTGCTTTCAAAACTCTCGTCTGCCTTCCCATTCCATTCCGAATATCCGGCATGTACAATGATGCATGTTCTGCCGCCCGCATCCAGCTTCTTATAATAGGGCATTTTTCGTATCATCTCAGCCCATCTGCACAGATCGCCCAGAGTGATCCTTTTCTGCTTCAGCAGGCTTTCTATCGTGCCGTATACGTCAAAGATGCCGAAACCGCTATCCGGCGTCATGCTATGGCAGATCCAATATTTCACGGAATGATATAACGCCTCCGCCTCCTCAGGGGAGGAAAAATCAGTATCCAGTTCTTCCCGGCGGTTCAACAGGAGCATCAACTCCACATAAGCCGCAAACTCCTCCTCATGATTGCCGCGCAATACGCACACATTGGACGGGCGCCGCTCTATCCAGTGAAGCATCTCACAGCTCTGCGCTCCTCTGTCTATGTAGTCGCCCGCCAGGATCAGCTCGTCCGTGTCGGAAAAACAGATTTTTTCCAGCATGGAAAGAAAGGCATCGTAACAGCCATGAATATCGCTCATCACATATATGCTCATCACTCATGCCTCATACCGGATCCTGTGCCGCAGTTCTTCCTTGATATTCAGATGTTCCAGTTCCTTCGCATTCTCCGTATGAATCGGATAGATGCATTCTGCCGGCTCCACCGCATTGATGACTTCGGCGAGCAGTTTGGCCGTCGCGTGGCCGCTTGTATGCATATATTGCACATGATCGCACGAGTCAAGAAACTCCTTATATTTTTCGTTATATGCCTTATGTTCCGGTTTCAGATATCCTTCCCACATGGAATAGACCACGACCGGATCCAGATCCCGGAAACGTTCGATCCATTTTTTATATGCTTCGTCCGCCTTGATGACAATGCAAAAGCCTTCCCTGCGCATAATTTCTTCCTGTGTAACGTCTTTTTCCAAGCCGCCGTAAGTATGGAGGACCTTCTCGGGGGCATAAGGATATACATACTTGAAATGATATATCCCGCGATAGTCCCCTGCCGGTTTTCGGTCTCTGTTTCTGCCCTCCCAGTACCCGGCCGCCGCTTCTCTGAAATGACTGATCTGCTCACAGACATAAGGGTTTGCAAACATCTTGATTCCGTTTCGGTTCGCCGCCTGATAAAAAGTTGCCAGCGTATCCGCATTGGTTGAGGAGCAGATCAGGAACACATACCTGTGTTCTTCGAAAAGCCGTATGCAGTCTCGCAGCATATCCGCTTCAGAGTACACTTTTTCCGTCAATCGGCTCAGCATGGTGCCTTCTATGAGCAGCACATCCACCTTCCGCTTTCCATGGCGGCAGATGTAGGTTTCTATCATTTTGATCAGCTTGTTTCCGCGGTGCCCATGCCCCCTGAAATCGCCCGTATGCAGGATCGCCTTATCCGGCGTTTCCAACAGATACATACAGGCGTCATAAGCGGAATGGTCCACCATATAGGGCGTGATGCGGATATCCTTGACTGCAAAGGATTCCGCCGCCCTGATCTCATGCACTCTTGTATCATCCTGCAGGATTTGAAGCGATTCCGCATCTTTTGTGTATTTTGCAATGGTCGTCATGACCTGTCTGGTTACTCTGCTCATATATACAGACACGCTGCGCGGTATTTCCTTAAATCTTCCGATATGGTCGCCGTGGTAATGCGTAAAAAGGACGGCGTCCACACGCTCTGCCTCCCAGTCAAACGTAAGATCCGCCTCCTCCGCGCCGGGCAGATTCGCGCCAAAGTCGATCATGACCTTTCCCGCGGAAGCGGACACCACCGTGATACACCCGCCGATCTGATTTCCGTTATAAACTTTGATATCCGTCACTGCTTCTGTTCCCTCTCTCTGTTGTCACAGTCATTGTCCGCCCGGTTTTTCTTCTGCCGTCAAAAGGATTTCCCTCTGGGCTTCCTCCGCGTCGCATCTGCGCACCGGCCCCATGTACCTCATTTCATCCTGTATTTCGTATTTTAATCTCGGCGGCATATTCCGAAAGAAACGCGCGGAAACCTCTTTGGATTCCCCCTTTAACGCAAGCGCGATCGTCCGCACGTCCAGTTTCGCGATCAACGCCTGCATCTCCGCATCGCTTCTGTGCAGAAGCCCAGACAAGATCCCCTTATCTTCCGGCTTTGTGCGCATTTCGTCGATCAGCAGTTTCAATTTCTCATGACATTGACAGATTTCCTGCTCCTTAATGGCCGCTGTGGACTGCATGATGGCGTAATACCGGCTCTCGTTCACATGGGACTGCACTAACGCCTGCGCTTTCTCGTCCAGATACGGAACCACCTTATCTACTGCGCCAAAAGCTTTTGTCTGCAGTATGGCTTTCCACTCCGCTTCCGTCAGGCCGGACAGATCTTTGGATATGCCGTCAAGCCACATTTTTTCCTGCTCCGACAGCGCTGCCTTAATCTCTTCCGCCATTTTCAGTTTTTGATCAATGCCGGCGCGCTGCCATCTGTCAAAAGGCAAAAGATCCTGCGGAATCACCGCCTGAAAAAATTCCTCTATCCTGTATGTGCTCTCGTCCGCCTGAATCATGAGGATTCCTCTCGCGTACAGAAAATACAGAAGCGCTTCCAATCCCTGATAATTTTCGCTCAAAAACCGAAGCGTCATCCATTCCGCCACAAATTCAGGATTCGTCCCATCCACCACAAGTCTTACCATGCTGCCGATTCCCCTGCTAAACGGCATATCCTTCGGAAGCCTTCCCGCCTCATACTCCATGGCAAGCAGGCCCTCTGATCTTGCCTGATACGAAAGCCGCATGACCACTTCATACGCCTCCCGAATCCTGTCTGTGTTTTCCCGAACGATATTTCTGACGTCAACCAAAGCCCGCTCTCTGATTTCCTTTAATTCATTCATGCCTCACACCATCTTTCTGTCCGTCGTTCTCATCGTCTTCCTCAAAAATTTTATGATTCCAGTCAATCAGTGTTTTAATGAAAATTTTTCCGACATTGCGCGCCTCCTTGGCATCGCGCTTTTTTTGCTTTTCATCGCTTCGCATAAATCTGACCATCCGCGATTCATGATCCGCTTCCATGACGGGGGATACGGATATGTAGTTCGGGTCGGTCTTTGAGAGATCTCTGTTCAAATAACAATCGCACAAAAAACCGGCGACATCATACTGCACACTGCGCTGACTCAGTTTTTCTTCCTTTTTGTCTTTCTGATTTTTTCTGTTACCATATGTGGCCTCAGAAGATTCAAATTTGCATTCTATAAATAAGAGATACCGCCGACTGTCTCTTTTATATATGACTGCTATGTCAGGTTTTGAATTCATCATAGCCCTGACTTTTTCTCTCACTTCTTCTATTGCTTTCTCACACTCTTTCGGAATATTTCCGCCCAGATTATATTGCAGATACGCATCGTTCTCCTTATGATCCGTCTCTCTTTTCGGCGGATTCTCTCCCTCCCGCTTATGGAATGCATACTCGACCAGCCTGCGGTTAAAGTCTGTTTTGGTCTTCTCCTCCTTTTCATAGCGCTGCTGCAACAGCACATCGGCAAGCGAACCCTTGTTTTCTATGACGGCATAATACCGCCGCTCCCTCTTAAAAAAGTCCCGCATAAACGTAGCTTCATAAAAGACATGCTCTATGTCGCTGTCCGCCTCGATTCCGCAGGCTTCCAATATCCTGAGGATATCATCTTTTGCTCCGCCGGCCAGCTTTTCGCGGGATTGCTTCTTCCCATACTTTCGCAGGATATTATAGAGAAATACCGCATATTGCCGCTCCTCCCTGCATATGGAATATTCATCCACAATAAAATTTTCTATGGAACAATGATACCGATTGTCATTCACGTCGCCCATTCCCTCATCTCCCATATCTCCGACTCACAGAACTGTTCAATGACCGCACATATGCCAGCCTTTGCACTGCCAAATCATCCCTGTGCTCCGGCAGTCTGTCGCACAGTATTTTATGCATGATCGTCTTATCTTCACGCACCATTTGGCTTAACTGCGAAAGCCACTGCTCCTTCTCGTCCAATCTGCCTTCATAGACGGACAACAGCTGCTTATACGGCAGATTACAGTCAGCCGTATCGGAAAACGGATTATAATAATCGGTCAGATTGACAGTGCAGATCCTGTTCCGCGTTGCTCGCCCCTGCAGCTGCGGACAGATCAGCCACTGTCCGTAATCGTTTTCCGCAAAATCACGCTCCTCCGGTTCCGCCTGATTGACAAGCACTCCTTTGATCGGCGGCAGAAAAGGCGAAAACCCACTTGCCAGAATCGTGCCTGACGGATAGGGAAGCCTCTGGCAACTGAAATCATCGCCCGTCGTTTCCCTGCTGCAGAGAATCTCCCCGTCAGACCTCGCTATAAACTGTTCTAAACACTGATACTGCTGCTTTGTTGTTTCCAGCGACAGTATACTGACCACCGCATAATACAGAGCAGCCGTATCCTCCTTTTCGCTGACGTTCTTTTTTATGTACTCCAAAAAAGCCTCTGTTGCCGCTTTCTGCGTATGAAAAAACATATCCGGCAGCAGTTCCTCCTTCTGCCCCATGTAATAAATTTCCAGGCGAAAGAGTTTCTCTGGCCCAAACACCTCGGCGGAATCCGCAGCCAATACCGCTTCCATGCGCTCTATTCTGCCTTTCAACAGTTTTTTGCAAACGGCATCCTCCGTATTTTCATACAGCCTCTTTAATTCTTCCCGCTTTTCCCGCATTGTTCTGTGCGGCGCAATACAGACACAGTCGACCAGCTTTGCCGCGTCCAGTGTGACGTTGTCCCGCATCCATTCCGCCATATGCTCGGAACACATCCATTTTTGCAAATCTATTCTGTCTGCCATATCTCCCACCCCTTTTTCGTCACAATTTCCTGCCTCTTTCCGGCTTTTATCTATAGCCATGATAGCACAGTACTTTGGGGTGCAAGGTCATCTTATTGGCATAGCTTTTCACAGGTCGTCAAACTCATCAAAACCCTCCCGGCATACATCATCATACAGATGCCCCGTGGCGCGATACACGCCAAACGCTTCGTCCCATACGATGCTGTATCCTATTTCCTTCAGCGTCTTATAGTCCCGCATTCTCGTGCGCTCCGACACCTCCGGAAACATTTCAAAATAGCGGCTCCTCGGACTATAATCTTCTCTGGTAAGATCACTTACATCCTCCAGATCAGACAACTCGATCATAAAGAGAACTAGCCGCCTGAGTTTTTTCAGATGCATATACCGCAATGTACCTTCAGGTTCCCTGATCCTCTCGGCAGTCAGATCTGTCCCTTCCCTCTTCAGGTATGCGTTGCCCTTTCTTGTATAGATCAATTCGACCAGCCCCGCGTCGGTAAGATCGTCGATATCGCGCTGAATCGTCTTCCTGCTCGCCGACAGACGCTTCATTACCTCCGGCATCTCAATTTCATGACTTTTAAAAATCATTTCAAACAGCAGTAGCTGACGTTGTATCTTGTTGTATTTCATATTGCGCTCTCCCAATTTAAGCCGCCCTGCCGGAGTTTTATTCATAACTGTAAACGCTTATCTCCTGTGCATCCCTTACGCTGATGACCGGTTTCCCGGATCCTGACGCAAAACCTTTCTCTTTCAGTACGTCATCTGTATCATTTATTGTACCGCCCTCGATTAAGTTTAAATCCATCTTTACATTGTCCGGGAATTTATCAAAATAGATCGAAACGCTTCTGAAAATATCTGATTTTGAACCCTCCAATGTAATATTGTGATTCAAATAATCAGCCTCCAGATCAAGATTTACATTCGAGTCGTTTGCGCAAATCAACACATCTGAGTTGACCGCATCTAAAGAAACCTGTCTGAAACTGCCGTCTATTTCAATTTTGTCAAATTCTTTTTGCGGTATGCAGATCATAGGGGAGCCGAGAACATCATTGTCATTTTCCGGATTTTTCATCATGAGCTCGATGCTGAGTGTTTCTCCATTCCTGTCACAGCGAACGGTATATGTATGCGCCGGATTCAGATCTCCGTTATAAAATTCCAGATTATCGCTTTCGCTGCGCTTAATAACAATCGACGAGGCGCTGCCGCTTATATGAATCTGCCTGAAATCTTCAGCTGCAACGTCCTCATACATTTTTTCCGGCCTATCCGGGGCTGATGTGTCAGAGGTATTGAGGTGGTCTGCTGCGCAAGCTGACAATCCTGCCATGCTCATAAGAATGACAGTCAGAATGATTGCTCTCTTCATAAAATTGTTTCCTCCAAGTTCATGATAGTCATTTTTCTGTAAAGTTACGTGTTTCTCGTCCAATCACATTCATCAATCATTCTTCAAATATCTTTCGCAAAACTCTTTAGCCGTCACTATGGAGATATTCTCAAACTGCTGTATCACCAACAGATCTTTATCTCCGCTGACAATATACATCGCCTGTGCGTCCCTTGCACAATTGATAAACTTATCATCATCTGGATCACGGCATATTTCTGTTTTGGATGCCGGTTCTATGACTTCCATAGACCGGATAAGCGGATTCAGGATAGAAACATCTATATTACCTTGCTTACGCCGCACCATTTCGCGTATGATTTCCTGATATTCATTCAATATTTCCATACTGGCACACGCCCTGATCTTCCCTTCCACAGAAGCCCTTAAAATTTTCTCGGGAAACCCGCCGAAAAATATGCCTGATATCAGAACATTGGTATCGACAACAATTCTCACTTTCTGTTCCTCTTCCTCACGCTCTTAATAATATCATTCACATCACTTTCTTCATATCCGACTGATGCCGCCCATCTTTGCGCTTCATCTAATGATTTCTCGAGCTCCTGTACCGTGGGCATCTTCAATGTCTTCAGCATAATGGCATCGCCAGACGCATATGCTACCAGTTTATCCCCTGTATCAATAGAAAGCATCTTCCGTATGCTGACCGGAAGTGATATCTGCCCTTTCGAAGAAACTGTCAAAACTTGCATCTCCATAAACATACCCCTTTCGTGAATAAATTGTAAGATTTTCTTACATATAGTATGATATAAAAGTACCTTTTATTCAAGTTTTTTATATCCAATCCTTTATAGCACATAATACATAATTAAGTTTCCTTTTCAACGAAGCGTCTGCCGATCTTTGCCATTCTGATATAATAGCCGGACACAAGCACCACATCCGCGCCCGCCCACGCAAGGACCTCCGCCCAGAAGAGCCCCTCGTTTCCAATGAGCCTTGGCAGAAAAAGAATCACCAGTATGCGCATGACAAGCTCCGCCCCGCCCGACGCCATCGGCATGATCGTATCGCCAAGTCCCTGCAGAGAGGAACGGTAAATGTGCAGCAGATAAAGCACAGGCAGAAACGCCGCCATAATGCACAGATAGTGATAGGCAATTTCAACCGTCGCCGCCGCGTCCTGCGGATCTCCGGAAATAAACGCCCCGACAATATGCCTGCCGAAAAGAAACATCACCGCACTGATGAGCGCGGCTGTCACAATCCCCATCAAAACGCCGGTATGCACTCCTTTCGTGATGCGCCTGATCCGGCCCGCGCCATAATTCTGACCGACATAGGTGGTGAGCGCAAAGCCATAGGAAATCGCCGCAATTTCCAGGATTCCATAAAGCTTATTGGTGGCAGTGAATCCCGCTATATACAGTACGCCATAGCCGTTAATGACGAACTGGACCACCAGTCCGCCCACTGAAATGATCACATTCTGAAAGGCAAACGGCATGGCAAGTTTCAGAAGTTCCGCCGCAATCCCTCTTTCAAAACGGCGTTCCGGTTTCGGCGTCCGTATCACTTCAATTTTCTTGAGCGAGAGATAGCAGATGAACGCCGACACCGCCTGACCGACCAGCGTGGCGGCGGCAGCGCCCGCAACGCCCCACCGAAACGCGATCACAAACAAAAGATCGAGAACGATATTGCATAGAGACGCGATAATCATCGCCCGCAAAGGCGTCCGGCTGTCGCCGAGCGAGCGCAGGACAGATGCCCCGAAATTGTACGCCATCACAATGGGAACGCCCGCAAAAATCACGCTCAGATAAGTGACTGTGATCGGAAATATTTCGACGGGAGTATGTAACAGATGCAGGATCGGTCTTAAAGCGGCAAACGCAAAGCCGAGCACCGCCGCTGTGCACAGAATTGAAAGTCTGAACGCTGTGACATAAGTCTTTTTCAGCCGCCCGATATCATTTGCGCCGAAATCCTGTGCAAGGCGAATGGAAAAGCCCTGCGCAACGCCCTGCACCATACTCAGGACAAGCCAGTTAAGCCATTCACCATTGCCAATAGCCGCCAGCGCGTTAAGTCCCAGCACTTTGCCGACGACCATGGAATCCACCATCGTATACAGCTGCTGAAAAATATTCCCAACCATCAGGGGCAGCGCAAAAGAAAAGAGAATCCGCAGCGGAGCGCCTGACGTCATATTTTTTACCGAGTTGTTATCCATCATTGTACCCAAACCATTCTACGATATCTGTCAATACATTACATTTCGTTTGTGCAAACAACTGTTGTGCAGATTCTCTATTACAAAAACAGGGCGCATAGGAATTGAACTACACGCCCTGATACCATAGCCATCCGCATTTTTAATCCGTTATGACATCTGCATAACCTCTGCTTCCAACTCTCTCAGTTCATCTATTGATAAAGACGGTACATAACGTGCAATTTTGTCAAGAGAAAGTTCACCGTCCTTTATCATTCTTTCAGCAGTTTCCCTTGCCTCATCATGCCTTTCACTTCTGATAAATGATTTCATGATCTGTTCTTCATCAAACAAGCTCATCATAATCGTCAAAACCTCCTTCTCACGTTCCGCCAGATATTCACGCAGCACATTTCTGTCCTTGCATATCCGGATCGTTTCTGTAACCGCTTTCTGCGTCATTCCATGCTGCTTTGTCTGTTCATTAAATACTTTGCAAAAAACGATATACTGATTGATAATGTCATCCGTATCGCTCTCATAAATAATCTTTGCCTTCACTTCAATGTCAATATCTGCACCGCCGAAAAATTCTTCTGATAATAATATTTCATCCGGTTTTCTCCCTCTGTTTCCCGTAAATATCACATAAAGTTCCGGCTTTGGCATCTTTACTTTTCGGCTTTTATAGTAGTCTTGGCTGGTACGTTGAAAATATTCATGATAGCTTTGCGCCAGATACAGCAGAATCCGAACTAAAATATTCACCGTCCAAGTTGACTGTGCCTCCACAAGTATCATCAGTTTGTTATGAACAATAAAGCCCAAGTCATTATAGAGATTGTCCGTTAATACATTTTCGATGGTTACATCAGTCAGCGATTCCTCCGTTGCCTCCTTATCTTCCGGATGAAGTGTCTGGTACAGCTTCAACAAATAACTTTTATTTTGAAAAAGATCTAGAAAAACGCTGTTCTTTGCGGTTCGTTTCGCCTTGACTTCCGGCGTATCTTCTGGCATTATATCACCTCAATTTTATAAATCTGCATCAGTAAGTGATTTATCGTTTTCCATTTACACCTTTATTATACTGAAATGTGTTCGGATTTACAATAAAATTCCCGTTTATTTTCTTTTCTGCCAAAACAAGAATTATTGTATCTTCCTTACTATGTATTCCGTCAATCCAGTCATTAATCATCGGAAGGGCACCACCCTGTCATGAGTACTTTCCTACGGCCTTCATCACATCTTTAATATACCATATTCAATATTTCACCTCAACAATTTTCCGTAGTTCATCCATCCTCTAAGCAGACTCCTCGACTGATGGTTTTCATCCCGTTCGCTAAGATTTATTTCTATATGATGTATTATATTAATCCAAAAAATAGCTTGTAATTTTATTGTAGTTGTCCAAGATTTCATAATCCGGCACACCCATATATTTTGCCAGAATTACCGATCCATCCAAAGCTTTTTCAACTCTTGGATCAAAAGCTGATGCTAACAATTCTATATACTCTATAAAACAGCGATTTAATTGTTTGACACATTGCTGATATTCTTCTGCCAGCTTTTCATCCAATTCAGCAATATCTTTCAGATATTGTTTGATGATTTCCTGTTCTTTGGTTGAAAGAGCATCCTTGCCAATTTGATAAATCATCATGCCAACCGCATTACCGACAACAGCACCTAACACAGGAATCGGAATCAGCACTTGTCCCATAAAGGAAGTCAACGCACTCACTGATGCATCCAAACAAAGCATCTCCGAATTTTCGATAAACTGAATTTCATTGATAACTCCATTTCTAAAAAAATAAACCTGCTCTGCAACACCAAATGCGGCAGTAGTTATGGAACTGGCAACTGCGGCGGGAGTCGCAGTAAAGTTGGTAAGCATATAAATACTCGCGCCACGAATACCACCTTGGACTATACCTTTTCCTGACTCACCAGCAATCTCGACCCAGTCATCTTGATCAAAATTCTTAATTTGCTTACCAGTCTTACGCTTATGAGCAACAGCTATAACAAAATTGGCTACACCTTCAACTGCTGCCGCGACCGCAGTAGCTTTAACACCTTCTACAAGAGTTGGCTTGCTATCTTGATAGGCCGCATCTCGCTTCTCTTGGTCCATTTCGTACAAATGCTTCTTTTCTTTATCAAATGTAGTGCTAATTGTCTCTTGCTGAACTTCACCGTATTCCAGTATAGAGGGTTCTAGTTTACTCGGGTCAATATTATTGGCATCAAAAAAAGCATGAACCTCTTTCCATTGACGGAGCGAAAACTCACCCGTAGATGTTGGCAGTTTGTTTGCTACATCAGCAGAGATTTCCATGTATGCCATTATCTTATCATAATGATCTTTTGGAATTTGATATTTATGTCCTTCTGCGAGATATTCCGGATAATGACTTAGATGCTCTGCAACAGCTCTCAGTGATAAATGCCCGCCAGATTGGACAAATTTTTGTTGAATAGCTTCTGTTCCACGAATCAAATCATCGGGGCCATTATCATTTATCCAAGTATAGGCTGCTGATTTGCCAAGTATCTGCTGACGAGCGTTACCAATTCCACACTCTGCAATTTCAGCAATAAAACCATGCATACCCTTATCACCGCCACGATTGCGAATAATGATATCCTTTTTGATAGTGTCAAATGCAGTTTCAATAGTTTCCATCGCAGTAGTAAAATTTATATTCTGTTTTGCCAAAGCCTCAACGAGTCTATCCAAACGTACTTGATTTAAATAATTGACCCAAGCACCAACAGCCTGTTCCTGACTACTTTTTACTATTTTCTCTGCGTTCATAATTTAAGTCCTTTACTGAATGCTCTTGTTCAACGACACTGCAAGCGATTTTGTATTATTAACCAGCACCCCCAACTGTATTTGTGATTTTCTTGGAATGGCTGTAAAGTCTTTACCAAAATAGAGTAAGCAATCATTATACTGATGTTCCAAATTATCACGAAGAGAGTCCACTTCATTGAGCAATTCCTGAATCTGCGCTGCAATCATTCGTGCCGCATTGGTATTATTTTTAACATTTTCTATTTCTTCTTTTTTCTTTTTATCAAGTTTTAACTTATTCATACTAAAAAGTACAATAGAAGAAAGCAATGTAACTCCTGCTACACCCCAACCAACAGGACCGGCTAATGCCAAAAGCGCATGCCCTGCTGTCATGCCTCCACCACCTGCAGCCAAAGCACCACCGCCCAACCAAGCAAGGGCTGCATTTGTCGCTGCCGCGCCAGAAAGTGCTGAAATTGCTGTACCCGTCGATGCTGTGCCAAAAGTAGTAGCCACCCACATTGCCACACTTGGAGCAACACTGACAATCGCAGCACCTGTAGCAACACCGGCTCCAGCGCCTAAAATAGATTTCTTTGCTGTTTCGAGTTCCTGTTTTGCAAACTCACACGTATCGGTAAAAGTTTCTCTATGTGTTTTTATTTCTGCTATTTCGGTATCAAAGTCCTTGGGATGATTGGCAATACTGTTTACCAAGTTCTCAATATGTATAATCATGTCAACGGCACGAGTTCTCTCGCGGTAAAGTGTAGCCCCATTATCATTCATAATAGTATATGCATTATTGTACTGGTCTAACGCTACACGAAGGGCATCGTCTAATTTCACTTTTGGTTCTGTTTCCTTTGCCGCCGTTTCCTTTTTTGGTGTTTTTCCTTTTCTTAACAATTTGATTTCAACCTTTGCGTTATCAGATTCTTTTGCAGTCTTATCCTGAATATTCTTAAGCAAGCTTTCTTTAGATTCTTTTACTTTCCCCACCATCTCAGTTATATCTGTTTTTACTTTGTCAGCGCCATCACCAACACTTGTTTTTACTTTATCAACTATTTCTGAAAAATTGGAATTTGCCATATTGACCTCCTTGTATGACTTCTCAACGCATATTAAAATCAGAATGTTATTTCTATAGCTATACAGCCCCTCATACCTCCATTTCCTCACCCGCCACCCGCGCAAAAATCTCCGGCAGTTCAGCAGCAAACTCTCTGCCGCTCAGGTTCCCGAAAGGCTCGTCCAGCAGCGGGAACACCACTCTGTAAGCGTACAGAAGCTGTGCGCGCACCCGGAACCTGCTTCTATATACATTGTTCCATTCCCGATCGCCGTACTTGTAATCGCCCAGAATGGGATGCCCGATGCTCGCCAGATGCGCGCGAATCTGGTGGGGCTTCCCTGTGAAGAGCTCGATCTCCAGAAGGGTCTTGTCGGCTTCCACCCGAATCGGCCGATAGCCGGTTTTGATATAAGAATTTCGCAGGTGATCCGGCGCGGCCGAATCCGCACCGGCGGCCGCCGGAACGACGAAAACCCTGTTGTGAACCTCATCCTTTCTCAGATATCCCTCGATCAGGCTCTCTTCTGCAACTGTTCCTTTCACGTACGCCCTGTAATACTTGTGCAACATCCTATCCCGCAGGATATCGCCAAGCATACGTGCCCCCTGCAGGGTTTTCGCGCACAGCACAATGCCACCGGTGTTGCGGTCGAGGCGGTTGCACACAGAGGGCTTGAAATACGAGAGTTCGTCCTCCGCCAAGGCGCCTGCGGCGAGCAGATACCCGATCAGCCACTCGTTCAGGGACAGATCGCCCTGCGCCGCTTTCTGGGAGAGCACGCCCGCCGGCTTGTCCGCCAGAAGCACATGTTCGTTCTCATAGAGGACGGCAATCTTCTTCAGCTTCGCATAGGCTGTCCGATACTCCTGCAGCGCCGCCGCGCCGTCTGCTCTGCGCGCTGCCGTTTCCCCGCCCGGCATCTCGTCCGTTCGCTTTTCTGCGCCGTTTTCCGGAAGAGCCTTGCGCCCCATGAATTTCAAGAGGGTCTCGTCAGAGAAAAAAATTTTCACGCTGTCGCCCGCCGCAAGCCGCTCGGTCCCGTCGGCCTTCCCGTCGTTCAGCGTGATATTTTTCTTGCGCAGCATCTTGTGGAGGAAACCGCTTCCGGCTTCCGGCAGGATCCTGCCCAGATATTTGTCCAGCCTCTGGCCGGCGTCTTTTTGTGTGATCTGCACCTGATACATACGATTGCTATGTACCTCCCGATAAAGTCAAGCTGCTTATCTACTCTCGTACAAATTTCCCCGGAAATCAGATGGATATGGAATACAGCAGACTAATCAGCCCGTCTCTATCCCTGTGTTCTTCCATGACCGTTTCTTTCAACCGACTCAGTCGGTCAATATAGTCCTTCCTGTCAGAGACGATCTTAACCGTCACATTCTTGATTCCTTCCTGCTGTATCATCTGTTCCAGATGCTTCTGCGCCTCCCCGGGATCGCATTTCGCATTCTCGGTTATCCCGTACAGTACGCCGCCCTTCAGCGCCATATGGCTGAGGGCGAAGTTTTTCTGATAGGATGTAAAATACATGTCGTAGAATACGGCAAAGGCTCCGTCAAAAACTTTCACTTCTCCCTGCAGCGCCTCGCTGCAGCCCGACGCCCTGAGAAAAAGAATCAGGTTCACAGCGCTCTTGCAGGCGGGCAGGCATCCGAGTACGGCCACAATCGTCAGAAGGTTCCTGTTGGTTCCCGTGGTCTCATAACCGATCAGATACAGTCCGATGCTGAGCGCAAAGAACAGAAGCGTCCTCAACGCCGCCACCGCCCGATGGCTTCTGATATAACCGTAACACCCTTTTTTGACAAACAGCGTCCTCATTTCCCTGTCTCCTTCCGCTCTCCAGAAAGCGCCTCTGCACAGGCCAGAAAAAGCTGTGCGATATTCTGCGCCGTCTGCGTCGCCAGATACAGCGCCTGCATGGGCAACCCGCAGACCGACACGGCCCGTCCTCTCTTGCAGTCATCGATGGCTTTCGCCACAACGCGGGGCGCGCGCTGCGTCGTCAGGCGCTTCAGACCGCTCATATCGCCCCTGTCACCGTAGGCCTGTTCCAGAAAAGGCGTATCCACCGGTCCGGGACAGATCGTCGTCACACAGATACCGCGCCCTTTCAGCTCCCGGCGAAGCGCCCTGCCAAAGGAGTAGGCATAGGCCTTGGTCGCGGCATAAACCGCGAAGCCGGGCTGCGGCACGAAGGCCGCTCCCGAGGCGAACAATATGATCTTACTGCCCCTTCGCATATAGGGCAGACACATTCCGGCCAGCATCGTCTGTGCCGTCACATTCAGGCGCAGCATGGCAGACAGCTCTTCCTCCTCCTGCCCGGCAAACAGGCCGTGTCTCCCAACGCCCGCACAGCAGACGAGCATCGTAATTTTCGGCGCCGCGATTGAAAGCACCTCGCGAAACCGTTTAAGCTCCCTCTCATCCGCCAGATCGATGGGAATGACTCTGGTCTTTGTGCGCATAGCGCCGGCCAACTCCTCCATCGGCTCCCTTCTGCGCGCCAGAAGCCATATCTCGTCTGTCCTGCACAGCTGTGTGTCTATCTGTGCGGCGAACTCCCTGCCCATACCGGAGGAAGCTCCCGTGATGATTGCGATATTCATGCCTTTCTCCGCTCCTTTTGATTTTCCTCTGGATTCTGTCTGTTCCCGCGATTATCCGCGGGCATCCGCTATTTTTTCCTGTGAATGTTGCGGATCGTCTTCTTTTTCGTTCTCTTCCGCGATCTGTCGTCTGCCGCAGGCTGTCTTGCAGGCGCCCTGCCTTTTCTGCCGTCCGGCTTTCTCCTGTCGTCCGGCTTCCCTCTATGGTTCTGCGCCGCCTGACCGGCTGCTGTTTTCCGGCCGTTCTGCGCCCTGCCTTTCTCTTTTTCTTCACCCGAAAGTCTGCGGGGACGGATCAGGCATTTCTCACCGAACCCGATCAGATCTTCGCGGCCGCCTTTGACGAGCGCCTCTTTCACCAGCTCATAGTTTTTCGGATCGCGATACTGAATCAAGGCCCGCTGCATGGCTCTCTCATGGGGATTGCGGCAGACGTACACGCGGCTTCCGTCTCTCGGATCGATCCCTGTGTAGTACATGACCGTAGACACCGTGGAGGGCGTCGGGTAGAAATCCTGCACCTGTTCCGGCATGTATCCCAGATCGCGGACATACTCCGCCAGCTCGATGGCTTCCCGCAGTGTGGAGCCCGGATGGGAGGACATCAGATACGGCACCAGGTACTGCTTTTTGTCAAGCTGGCTGTTGATTTTCTCATATTTCCTCGCAAACCGGTCGTAGACTTCCCGCTTCGGCTTGCCCAGCCTGTCGAGGACGGCGTCGGAGATGTGTTCCGGCGCGACCTTGAGCTGTCCGCTGACATGGTGCTCCACCAGTTCTCTGAAAAATGTATCGTCCCTGTCCGCCAGCAGATAGTCAAAACGAATCCCCGACCGCACAAACACTTTCTTCACGCCCGGCAGGGCGCGCAGCTTCCGAAGAAGCGACAGATAATCGCCGTGATCCACCGTGAGATTCGGGCACGGTTTTGGGAAAAGGCACTGTCTGTCCTTGCAGACGCCCCGTGTCAGCTGTTTCTCGCAGGATGGATGCCGGAAATTGGCGGTGGGTCCGCCCACATCGTGGATATAGCCCTTGAAATCCGGCTCGCCGGTCATCTCTTCGGCTTCCCGCAGAATGGATTCGTGGCTTCTGGTCTGCACGATCCTGCCCTGATGAAACGTCAGCGCGCAGAAGCTGCAGCCTCCGAAGCATCCCCTGTTGCTGACCAGGGAGAACTTTACCTCCGCCATGGCCGGCACACCGCCAAGCGCCTCGTAGGACGGATGCGGCGCGCGCATGTAGGGCAGCTCATAGACCGCGTCCATCTCCGGGGTGGTGAGCGGCCTGGACGGCGGATTCTGCACCACGCAGACGCCGTCCGGGTACGCCTCGATCAGCGTTTTCCCCGTGAAGGGATCCGTATTGCAGTACTGTGTCCAGAAACTCTGCGCGTACTTGCCCTTGTCCGCTTTCATCTCCTCGTACGACGGCAGCGTCTCGCCGCCGTACACATCTTCCGGCGTCTTTGTCCGGTAGACCGTTCCCGCCACAAACGTGATGTCCCTCACCGCGATCCCGCTCGCCAGCGCGTCCGCGATCTCCACAACAGAGTTTTCACCCATGCCATAGGAGATCAGATCCGCCTGACTGTCCAGAAGAATTGAGCGCTTGAAGCTGTCGGACCAGTAATCGTAGTGCGCCATACGCCTGAGACTGGCCTCAATGCCGCCAAGAATGACCGGCACGTCCTTATAGACTCTGCGGATCAGATTGCCGTAGACCACCGCCGCGTGATCCGGGCGCCTGCCGGCTTTTCCGCCGGGCGTATAAGCGTCATTCGGGCGGCGCTTTCCCGACACATAATAGTGGTTCACCATGGAATCCATATTGCCGCCCGTGACGAGGAAGGCCAGCCGGGGTCTTCCCAGAACCGCAATGCTGTTTTCATCCCGCCAGTCCGGCTGGGAAATGATCCCCACACTGTAACCGTGCGCCTCCAGGGCCCTGCTGATGACGGCGTGCCCGAAGGACGGATGATCCACATAGGCGTCCCCGATCACATAGACGAAGTCCAGCTGCTCTATGCCCCGCGCCGCCATATCTTCCCTAGAAATCGGCAAGAATCCCATCTCTTATCAGCTCCCTGAAATCATAGGTATAGTAATCCGCCAGAGCGCGCTTCTCCTCGTCCTGGTGCTCCGAATACTTGTCATAGACGGCGCAGACGCGCATCCCGGCCGCCTTGCCGGCCTGAATACCGGGTATGATGTCCTCGAACACGAGGCAGTTGCGCGGCTGTACCCCGAGCGCCTTCGCCACAGCCAGATAGATATCCGGCGCCGGCTTGCCCTTCGCCACGTCGCATCCCGTCATGATGCAGCCGAAATACCGGTTCAGACCGTGCACGCCGACAACGTTCTCCACCAGTTCCCTGGAATTGCTGGTGGCAATGCCGGCCTTGATGCCGTGCCCCGCGCAATACTCCAGCAGCTCCTCCACGCCGTCTTTGAGCGGCACTTCGCAGGCGTACTTATCCCAGGCCATGCGGTTCCAGTCCGCCTTGATCGTGTCGAGGTCGTCCGGCAGGGCAAACCGCTCCTTAAAGTAGACCGCCGTCTCGCTGAAGCTCATTCCCTCGATGCAAGCCTGCAGGTTTTCAGGCAGCTCTATGCCGAATCTGCCGAGATACTCTATGTCGATGGCCCGCCACATCCACATGGAATCCACCATCGAGCCGTCCAGATCAAAAATTATCGCCTCTGTCATTTTCTCAAACTCTCCGTCTCCTCCGCCGTCAGTCTGCGATAGCTCCCCGCCGGAAGTCCCTCGTCCAGCACAAGCGTCCCCATGCGCAGCCGCTTCAGGTATACAACCTCGTTGCCCACGGCGTGCAGCATGCGCTTCACCTGATGAAACCGCCCCTCCGTGACCGTCAGCGTGATCCGTTTCTCGCCCAGTATGCGCACCACAGCCGGCCTCGTCAAATGTTTCTCCCCGATATCCACGCCGCTCTCCAGCTTTTCGCGCTGCGTCTCGTCGAAAGGGCGCGCCAGCAGGCACTCGTATTCCTTCTCCACATGTCTGGCCGGAGAGGTCAGTTCATGCGCCAGCGCGCCGTCGTCGGTGAGCAGAAGCAGTCCCTCCGCATCCTTGTCCAGTCTTCCCACAGGAAAAATCCCCTCACGCCGATCCTCTCCCAACAGGTCCAGCGCGGTGCGCTCTCTCGCATCCTCCGTGGCGGACAACACGCCCGCCGGTTTATGCAGCATATAATAGACATATTTCTCGTAAACGCAGCTTTTCCCCCTGTGGCAGACGCAGTCTTTCTCCTCATTGATCTGCCGCTCGGGCTGCAGCGCTTTCTCGCCGTTCACCGTCACAAGCCCGGCCCTGATATCCTTTTTGACCTCGCTGCGCGTCCCGCAGCCGCAGGCGCACAGAAATTTGTCCAGACGCATACCGCTCTTTTCCCGTTCCCGTCTTATCGTTTCCCTCACCGTACACGGGACGGCCGAAGCATAACGTCCCCGCGGACCGAATATATATAAGACAAACCGCCCTAAGGAGCCGCCC
>CANPXP010000035.1 GCA_947586255.1 uncultured Lachnospiraceae bacterium | reverse complement strand
TCTTTTTCACAGCTTCTCATAGCAAGAATCGTCCTGCTGATCAGATCATCCAGTTCCCAGCCGAGCATCGCCGCTCCGCGTTCGATGACTTCTCTGGAGCAGCCGGCGGCAAAATTCAGGTTCTTATATTTTTTCTTGACTGATTTCAGCTCCAGATCGGATACACTTTTGGACGGGCGCATCAGCGCCACTGCGCCAATCAGCCCTGTGAGTTCATCTGTGGCATATAAAACCTTTTCCATTTCATGCTCAGGTGCTATATCTACTGTTATTCCATAACCATGGCTGGCAGTGGCGTGGATGATGCGTTCGTCTATACCGCATTCCCTCATCAGTTCCTGTTCCTTGATACAGTGTTGTTCCGGAAACTGCTCAAAATCAAGGTCATGCAAAAGACCGACAATGCCCCAAAAGTCCTCTTCATCAGAATATCCGAGTTCCCTTGCAAAATAGCGCATAACGCCCTCTACCGTCAAGGCGTGTTTGAGATGAAAAGGCTCCTTGTTATACTCTGTAAGCAGCGCCCAGGCCGCCTCTCTTGTCAGTGTTTCAGCCATAAATATCCCTTCTTTCTTTTACCATCCTGTAAGCCTCTCCAAGAATAACATATCTTTAGCAGGTTTTCAATGGGTATCGGCGGACGGTATAAAACTTATAATGAAATGTGAATACAGCTCATAAATCATAGTTCTAAGGTTATCACAAATAAATGCAAGCATTTTTGTGATAACTTACGAACTATGACAAATATGAGTTCGATACTGTGGTACGTGCCCTGATGCTGTCCAGAAAATACTGATGAATCATCCATGGTACCAAAATGTATGCTGCCGCCAATCACTTCTCCTGCCAGAAGAATCAGCCCGGCACAAGTTCCGAATACGGGCAGGCCGGATTGAAGTTTTTTCTTCATATTTCCCTCTCTCCTCCATAATCAGTGCGATTTCCTGCTCGTTAATGCCCACCATGGCTTCTCCCAGATCCTCGGACAATGCAGCAATCAATTTTGCATCCGTGTAATTAGTAACTGCCTGCACGATGGCAGCGGCACGCTTTTCAGGATTACCGGATTTGAAAATTCCTGAGCCCACAAAGACGCCTTTCGCCCCTAACTGCATCATCAGTGCCGCATCGGCCGGGTAGCCACGCCGCCGGCCGCAAAGTTGACAACAGGAAGTTTTCCGTTTTCATGGACATAGCGGAGCAGATCAATGGGAACTTCCAACTGCTTGGCTGCCTCGAACAGCTCGTCCTCCCTGAGATTTTGTATTCTGCGGATTTCAGCGTTCATAGTTCTCATGTGGCGGACAGCCTGTACCACATCCCCGGTTCCCGGTTCTCCCTTGGTACGGATCATGGACGCACCCTCGGCAATTCTCCTTAATGCTTCCCCCAAATCCCTGGCTCCGCAAACAAAGGGTACCTGGAAGCGTGCCTTGTCGATATGGTATTTGTCATCGGCTGGGGAAAGCACTTCGCTTTCATCTATATAGTCGATTTCAATGGCTTCCAGTATCTGTGCCTCCACAAAATGGCCAATGCGGCATTTGGCCATGACGGGGATTGAGACGGTGTGGTCACATCCATAATGACACCGCCTTTTAACATTTGAGCCAACTGTTTGTTCAATTCGTATCTGTTTTTTTGCTGATTTCTCATATCCTACTACTCCTATCGAAAATATTTTATTGCCGGCGTGTTTTTATTATACAGAAAAATGGCATGTTAGAAAGAGCCAATATCGATATTTTTCAACATACCAGTTCAAACGATTACTCGTTGGTGGCGGCTGAGATATGATTTCCAGGTGGACACCAAAAGGAACGCGAAATCAGGGAATGTAAGGCTTTTTACAGTCTGCCGGTATATAATATGTCGGCCTAAACTTGAGAAAAAAAGTTTTACCTATCGGGAGCAATGACGGGAGCCTTAACCGCTTTTGAAGCCTATGGAGCGGCCGGCGCTCTTGCAACAGCGTCAACAGGAACTGCCATCGCATCCTTGAGCGGTGCGGCGGCGACAAATGCAACGCTTGCCTTTTTCGGCGGCGCTTCTGAATCAATTGTCCAATTGACAAGAAAAAAACTGGAAGAAGTAATGGAATAATGTTTGCATGTGAGAAATGCGGAATGTGCTGCAGGCATATTGATCAAATCCCGCAGTTGGCAGCAATGCATAATGGAGACGGGGTCTGCATCCATTTGACAGAGAATAATCTTTGTGATATTTATTCCGCAAGACCGGATATCTGTAATGTGGATAAAATGTATGAGTTAAGGTATAAAGACATTATGCCGCGAGAAACCTATGACAATCTTAATAGGGAAGGATGCAAAAAAGTACAGGAAATGAATGAAATAAAAAACGACGAAAAACTCACAAAATAAAAATTGACAAAACGGCTCCTAGTGTTCATGATATAGACATGGGGAGCTCGTGTTATATGCGGGAATGTCGTTTGCTGCACATGACAGTGCAGGAGGCAGAATATAGGCTGAGCTGCTAGATTTTGAGGCGATTAGGTAGGAACAGTGTACCAGAGTGACAAAATATGTCAATGCGGTGCTGTATGATAAACAATACTTACACAGCGGCAGAAACTTGTGCAAAGGAGAGCCATGGAGCAGGATAATCATAAGAGTGGTATGGCGAAAGCTGCTCTGGAGAAATACGTAAGAGGATATAAGATTTTTATTGATACGTGCAGTCTGCTTCATGATAAGGCGGACAGATTCTGGGACAATGTCAGACCAATGCTGAAGCAGTATCAGGGCAAAATAATAGTTCCGCTGAGAGTTTGGGAGGAAATAGAAAAACACGCGGATAATGCTGCGAAGCCTGAACTTGCAGAGAGGGCAGCCCACTGCCTGGAGACGCTTCGAGGTCTGAGAGAAGAAGGCTGTATAGAACTGCGGGGCGAAGCGACAGATAACTTTGCCGACAATGTATTTCAGGTAGTGTTTACCAAATTCAGGGTGAAGTATAATCTGTTGCTGATTACACAAGACAAGGCGCTGGCAAAAGATATCCTGGCGATAAATGACAGCAGATCAGTGAAGACGGCAGTCGGGCCGATTCTGGTTAAACAGATCAATCAGTACGGATTTTTACAGAATATATTTCAGATAAACAAAAATACTGCGCTGAGCCCGAACGAAAAATTCAGGATATGCAAAGAAGTTACAACCCAGCCGGACACACTGCTCGATATATCAGATATCCCGACAGAAAATGAATCTGTGTATACGGCGGATCAGAAGACGATCAAACTGACGCAGAAATTGGGAACAGGCGGCGAGGCGACGGTATACGGAACCGATACCGCGTATGTGGCCAAGATATACAACAAAGAAAAGATAACCATAAGAAAATATGAAAAAATCAAACTGATGCTGACGCGAAAAATAGAGTGCAGAGGGATATGCTATCCGACGGATATTTTGTACAATTCGCAAGGACAATTCGTGGGTTATCTGATGCCAAAGGCGAAGGGGATCGAACTTCAGACCAGTGTATTTGGACCGAAACCTTTATTTTTAAAAAAGTTTCCGAACTGGAAAAAAAAGGACACGGTAGAGTTGTGCATCACTATTCTGGAGAAGATAAAATATCTGCATGACAGAAATATTATCATGGGGGATATCAACCCGGCGAACATATTGGTGGTATCTCCGAAAGAGGTATATTTTGTTGATGCCGACAGCTATCAGATCGAAGATTTTCCGTGCCCTGTGGGAACCGTAAACTTTACGGCGCCAGAAATACAGAGAAAACATTTTCCTGATTTCCTGCGGACTATGGGAAACGAAAATTTCGCCATAGCCACTCTTTTGTTTATGATCATGCTTCCCGGGAAACCGCCCTACTCTCAGCAGGGCGGAGCGGATCCCGTTTCCAACATATTGAGGATGGATTTTTCCTATCCGTTTAAGGAGAATACAAATAAAAAAACGCCGGAAGGGCCATGGCGCTATATCTGGAGCCATCTGACATACGACCTGAAGGAGGCCTTTTATCATACATTCAGGAAAGGGGGAAAAAATTCGGAGGAAACTTCACGATTGTCAGTGGACGATTGGCTAAGGCTGTTCGTCAGCTATTTAAAGTTCCTGCAGAGCGGCAAGTGTGGGGCGCAGGACAGTATGTCTGAGGAATTGTTCCCGACGAGACTGAAAAAAAATTCTCAAAGTAATCCGATAGTGTACAGCGGAGTCTGCAAAGAGTGCGGCAGGACATTTACAATGACAGAAAAAGAGCAGGAGTATTATATGCAAAAAGGGCTGATGCTTCCCAAACGCTGTCCGGAATGTCGCGTGGCAAAGAAAAATACTGATAAAAGGCAAATCGACAACAGACAAGTCGACAGCAGAAAAGGTGACAACAGCGGCACAAGTGCGAGCGGATCAACAGGGGGCTGTTTCATTTCGACTGCTGTGTGCGAGTATTACGGAAAGAGCGATGACTGCGAAGAACTGACTGTTTTAAGAAATTATCGGGACGGTTGGCTGAGAAGACAAGGGGATGGGGAGGCTTTGATCGCGGAGTATTATAGGATCGCGCCAGCCGTAGTTGATGCCCTGAAGTCCTCTCAGAAGTTTTCGGATCACTGTCGGACTTTATGGAGAGATTATATCCAACCCTGTGTTGGTTTGATTAGGAGTCGGGAATATGCCAGGTGCAAGGAACTGTATATCGCTATGGTCCGCTATGCAGTAACCTTGGTGGATAACAGAGAAATATGACGGTTTTGGATTCGGAAGGAGGAAAAAAAGGATGGATCATACGTTGCTTTCACGGGAAGAGGATCTTGTCAACAATCCGACAGCCAGAGTGCCGATCTGTCTGTGCTTGGATGTTAGCGGCTCGATGAAGGGGGAAGCGATCAATGAGTTGAATCAGGGTGTGCAGTTATTCTATGACGCCATCAATGAAGACGAGGTCGCCAAGTATTCGGCCGAGATATGTATCGTTACATTTGGCGGAAGTGAGGGGGTGGAGTGTCTTGCGGATTTTGCAAGCATGGAACGGCAGCCTGTTCCGCCAGTGCTGATGGCCGTCGGTCTGACGCCGATGGGGGAGGCCGTAAATATGGCGCTGGATCTTTTGGAGAAGCGCAAGGAAGAATATCGGAGCAAAGGCGTGGATTATTACCAGCCGTGGCTGGTGCTTATGACCGACGGATCGCCCAATGGGAGCACGCGGGAGCTTGAGCGGGCTGTCCAGAGAACAGAGGAACTTGTCAGAGCCAAAAAACTGACAGTGTTTCCGATCGGAATCGGAGCGGAGGCGGATATGAAGAAACTGGAGGAATTTTCCCCTGGCAGGACGCCGCTAAAACTGCAGGGCTTAAAGTTTAGGGAATTTTTTACGTGGTTGAGCAGGAGCGTGTCTAAGACTTCCCAGTCGATTCCCGGGGAATCGGTGCCGCTTGACTTAGACGGGATCAAAGGCTGGGGAGAATTGTAGAGGAGGAGAAGATCATGGCAGAGGATGCAAGAGAAATATATGAGGCGGTTCTGGGACAGATTAAAAAAAATCTGTCCGATGTAGTGCCGGTATATGTAGAACAGCTGCGGCAAGGTCTGGAGCAGGAATATGGACAGACGATCAGAAATCTGGAGAAACGAGTCGCAGCGCTGGAAGAAAGTCTGAAAAAGGCGGAGCATACGGAAAGAGGATGGATAGCCGCCGCGGTGAAAGAGGCGGGCGGGAAGAACCAGACAAAATCCGCGGATAAGGTTAATGTGAGTAGATATGATATACATAATGGATATAAATTTAACGGCTGGATATATTACGCGAATGAAGAAATGGGAGAGTTCTTGTACAAGGTCAGGACCGACGGTACGGAAAACCAGCAGTTGACGGATTATTCCGTGGTTTCGTATGGCATGCATGTTAAGCAAGGGAGATTATATTTTGTAGCTCGTGATTTCAGCGGACATTCCATAGAGCTCTGAGCGGTATCCGGAGGTATTCAGAGCTGCGGCGCCGCAGGCGGCTTTCAGAAGGCGGAGTGTAGGAGGAAACGATCGTGTGGAATATGCTTCAATGTGCAGTGCAGGGGAGAGGGCATATCCGGGAGAATATACCCTGTCAGGATAAAACATATGTGCTGAGCGAGAATGACGTCTGCGTCATAGCGCTGGCCGACGGAGCCGGCTCCGCCAAGATGTCGCATTACGGCGCGGCATATGTGACCAGATATATCTGCGATGAGCTGGCAGGCGGTTTCGAGCGCTATTTTGCCGAGGAGGACGGCGTAGCGATCAAGCGGAAGCTGGTGGACGATCTGCTGACCGGGCTGACTCGGGTTGCGACCGCGCAAAAATGTGAGGTAAAAGATTTGGCTTCCACCCTGCTTGCGGCGGCAGTAAAAGACGGAAGATATCTTCTGATCCATATAGGGGACGGCGTGATAGGATATTTGAGAGGCGAGGAACTGAAGGTCGCTTCCGGGCCGGAAAACGGGGAGTTTGCCAACACTACGACTTTCGTTACCTCCGGCGACGTGTTGAAGACCATGGAGATCAAGAAGGGAAATCTTGGGAGCATCAGTGGATTCGCGTTGATGTCAGATGGGACGGGCAGCAGTTTTTATGACAAAAGAGACGGCTCTCTGGCTTCAGGGTTAAAAAAGATGATGAAGCTGTCTCGGATCATGGATCGCGATTGTCTGGAGGATGAGATCATCAGGAGTTTTGAGACTGAAGTGAAGAATCACACCATGGATGACTGCAGCCTTGTGTTTGTTGTCGCGGAGGATGCTTCTTTTCAGGGTTACAGCTCATTGAAACGGGAGGAGAAGGAACGGCTGCTGGGCTATGAGAAACGCCGCCTGAGCCGTAAGAGACTGCAGCGCTTTGACAGTATCCTGTCGTATCTGAGAACGCCCCATGCGCTGTGTTCGATATCGAGGAAAATTCATCTGCGGGAGAAGTATACCAGAAAGTATATGGAAATTCTGTTGAGCCGCCATTTGATCGTGCAGGATCACGGAAAGTATAAAACGGCAATTATCATGAGCAGATAAAGTACAGAGGAGACGAGAGAGGATGGATAAGGAGAAGTTTGTACTGGATTTTATCAAGAGCCCTGAGAAGTATTATCTGGAAGATGATGACAGGATCCGAATAGAAAGTTTGAAAGACTCGCTGAAGATCGCGTTGGAGGATGTTGTATTTTACAGAATCGACCGGATCACTTTCGAAGACAAGGCTCCCCGTAAGGAGGCATTGGAGAATGTCTTGAGTGCGATGAGGATAACGGGAGTTAATTTTCTGTACTTGATCATGGGTGACAAGCGGGGAGTCTCGTTTTATTATGGGATAGCGCGAGACCTGATACAGAAAGTCGACCTGAAATACAGTATGGACGATTATGGCGCAATGGTCCTGAAACCAAGTCTGGAAAGCAATTTTCGGGGAAGCAAGATCACAAAGCTGCGGGATGACGAAGAACAGAATATTATCGATACGCTTCAGAATATGGAATACATTCAAAATCTGACGGGTGTCCCGGGAATTAACAAGGACAACGAGAATTATCAGGGAGCGGACAGGATGGTGGATGCCATGCTGGGAGATAGTTTTGCCTTTCTGGTGACGGCTAAAACTCTGTCGCCCAAAGTGATACATGGGTTGGAAAGTAATGTCTATGAGTTTTATGATGCGCTAAACCCCATCTCCAAGAAGAATATTCAGACAGGAGAGAATTGGAGCAATACGGACATTGATACTTGGGTGGATGGAAAGAATGAGTCTGACGCGAATGCCGAGCAGAATGGGAGAACAAACAATCATGGGAAGTCGCATCAGGAAAGCAGATCGGTCCAAACAGTAGAAAAGAGGACAGAGGGAACCAGCTGTACGGATAACGAAGGAACGTATTCGGACAATAAATCTAAGACGGAGACGCATACCAGCGGCACCTCTGAGAGCCATACCACAGGTACAAATAAAACTAAGGGAGGGGCAAAGAACAGCAGTTATGAATTCTCAAATAAGAGAGTTCAGGAGTGGATGAAGTATATCGATGAAGTTATATTAAAACGGCTTGATTATGGAAAAGGGAAGGGGATGTATATCTCAACGATCTCACTCTTTGCAATGGAGGAACCCGCCATGGTCAGGCTGAAGAACACGGCCACTGCGCTGTTTTCCGGAGAGTCCGGGAATAAGGTGCCTTTGAGCGGAATCTCACTGAAAGAGGGTGGAACACGCCAGACAGCGCTAAGAAACTTTCAGGTCCCCATTGCGAAATTTACGGAGAAACTGTCCGAGAATGAAGTAAATACGAGGACTGTACTGTCACAGTATGTTACATCGGAGAAAGCCTACTTAGGCAACTGGTTTTCTGTCAGTGAACTCGGCATTATCGCGGGTCTTCCGCAAAAAGAGATCGTGGGACTGGCATTGAGGGAAGAAGTGGAGTTCGGATTGAATTACACCGGTCACATACCTGACGCCGACAGGCTTTCACTGGGAAAACTGGTTCAGAGCGGCAATGAACTGGATATTTCCGTCTGCCTGGATAAGAAAGAGTTGAACAAGCATACTTTTGTGGCGGGTGTGACGGGAAGCGGTAAGACGACGACCTGTCAGAGGATCCTGATCGAGAGCGGACTTCCATTTTTGGTGATAGAGCCGGCAAAGACGGAATATCGGATCTTGACGGAAAAGTATGATGATATGTTGATATTTACGCTTGGCAGAGACAGGGTTGCGCCTTTCCGCCTGAATCCGCTTGAATTTTATCCGCATGAATCCATCACGTCTCATGTGGATATGGTCATGGCCAGTATTGAGGCGGCGTTTGATATGGAAGCCGCGATCCCCCAGATCATCGAAAAATCATTGTACGAATGTTATAGAGATTATGGCTGGGATATTGTCGATGATACCAACCGATACTATTCTGCGGACGATATCGCAAAGGGAGCGTATGCGTTTCCTACGTTGTCGGATCTGATGCAGAAGACGGAAAAGATCGTCAAGGAGCAGGGTTTTGACATCAGGCTGCGAAATGACTATATTGGATCTATCAGGGCGAGGCTCCAGGGGTTGACAGTCGGCTCCAAAGGTATGATGCTGAATACCAGAAGATCCTTGGATTTTAGAAAGCTGGTACATAGGAAAGTGGTTTTGGAACTGGAGGAGATACGGAGCGGCGCCGAAAAAGCCCTGATCATGGGTTTTGTGTTGTCTAATCTGATGGAAGCGATCAAGGCAGAGTATAACAGCGCTCCTGAGTTCAGACATATCACACTGGTGGAGGAGGCGCACAGGCTGCTGGAGAAATATGAACCGGGGGATTCTCTCTCCAAGAAACAGGGAGTTGAGATGTTTTCGGATATGCTTGCGGAAGTGCGCAAATATGGGGAGGCCCTGATTATCGTGGATCAAATTCCCGGCAAGCTTACGCCTGAGGTATTGAAAAACACAAACACAAAAATAATCCACAAAATATTTGCGCAGGACGACAAGGAAGCGGTTGGAAATACGATGGCCCTGTCTGATGAACAAAAGGATTTTTTGTCATTCCTGGATCAGGGGAGAGCAGTGGTATTTTCACAGGGCTGGGACGGCGGCCTGCAGGTGCAGATCGTTCGAGACACAGATACAGACAGTAAAGAACTGGTCGATGAGAAGCTGATCAGAGAGCGGGTGCTGGACTACTATTGCGATATATTTGATCTGGGGATATATCCGAGCCTGAAATATAATGAGAAGCCTCCGACGAGAGAACTGTTCATCAAGCATCTGGAGTACAGAGGTATTCTGGATAGTTTCATAGCCGGTTTTCAGGGATTGTGGAAGGATTATAAAGCCACGCAGGATTTCCAGGATACGATAGGGAAACTGGAGGAAATCTTATCGATCGAGAAACAGGCGGAATATATTCGGGATGCTCTTTATTATTCAGATATCGACGGCAGTAAGTTCAAAGCAATCATCTCTCTGTTGGGTAAGGTGAAGGGCGGAGAATTCAATGTAGAAGAATATAATAACATACTTTCATATGGCAGGAGGATAAATAAATGAGTATATTATTGGGAATTTTTTCTGTAATCGGAGCGATTGCTACCACGGCGGAAGTGTTGAGCAGCAAATTGCCGGTTGTGATAGAGACTGCGCAAATCGTCGTAAAAACAATCGCGACGGTTCTTACCGGAATCTGTGAGGTGCTCGGTATTGGTCAGGCGGATGAACAGGTAGATGAGTTGGGTGCCAAGGTTCTGCAGGAAGATACGAGAGAGATAGAGGATGGAGAGTCTGCCCAGGAATACCTGGATTATCTGAGAAACGATGTGACGCTTGATAAAGCCAAATTTGACGCAATGGACGAGAATGAAAAACTGGCCTGTCAGGTGGCGGGAATTTCGATGCTTGCCAAATCCATCGAAGAAAAGGCGGGCGTTGAGATGGCGCCGGATTTCCTATATGCGATCTCAAAAGTGAAGCTGAACTGTGAGCAGACAGAAAAGTTCATTCATGCCTTTGCGGATAATAGAATTGATTCCATGAGTGAATTTACGAGATATATTTCAAATGATATGTCGGAGGTGGAAGCGGATAGGGTGCGCCCCGTGATAGAAGGAGCGCTGAAAGAATTGTCTCCCGAACTATCTCAGGAAGAAATTCAACACGAAATCATAGAAATGAAAAAATCCTATTTTGAGGAAGAACAATAAAGGGATTCATAGCATATGGGGACAAAACGCAAAAACGCAAGAACACTGGATATGTATGAACGCCTGCGCGAGGGCAAGGCGATCAATAAGCGGAGGGAAGCCGCGAATTTCGGGGTGGATGAGCGCTCGATCCAGAGGGACATCGACGATATTCGGGCTTTCTTGTGCGATCGCAGTGCGGAGGATTGCCGCGACACCCGCGAGGTCGTGTATGACAGGGCCAGAGAGGGCTTTGTCATGACGGGCGGGGAGAGCTCCAGCATGACAAACAGCGAAATTCTGGCCGTGGCGAAGATCCTGCTGGAGAGCCGTGCGTTTACCAGACGCGAACTGAACGCGATCCTCGACAAGCTGGTGGATGGTTGTGCGCCCCTAAAAAGCATGAAACTGGTGAGTGAACTGATCGCCAATGAGAAGTATCACTACGTGGAACTGCACCGCAAAGAGTATATTCAGGACAAGCTGTGGGACATCGGTATGGATATACAGTCGCGGCACCTCGTCTCTATCCGGTATGCGAGGGGAACCGCGCCCAGAGAGGCGGTCAGGCGGGTGATCGAGCCTGTCGCAATCCTTTTCTCAGAATATTATTTTTATCTGAATGCCTTTATCGTCGAGAAGAATGAACAGGGAGAGTACGTCCACAAGTATGGCTATCCGGCGGTTTTCCGAATTGATCGGATCAAGGGTTACAGACGCATGGAGGAGAGATTCCGAGTGACATATGCGAACCGCTTCGAGGAAGGGGAGTTTCGCAAGCGAGTGCAGTTCATGTACGCGGGCAGGCTGATGACGATTAAGCTGAAGTACCGCGGCGATAATCCGGAACCCATTCTGGACCGGCTTCCAACGGCCAGGATCGTGGAGCAGTACGAGCACGAGTGCGTGATTGAGGCAGAAGTCTACGGCAAGGGATGCGTCATGTGGCTTTTGAGTCAGGGAAGCCGGGTGGAAGTGCTCAGGCCGGACGGTCTGCGGGAGGAGATGAAGGATCTTCTTACGGAGATGCTTGCTCTGTACGAATAGAAACGGAAGAGATGAGATGGTGACATTTATACCGCCCTATATGGGCGAAGAGGTCAAGAGCAACGCGGAGAGGAAGATGTATGACGTCCTGCAGGGACTCGCGCTGGAGGACACCTATGTGCTGCATTCCCTCGGCCTGCCGAGACACCGGCACAAGATATACGGCGAGATCGACTTTGTGGTGATCTGCAGGCGCGGTGTCGCCTGTCTGGAGATCAAGGGCGGGAGAGTGGCCTGTCGGGACGGGAAGTGGATCTTTACCGACAGGTACGGTGTCGATCACGAGAAGGCGGAAGGGCCTTTCGCGCAGGTGACGGGCAATATGTTCAGCCTGCGTGACGTCCTGAGACAGCGGTTTGCAGGAGAACTTCACCTTAAGAATGTCTTTGTGGCCTGTGGCGTGGTTTTCCCCGATATCGTATTTCGATCCGCGTCACAGGAGATCATACCGGAGATCATATTTGACAGTGGGACGGACGATATCACAGCCTACATCAACGGCATCTTTGCTTATTGGGAAGACAGGCAGAACAGGCAGCCGGACCGTCTCTCCCCCAAAGACGTGCGAAAGATCGTCGATTATCTGCGGGGAGATTTCACATTTATCCCTACGTTAAAAGAGAGGCTGGACAGTGTCGAGAAACGGCTGGTGCGTCTGACCCTCCCCGGTGACCTTCCGCTTCAATGTCCGCTGGACAGTGTCGAGAAACGGCTGGTGCGTCTGACGAACGAGCAGGCGCAGATGATGCGTGCGCTTGACGGGAATGCCCGCCTTCTGATTGAGGGAGGCGCAGGCACAGGCAAGACGCTGTTAGCAGCCGCCTATGCGGGCAGGAAAGCTGCGGAGGGGGAGCGCGTCCTGTACCTGACCTTCAACAAGAATCTCGCCAACGATATCAACGGGCGGGTCGAGCAAAACGACAACCTGAAGGTCATCAACATCCACGCCCTGTTCGGGGAATATATTTCCGTAGACAAGGAAGAGATGCAGAAAAATCCGCAGAGCTATTTCTCGGATACACTGCCGGAAGCATTCCTGGATTATGTGGGCGGTCTGCAGGCGGAGGAACTGAGCGGTCTGCAGTATGATCTGCTGGTGATGGACGAGGGGCAGGATATCCTGCGTCCCGTGTACTTGTGCTCGCTCGATACGCTTTTGAAAGGCGGTCTGGCGCAGGGCAGGTGGGCGGTCTTCTACGACGGGAAACAGAACATCTACAATGACGAGTATGCCGACGGTCTGGAGATGATAGAGGGCTATGACAGCGCCAGATTCAGGCTGTATGTGAACTGCAGGAACACGGTGCAGATCGGCACTTTCAGCGCCAGGGAGAGCGGTGTCGAGATCAGCGAATATCTGCAGGAGAACGGTGAGGAGGTGCGCCGGATCAGCTATGATGGCGCGGAAGATCTGGGACGCCGGATCAGCGGTATCCTGCGGGAACTTCGCGCGGAGCGGATAGACGCCTCGGAGGTAGTCTTCCTCGCGCCGAAAAAATACGGCAATTCCCTGTTAAAAGAGGCGGGGATCGAGGTAAATGAACTGGGGGACCATTTCGATCCGCGGTCGGCTCTGCCGCGCTTCGCGACGATCCAGGGCTTCAAGGGGTTGGACGCCAAGATCGTGATCCTGCTCGATCTGGAGGACATCCGGGCGGAGCATTTTTCCAGATTCATCTATATCGCGGGGACGCGGGCGAGGACGCTCCTCTATGTGGCGGCTTCAGCACAGTACTGGGCGTCGCACACAGAGCCGTCTGCGGATGCATAAAAATTTCCACTTCTTTACAGGAATGACATATTCTGCCAATCTATAGGGCTATCATAATGGCAGAAAAGGAAAGCATCAGACACAGAAATACGATGGGAGATGACGACAATGTATGATTTTCTGCACTTTATTGATTCGCCGGATGTCAGGGAATTTAACAGAAACACGATATTTACGCCCGCGGAGCAGGCGGTGATCATTGCTAAGAGCGAGAAGACGACCGTGGACGATAAGCTGGAGGCGCTGCAGTATCTGGCAGACACTTATACCGAGGAAGAATTTCACGGGGAAAGCGTGAACTGCGAGGGCATCATAAAAAGGGGAACAGGAATCAGGGACGTGGTGCTCGAGACAATACGGGTATGGAAGCATGCGCTGGAGGTTCGGACACAGAGTGACGGTGTGATTTATCAGGCTGTGCTGCAGGAGAAAGAGTGCGTCGGATTTCATAAAAATTATGTCTATTTTACCGATTACGAGCGGGCCTATGCCTATCTGCTGGACGAGAAAAAGTTATATTTAGAGGATGATGATCCGGAAGATTGTATTCTGTATGGCTCCATAACACGGAAGAAGCTTAACCGGGATGACGGCGACGAGCAGGAATACCGGTTTGATCATGACATGAGACTTGTGGAAGTGTTTGACTGTGGGGAGATACGGGAGAATTTCTGCCTGCTGGATGAGTTTGCGGCCTATGTGCCGCTGCCGTTTCAGAAGGGAGATATCGTGAGGCTGGAATGTTACTGCGCTCCCACCGGTTACGGGGTGATATCCTGCGATTGGGACAGACCGGAGACCCCATGCGGGATCAGTATGTGGATTTCGCTGGATGTGTATGACAGAGAGAAAAGGGATTTCGACTATACGGACGGAGGAGACTGTGTCCTGAACTATTACAGCTGTTCTTATGAAGAACTGCCGGAAAAAGAGAAGATGCTGAAGCTGATCAGCGACGTGCGGAAAGGCAAGCTGGATTTCTATATGCTCCTGCACAAGTTTGGCAGAAACGAGCTGGATCAGCTCCTGGAATGGCAGACACAGGAGATGTAGAAGGGCATGGCGGAATTTGAACAGAATATGTGATGATAAGACAGGCCTGCCGCTGTGGCAGGCCCGTTTTCATATTCCCATATCCCCTTTCCTGATTTTATTCAGATACTGTTTCTTTTTGTTGATGTGCCGCACTCTGGCGCGGGGCTCATACTTGCCGCAGTGCTGGCAGTAGCCGGTATGGCAGGCCTCACGCCCTTTGGTGCACTGGCCGAACGCGACGTAATATTTGCAGGGTGTCTCTCTGTAATGTGCCATGATTTTTTCCTCCCGTTTCTGTTGGTGATGCCGCGCGGGTGTCAGTTCCCGCCGGCCTTGTAGTTATAGAGCGGCCGTAAAATGCCGTCGATTGTCACCGTCTCGCCTATGCTGTCCGCGATCGTGTCCAGACCGCGGTAGGCGAAAGGTGCTTCGTCCAGCGTCTCCCGGCAGATGCAGGAGGAGTAGATTCCCTGCATCTCCTTTTTAAAGGCGGAGACGGTGTAGGCGTTCTTAACATCCTCCCGCTTTAAGATCCTTCCGGCGCCGTGCGGCGCGGAACAGTTCCAGTCCGCGTTGCCCCTGCCGTGCCCCAGAAGGACGCCGTCGCGCATGTTGACGGGGATGATCACCCGCTCGCCGTCGTTCGCTGAGATGGCTCCCTTGCGGATGATGGGGACGTCTGCGGTGAAATCGACATAGTTGTGGACGCAGGAGTTAAACTCCGTGACTTTCCACTTCATGTTCCGGGCGATCTCATCGATGATGAGCTCGCGGTTCAGGGCGGCGAACTCCTGCGTGACGGACAAATCGTGCAGATAGTCCTGCATCAGCGCGCCCTCGAGCCAGGTGAGTTCGTAGGGAACCTGAACACCCTGCGCCTTCAGAAGGCGCTGCCCTTCGGTGAGATAGTGTTCGGTCACTTCTTTGCCCAGATGCCGGCTGCCGGTGTGGACGGCGAGCCAGACGTTTCCCTCGTCGTCCGTATCCAGTTCGATGAAGTGGTTGCCGCCTCCCAGCGTGCCCAGGCTCAGCAGGGCCTTTTCCGCATTGATGTGCCTGCGGCAGGACAAGGCCGCAGGATCGAAGGCCGCGGCCCGGTGGTGCGGTTTCTTTCTGACGGCGAAGCCAGAGGGGACCGACTCGCGGATCACTGTGTCGAGTTTCTGAAATTCTTTCGTTTTTCCTTTCAGCTGCGCAAGCGTTACGCCGCAGCCGATGTCAATACCGATGACATTGGGAAACACGCGATTCCCCAGCGTGGAAGTGAAGCCGATCGTTCCGACCCGGCCCGGGTGAACGTCCGGCATGACGCGCACCTTGCAGCCCGCAAAGGCCTCATTGTCGCAGAGCGCCTGCAGCTGGGCGGCGGCGTAGTCGTCGAGGGCGTGCGCCTCCTCGTTTACGGTAAAAATTTTGGCGGAAGTATAGACTCCGTGAATCGTTTTCATGATGATTTCCTTTCCGTGTGCCTGAAAAAGGCATAAAAATACACCTCTTCAGAAGAGAGGTGCGGAAATCCGAAACGATACGGAATGAAATGGCCGACGAAGCAGCCTATGCAGGTCAGCGCATAGACGCCCGGACAACCGAACCTCTGGTGTATCCTGTGTAATTGGCAACAAAATTCTCAGCGTGTGTCATGATTGTCCTCCTTTCTGTGCGTCGGTTTACAGTTACGTGACGGGGAACGGTTCGTTCCGAGGAACGCTCCGTTCCTCACTGCACACAGTATATCGGCGCCTACCGCCCATGTCAACACCCCTGATGAAAAAATTTTCCCTAAAAAAAAGACATATCATGTCCTTCAGCGGTGTTATAATATTAAATATGCCTACGCATAAATGGCGGAAAGCGACAGAAAAACGAAAAAATAAGAACAGAAAAACCAGATTGTGAAATGAGGTGGAACACATGAGAACTCTGATACTGTTACGGGGCGCCGCAGGCTGCGGCAAATCTACATGGATAGAGGAAAACGGGCTGAAACCGTATACACTTTCGCCGGATGAACTCCGACTGCTGTGTCAGAGTCCGGTCATGCGGGCGGACGGCACGGAGGCGATCAGTCAGGGCAATGATGGGCTCGTGTGGAAGACGCTGTTTCGCCTGCTGGAGACCCGTATGAACAGGGGCGAGTTCACGGTGATTGACGCCACCCATTCCGTGGCGGCCCAGATGAACCGTTACAAAGAGCTGGGCAGCCAATATAAATATAGGCTGTACTGCGTGGATTTTACGGATATTCCGATCGACGAGGTGAAGCGCAGAAACGCCGCGCGCGAGCCCTATAAGAGGGTGCCGGACGAGGTGATCGACACGATGTACGCCCGCTTCGCGACGCAGAAAGTCCCGTCAGGGATCAAGGTGATCCGGCCGGACGAGATCGATTCGGTCTATCTCAGGATGATTGATCTGTCCCGCTACAGGCGGATCCATCACATCGGGGACCTGCACGGCTGTTACACGGTTTTGCAGGAGTATCTGGCTGCGGGCGGCGGCATCCGCGAGGATGAGTATTACATCTTCATGGGAGATTACATCGACAGGGGGATGGAGAACGCGGAGATCATAGAATTCCTCTTTTCCATTATGGACAGAAAAAATGTGCTGCTGCTGGAGGGAAATCACGAGAAATGGCTGTGGCTGTATGCCGATGAGAAGAGCGGCAGCGACAGGGAGTTTGAGCTGATCACCCGACCGGCTCTCGATGATGCTAAGATCGATAAGAAGAAGCTGCGGATTCTGTACAGAAAGTTTGGGCAGTGCGCTTATTACCGATATGGAGAGAAGCGTTTTCTGGTCACTCATGCGGGATTGAGTACGCTGCCGGACAATCTGTCTTTCATCGGAACGGAGCAGATGACGGAGGGCGTCGGAACTTTCCATGATGTGGAGAGAGTGGCGCAGACGTTCCTCGAGACGACGCCGGAGGATCTGTATCAGATCTTCGGGCACAGAAATCCGAAACGGCTTCCGGTGCAGATCAACGATCGCGTCTATGACCTGGAAGGCGGCGTGGAGTACGGAGGAGATCTCAGGTGCGTTCAGGTGGACGGGAACGGCATACATGTCTCAGAGACGCGGAATCGGGTGTACCGGACGCTTGAGCTTCGCAAGGAGCAGACCGTCACCGAAAGCTCGATTGCGGATACGATTATCGCGCTGCGGGCGGATCGCTATATCAAAGAGATGAAGTTTGGCAACATCTCTTCTTTTAATTTTACTGATGAGGCTTTTCAGAGTAAAAACTGGAACGAGCGCACCGTCAGAGCGAGAGGTCTGTATATCGACACGGTGAAGGGAAAGGTTGCGGCCAGATCTTATCAGAAGTTTTTTAATATCGACGAGAGGCCGGAGACCAGGCTGGATGCGCTGCAGCGGACGCTGCAATTCCCCGTCACCGCTTATGTGAAGGAGAACGGCTATCTGGGCATGGTGAGTTATGACGAGTATGAGGACGACCTCTTTATCGCCTGCAAGTCTACGACAGACAGCCGCTTTGCGCAGTGGTTCTCGGATATGCTGCACGGAAAGCTCACACCGCAGATTCTCGCTGATCTGCGGACCTATGTGAAGGAGAACAATGTCACCTTCGTGTTTGAGTGCGTCGATATGGAGAACGATCCGCATGTCATAGCGTATCCGGAGAGCAGGCTGTACCTGTTAGATATCGTGCGAAACGACATGCAGTTCTCTAAGTATCCGTATGACGAACTGCAGGCGGCGGCTGACCGGTTCGGCCTTGTCTGCAAGGAGAGGGCGTATGAGTTTGCGACGTGGCAGGAGTTCTACGACTGGTACTTTGCGGTGCTCGACGACGGTTATCGCTACAACGGCAGACAGATTGAGGGCTTCGTCATAGAGGACAGCGAGGACTTCTGTGTCAAGCTCAAAACCGGCTATTACCGCTTCTGGAAATTCATGCGCAGCGTGGCGCACGAGACGGTGAAGAACGGGTTTATCAGAGATACGGCGGTGCTGTCCACGCCGACGGCGAACGGCTTCTACGCATGGATTAAAAAGCGGCGCGAGGAGAGCACAGGGCCGATTCCGAGGGATATCTGCACGCTGCGAAGGGAGTATTACGAGGCCTGTGCGGATAATGGCTGAAATCTTTTGAAAGATGACAGATGCTGTCATTGCCGCCCTGTAGAATAATCTTATAAACCGCAAGATGCGGGAGATCACAGACCAATATTTTACAGCCTGTCGGACAGACAGGAGAAAGGCGGTAGTTATGGGAGCTATTATGGACAGTATTATATGCGCGTCAACCTGCGCGTATATCAACAGGGTCGGCAGACGGACCAGCGACTGGCTGGAGGCCGAGGCACGAAAAGCGGAGCGCGAAGCGCAGGAGAGAGCTGAGGCAGAACTTGACGAAACGTATGAGTGACGGAGAAAGGTGACGGAGAAAAGAATTAATGGTTGACAAAACGCAAAGATTCCGCTACATTAGAATACAGTGAAAACCATAAAGGCGATGAAGAGAACAAGTAGCAGATCAGGGAACGCACAGAAAGCAGCCGGTTGATGAGAGGCGCGCGGGAAATCTTCTGTGAATACATCTTGGAGCCGCGCGGCAGAACGGACAGCCAAGTAGGCCGCGACGCGGAATGCGCGTTACAGCAGGAGAGTATTGCGGCGGAGCAGAATCGAAGCCGGTTGTACTCGTTGAGGCGGGCAGCGTGAGCTGTCTGTAAAATTAGGTGGTACCGCGAGACTGTAGCCTCGTCCTATGTCAGGACGGGGCTTTTTGCGCGCATAAGCAGAGTCGGAAATCCCGCGAACTGCTCGCCGTGCGAAAGAATGATACTTGAGAAAGGAAATCAAAACCATGGGAATCTACGAAGAACTTCAGGCCAGAGGACTTCTGGCGCAGCTTACGGACGCGGACGAGATCCGCGAGCTGATCAACAACGGCAAGGCGGTATTCTATATCGGCTTCGATCCGACGGCGGACAGCCTGCACGTCGGGCATTTCATGGCGCTGTGCCTGATGAAGAGACTGCAGGAGGCGGGCAACAAACCCATCGCCCTGATCGGCGGCGGCACGGCGATGATCGGGGATCCCAGCGGCAGAACCGATATGCGCGCCATGATGACGAGAGAGACGATCGCACACAACTGCGAGTGTTTCAAACAGCAGATGAGCAGGTTTATCGATTTCTCGGAGGACAAGGCGCTCATGGTGAACAATGCGGACTGGCTGCTCGATTTGAATTATGTGGATTTTATCCGCGATATCGGCCCCTGCTTCAGCGTCAACAACATGCTGCGGGCGGAGTGCTACAGGCAGCGGATGGAGAAGGGACTGAGTTTCCTGGAGTTCAATTACATGATCATGCAGAGCTATGATTTCCTGGAGCTCTACAAGAGATACGGCTGTAACATGCAGTTCGGCGGCGACGACCAGTGGAGCAACATGCTGGGCGGCACGGATCTGATTCGCCGCAAGCTGGGCAAGGACGCCTATGCCATGACGATCACGCTGCTTCTCAACTCGGAGGGCAAGAAGATGGGCAAGACCCAGAAGGGCGCGGTCTGGCTTGATCCGAACAAGACGTCGCCCTTTGAGTTCTATCAGTACTGGCGCAACGTGGCCGACGCGGACGTGCTGAAATGTCTGCGGATGCTGACATTTTTGCCGCTGGAGCAGATCGACGAGATGGACCGGTGGGAGGGCAGCCAGCTCAATCAGGCGAAAGAGATTCTGGCCTACGAGCTGACGAATCTGGTACACGGCAGGGAGGAGGCCGAAAAAGCGCAGGCGGCGGCGAAGGCCCTTTTCGCCGGAGGCGGGAGTTCTGAGGACATGCCGACGACCACCCTGCGGGATGAGCAGTTTGCGGACGGCAGCATTGACATCCTGGGCATTCTGGTGGCGTCCGGGCTGGCGGTTTCCCGCTCCGAGGCAAGGCGCGCGGTGGAGCAGGGCGGCGTGTCCGTGAACGGCGACAAGGTGACGGATGTCAAGGCGGTTTACACGAAGGAGGCCATTGCCGCCGACGAGTTTATTGTCAAAAAAGGGAAGAAGAGTTTCAGAAAAATTGTTGTAGAATAGAGGAGGAAGACGGATAACATGGAAAAGAAGGCAAAAGAGAGAACACTGATGTCCTACTCGCCGGATATCAAGGTGGTAGACTGTACACTGCGCGACGGCGGGCTGGTCAACGACTTTTATTTCAGCGACGAGTTCGTGAAGGCGCTCTATCAGGCGAATGTCAGCGCGGGCGTGGACTATATGGAATTCGGCTACAAGGCGTCCAAGGAGATGTTCGACGTTCACAAATTCGGCAAGTGGAAATTCAGCGACGACAAACATATCCGCGAGATCGTGGGCGACAATATGACGGAGATGAAGATTTCCGTGATGGCCGACGTGGGGCGCTGCGATTTCAAAAAGGACATTCTGAACAAAAAGGACAGCCCGGTCGATATGGTGCGCGTGGCCACCTATATCAACACGATTCCCGCCGCGGTGGAGATGATCGAGGACTGCACGAAGAAGGGCTATGAGACCACGGTCAACATCATGGCGATCTCCAAGTCCAACGACGTGGACATCGACGCGGCCCTGGAACTTTTGTGCCAGAGCAGCGTGGGAACGATCTATCTCGTGGACAGCTACGGCTCCCTTTACCCGGAGCAGGTGCGGCGGCTCTCCGAAAAGTACCTGGAGATCGCGGACAAGTACGGCAAGAAGGTGGGAATCCATGCGCACAACAATCAGCAGCTCGCCTTCGCCAACACTACCGAGGCGATCATCAAGGGTGTCAGCTACCTGGACGCCACGGTGAGCGGCATGGGACGCGGCTGCGGCAACTGCCCCAGCGAGCTGCTCCTGGGCTTTCTGAAAAACCCGAAATACAGGATCAACCCGATCCTCAAGTTCGTGGAGGCCTATATCATGCCGCTTCGCAGAGACGGCGTCGTGTGGGGCTACGACGTGCCCTATCTGCTGACGGGTCTGCTGAATCAGCACCCCAAGACGGCGATTCAGTTTATGAAGGAAAAGAGAGAAGACTACAATGATTTCTATCTGGAGCTTCTGGACAACTTTTAAATAATATGCGTTATGAAAAGAAACGATAGAGGAAAATACAAAAATATCCGATGGCGCGGGATGCGCTGGGGGGGGGTATAACGGAGGAAGACATACAATGAGAAAAAGCGACTGGGACGATGATGAATTGTTAGATCTGGACGAGGACGACGGAGCGTATGACGACGAGGATGATTACGATTATGAGGAGGATGACGACGGGGATGGGAATGCCCTTACGGCAGTCAGCGCCAGGCTGCTCATTCCGATGGCTGTGGCTGCGGTGCTCCTTCTCGCCGTCGTCATTGCGGCCATTGTCCTAACCGGCAGGAAGAAGGAAACGCCTGTCGTCGTGCAGACACAGGAGGAGAGCGCCGGAGAACAGGAGGTTCAGGCGCTGCCGGACGTCGAGCCGGATCAGGAGGAAAATAATATAACAGACGTTACTGATTCTGCCGATGCCGAAGGGGAGCCGACGGACAGTGAGACGGAGGAGAGCGAAGACGCGCAGGAGGATCAGGAGGAAGAGGTGCAGGATCCGCAGGCCGCTTCCATGAATGAGGCGCAGGGAGCGGAGGTGGACGTGACGGAAATACTCGCCTCCGACAGAGTGACGGTGACGGATCAGGTCACGGTCGGCATCGACGTGGCGCGCTATCAGGGGACAATCGACTGGGCGCAGGTCGCCGCATCGGGCATCGATTTCGCGATGGTGCGCGTGGGGTATCGGACGAACGGGTCGAGAGAAATCTGCGCGGACACCAATGCCAGATACAATATGCAGGAGGCGCAGAAGAACGGGATCAAGGTCGGCGCGTACTTCTTTTCCACGGCGGCGACGGCGGATGAGGCGAAGGAGGAGGCGGACTGGGTTGCGGACTACATCTCCGGATACCGCATCACTTATCCGGTGGCCTATGACTGCGAGGGCTTTGACAAGGAGGGCAGCGCGCAGTACGGACTGACCAACGCGCAGAGGACGGATATCGCCCTCGCTTTCCTGCAGGAAATAAATAACAGAGGTTATACACCGATGTTTTACGCCTCTATGGGAGAACTGTCGAACAGCGCGAAGTGGGATACCGCCCGGATCGAGAACACATACGGAATCTGGGTATCGCAGTATCCGGGAGCGCCCTATCCGGAGACGGGAGAGTCGTCCTATGCCGGTACGCACGCCATGTGGCAGTACACCAACCGGGGCACGGTGCCCGGTATTACGACGCCTGTGGACGTCAACGTGGCGTATTTCGGATACGAGGGGACGGCGGAGGCTGTCAGTGCCGAAACGCCGGAGGAGGTACAGGCCGACAAGGAAGCGCTGATGAATTTCTCGGAGGTGAACGAGACGGTGACGGCCAAGGATTCCACGAACCTGCGGGATGTGCCGAGCCAGGGAGCGGACAGCACTGTCGTCTATACGCTGAAGAACGGGGAGACCGTCACCAGAACGGGCGTCAGCGACAGCGGCTGGTCCAGGCTTACCTACAACGGACAGACCGTGTACGCCGTCTCCAACTATCTGACGACGGACCTGCAGTATCAGGCGCCGGCGCAGGAGGGCGCGGAGAGCGGAGACGGCCTGAAGACCAAGTTCGCCGAGAGAAATGAGCAGGTGACGGCCAAGATCGAGGTGAACCTGCGCGCTCTGCCGAGCGTGACCAATCCAGACGCGGCGGTGGTGGCCGTGCTGCACAACGGAGAGTATGTGACGCGGACGGGAATCAATGAGGATTACGGCTGGTCCAGAGTGGACTATAACGGACAGACACTGTACTGCATCAGCAGTTATCTGACGAACTGAGACGCCTTCGGACGCGGATCGGGTGAGATACGGAGAAAAGCAAAAAGATATATGACAGTTCATCTGCCATATATCTTTTTTAAATTTTCCAGCTTTGCGCTCGCGCCCATCAGGAGAGCGTCGGCGATTGTGATGGCGGCCATCGCCTCCACGACGACCACGGCGCGGGGAACGATGACGGGATCGTGCCGTCCCTTGACGGCGATCTCGATCTCTTCTCCCTGCCGGTTGACGGTCTTCTGGGGAGAGAAGATGGAGGGGGTCGGTTTCACGTGCGCGCGCAGAATGATGTCCGAGCCGTCGCTGATGCCGCCCAGAATGCCGCCGGCATGATTGGCCGCTTTCACAATCCTGCCGTCCTGCATGCGGAAGGGGTCGTTGTTCTCGGAGCCATGCCGGGAGGAGACTTCCACGCCGTCGCCGATCTCCACGGCTTTGACCGCGCCGATGGACATGACAGCCTTGGCGAGATTGGCGTCCAGCTTCTCGAAGACGGGATCGCCCAGACCGGCGGGGACGCCGCTTATGACGCACTCGATCACACCGCCGGCGGAGTCGTAGTTCTTCATGCAGTCGGCGAGATAGGATTCCGCCCGGGCGGACGCCTCGGCGTCCGGCATACAGGTGGGGGTCGTGCGGATTGCCTGTCTGTCGAATTTGTCCATGTCAACCGTGACCGGCCCGATGGATTTCGTGTAGGCGGTCAGTTCCATGCCGAATTCTCCGAGCAGTTTGGCTGCCACGGCCCCGGCCGCGACACGGCCGATCGTCTCCCGGCCGGAGGAACGGCCGCCGCCGCGGTAGTCGCGGAAGCCGTATTTGGCGTCAAAGGTGTAGTCCGCATGGCCGGGGCGGTAATAGTTGGCAATCTCGCTGTAATCCGCCGAGCGCTGGGAGGTGTTGCGCACCAGCACCAGAATGGGCGTGCCCGTGGTGCGGCCCTCGAAGGTGCCGGACAGGATTTCTGCCGCGTCGGCTTCCCGGCGGGGCGTGGAGATCCGGGTCTGTCCCGGCTTGCGGCGATCCAGATACGCCTGAATGTCCGCGACGTCCAGCGAAACGCCCGCAGGACAGCCGTCTATCACGACGCCCAGCGCCTCGCCGTGGGATTCGCCCCAGGTTGTGAGCCGGAATATGTTTCCAAAAGAGGAGCCTGCCATAACAATCATCCTTTCTTGTGTCAGAATATAGCATGTATAATATAGAAGAAAACTGAAAATATATCAGAAAAGCGATGCAGACATGAAACTTTCTGACAAATTTATGCAGGATAACCTGCATAAATAAATAACAGCAAATATGTAAAATCAAAATTTGATTTTTTCAAAAAGGTCTGTCCGCACACATACGCAGTATATCATATTGTGCGTGAGAAATAAATATTTGTCCGAGAAGTATTTTTGCGCGACTTTTTGACAAATTTACATAAAATAGCTGTACAAATAAATTTTATATGTTATGATATTAAGGGTGCATAGAAAGATAGCCGTAGTGTGATTTTACATATGATTTGAGGATTTTCCATGCAGAAGACATTTCGGGAAAGAGTGATTTCCTATTTTACCGGTGTGGCAAAAAAGAATAAACTGCTGCGATACCCCTGCCTGGCGCTCATGGCGGTCATATTGTGCGTGTATTATATTGGGCGGCATTTTACGACAAACATGAAGCGCTATGCCGGCGTCGCGTTCGTTGTGATTTTCTTTATGAGCAGCTGCAGCTTCTCCTTCGCGGTATTCGCGGAGAAGACGGGCTTTATCAATGCGCAGGAGACTTACAGCGCCGTTGTGCCGGGGGATTCCGATATCGCGCTTGCGGAGGAGACCGGAGAGGGCGGTTATGCGGACGACGGGGAGGAAACATACACTTACACGGAGCAGGAGTATCTGGACGCCGAGGACGCCGCGTACACGCTGGACGATATTCTGGAAAATCAGGAAGATTATCAGACAGAGGACGCCGAGGCGCCGGCGTCTGCGGAAGACTATACGTTTGACGCCTCCGACTGGCGTCTGGTCCTGATCAACAAACAGCATCCGATCCCCGCGGAATATGACTTTGAACTGGGTACCATCGTGGACAGCATGCGGTGCGACAAGCGGATCATAGGCGATCTGCTTGCCATGATGAAAGCGGCGAAGGGCGACGGCATCAATCTGGTGATCATGTCGCCGTACCGCACGGATTCCCGCCAGGAGATGAACTTCAACGCCAGAATCAAGAAATATATGGGACAGGGTTATTCATATATGGAGGCCTACAAGCGCACTTCTCAGGTCATCACGGTGCCGGGGGCGAGCGAGCATCAGGTCGGTCTGGCCCTGGATATCACCTGTGATATGTACTCTGACCTCAACGAGGGCTTCGGGGATACGAAGGCGGGCAAGTGGCTGGCGGAGCACAGCTGCGAGTACGGATTTGCGCTGCGCTACCCGGAGGGCAAGGAATACATTACCAGTATCGAGTATGAGCCGTGGCATTTCCGCTATGTTGGCAGGGAGGCGGCCACGATCATGCGCGACGAGGGAATCTGCCTGGAGGAATTCTGGGACAGGTATCTGTAGGCGGAGCGCCGCCGGACAGGATGGCTGAGAGAAGCGCCGCAGACAAGGCAGGACAGGGCGGCCGCAGAGGAAAAGGCATGTATAAGATTATCAGAACGGAAGGCAGAGCGAAGCGGGCGCAGCTGGAGACGGTACACGGAACGATCCAGACGCCTGTATTTATGAATGTGGGAACCGTGGCGGCGATCAAGGGAGCGGTGTCCACGGAGGATCTGGAGCGGATCGGGACGCAGGTGCAGCTCTCCAACACCTATCATCTGCACGTGCGGCCGGGGGATCAGGTCATCAGACAGCTGGGAGGCCTGCACAGGTTTATGTCGTGGGACAGGCCGATCCTGACGGATTCTGGTGGATTTCAGGTGTTTTCTCTGGCCAGTCTCAGGAAGATTAAGGAAGAGGGGGTATTTTTCCACTCCCATATCGACGGCAGAAAAATCTTCATGGGGCCCGAGGAGAGCATACGGATCCAGTCCAACCTGGGATCCACCATCGCGATGGCCTTCGACGAGTGCCCCTCCAGCGTGGCGGACAGAAGGTACGTGGAAAATTCCGCGGCGCGCACCGCGAGGTGGTTGGCGAGGTGCAGGGCGGAGCTGGACAGACTGAACGGGCTGGAGGATACGATCAACCGCGGACAGCTGCTCTTCGGCATCAACCAGGGAGCGGTCTACGAGGACATCCGGATCGAGCACGCTAAGAGGATCACGGAGATCCCCTGCGACGGCTACGCGATCGGCGGGCTGGCGGTGGGCGAGAGCCACGAGCAGATGTATCATATCATAGAGGAGACGGTTCCCTGGCTTCCGCAGGACAAGCCCACCTATCTGATGGGTGTGGGGACGCCGGCGAATATACTGGAGGCCGTGGAGCGGGGCGTGGATTTCTTTGACTGCGTCTATCCCACCAGAAACGGCAGGCACGGGCATCTGTATACCAATCAGGGAAAGATCAATCTCTTCAATGCCAGGTATGAGCTGGACGAGCGGCCGATCGAGGAGGGCTGCGGCTGTCCGGCCTGCGCCAGATATTCCCGGGCCTACATCAGACATCTGCTGAAGGCGAAGGAAATGCTCGGTATGCGGCTGTGCGTCCTGCACAACCTGTATTTCTACAATACGATGATGCGGGAGATCAGGGACGCCCTGGAGACGGGAACATATGCCGCCTACAAGAAGCGCAAGCTGGAGGGGATGCAGGCAGGGGAGCGGGAGCGCCGCTGAAAAGCCTGTCGATCATAATTCTGTAAATTATGGAAGAAAAGGCTTGTGTTATCCCGATGTTTTGTGTATTATAGGCAATAGATGCATTTGTCCACAGTAAAATAACAAGTGTTTTACTAATGCGGATAAGCGCGGTGATATGGAGGAAAAGCAGATGGGTATTTTATTGACGGCCGGCGACGCCGCAGCGGCGCCCGCAGGCGGCGGTATGATGGTTATGGTTCTCTACATTGTAGTGATTGTGGCGTTCATGTATTTTATCATGATCAGACCGCAGAAAAAGGAACAGAAGCGCATGGCGGCGATGCTCTCGGAGATGAGCGTCGGCGACTGTGTTCTGACGACAAGCGGTTTCTACGGCATTGTGATCGATATCACGGACGACACGATTATCGTTGAGTTTGGCAGCAACAAGAACTGCCGTATCCCGATGCAGAAATCTGCGATAGCGCAGATCGAGAAGGCGGATGCGGAGTAGCCCGACGACAGGAAAGTGACAGATTTCAATCAGGGTATTGACAAGGGGGGGGGTAGAGCGTATATAATAGCCTCTTGTGTGAGAACACATATTTGAAAACTATACAGCAAGGCAAAGTGCTCTTATGAGCAGGAGGAGGAAGAATTATGAAAAGAAGAACATTGAAGTTTATGGCATGCGCCGCTGTTATGGCGATGACTCTTTCCGTTACCGCATGTGGGGGGGGGTCTGATGATACATCAGATGTAAATACCACAAGCGAGACAGAGACGAACGTAGAAGAGGCTGAGGAGCAGGCTGTCGCAGATGCGGAGGAAGAGGCGAAGGAGGCTGAAGCTGAGGTTGAGGCTGAAGCTGAGCAGGAGACGGATGCTGCCGCAGGACAGACGTTGGAGGATTATTTCTCCGATCCTGACACCAAGGCGGCTTTTGAGTCCGCGCTTGACGCTATGGGCGGAGAGGGTCTTGGCATTGACTATGAGGTGAAGGGCAACGATTTCACCATGGAGTTCACTTTCGATGCGAGCACGGAGCTTCCGGAGAACGCGGGCGAGATGCTGGCGACAGAGATCGACAACCAGGCGGATACGTTCTCGGAGCAGGTTGAGTCCTTCGACCAGGTGGTTGGACAGCCCGGCGCCTGCACGGTAACGGTGCGCTACTTTGCGGCGGACGGCACGCTGCTTGCCGAGAAGACCTTCTCGGCGAAGTAATCGGCGGATCGGTGCCGGCAATTTAAACAGGTGTTTCCAGAAGGCGGATCGAATACGGTCCGCCTTTTTTGCGCGGGCAGCCCGCAAAGAGCGTTTCATCTTGCTGCATCGCAGAAAACGGCTTGAAATTTAGCAGGGAATAGACTATGATATAAAAGTATTATTTTGCGATTATGGCAAGGGAGCGAGGATAGGATATATGGAATTGAGGATCACATGTATTCCGGGCGACGGCATCGGGCCGGAGATTGTAGCGGAGGCGAAGAATATTCTGGATGTTGTCGCGGACAAATACGGTCATACGATGCGTTACACGGATATACTGATGGGCGGCGCGTCCATCGATGTGCACGGCGTTCCGCTGACGGACGAGGCGATCGAGACGGCGAAGAGCGCCGACGCGGTGCTGATGGGTTCGATCGGCGGGGACACGACGACTTCCCCGTGGTACAAGCTGCCGCCGCATCTGCGTCCGGAAGCCGGACTGCTGGCGATTCGAAAAGCGCTGAACCTCTTCGCGAATCTGCGGCCGGCTGTGCTGTACGGCGAGCTGCGCGGCGCGTGCCCGCTGAAGGAGGAGATCTCCGCTGCGGGGTTTGACATGATGATCATGCGCGAGCTGACGGGCGGACTCTATTTCGGAGAGCGGAGAACCACCGAGGAGAACGGCGTGCGCAAGGCTGTGGACACACTGGTGTATGACGAGAACGAGATCAGGAGAATCGCGGTCAAGGGCTTTGACATCGCCATGAAGAGGCGGAAGAAGGTGACCAGCGTGGATAAGGCGAATGTGCTGGATTCCTCCAGACTGTGGAGAAGCGTTGTGGAGGAAGTGGCGAAAGACTATCCGGAGGTGACGCTGGAGCACATGCTGGTGGACAACTGCGCGATGCAGCTGGTGAAGGATCCGGCGCAGTTTGACGTGATTCTGACGGAAAATATGTTCGGCGATATCCTGTCCGATGAGGCGAGCATGGTGACCGGCTCTATCGGTATGCTGGCCTCGGCTTCCCTGAACGATACGAAGTTCGGCCTGTATGAGCCGAGCCACGGCTCCGCGCCGGATATTGCTGGAAAAGACGTGGCGAATCCCATCGCGACGATTCTTTCCGCGGCGATGATGCTGCGCTACAGCTTCGATCTGGACCGCGAGGCGGACGCCGTGGAGCATGCTGTGAAGCAGGTGTTGCAGGAGGGCTATCGGACGGTCGACATCATGTCGGAGGGCTGCAGCCGGGTGGGCTGTAAGCAAATGGGGGATTTGATCGCTTCGAGGATCGGATAAATTTTGAAGACAGCAGGAACAGATGTGATAAAACAAAAGGCCGCGTGGCCGAAACCGGATAAGGAAACGACTGTTTTTTTATTGCTTCTATGTGTGATGGCAGTCTATTACGGCTGGCGCATGTTCGCGCTGACGCCCTGGTATGACGAACTGTACACTTACTATTATTTCATCAGCAGAGGGCCTGTGTACGCGGCGATCCACTGGCCGCTGCCAAACAATCATGTGGGCTATTCGGTATTGTCCGCGGTGTTTGACTGGCTGGGGAGTCCGGCCGTCGGGCTGCGGGGCGTCTCTTACCTGGCAAGCCTCGGCAGCCTGATTTTGCTGTACCGCTTCGGCAGGGATTGTTTTCCGCACGGCTTTGCACTGCTTCCGCCGAGTCTGTTCGCCGCCATGGGTCTGGTGAATCAGATGGCGGTGCAGGGGAGGGGCTACGCGCTGGCGACGTTCCTCTATCTACTGGCATTCCGGGCGCTGTGGCGGATGGTTGTGTGCGGCGAGAGCAGAAAGCGCTGGCCGCTTCTGTTCGGCGCATCGCTTGTCTGGGCGCTGTACACGCTGCCGAGCAGTGTCTATTTTGTACTTCCGCTGTGTGTGACTGGAGGACTGACCCTCCTGTGCGGCAGGCGTTTCCGCGAACTGGCGAGACTGATCGCCGTATCGCTTGTCAGCGCCCTGTGCACGCTCGGGCTGTACGCGGTCATATGGCTGGCGATCGGCTCGAATCTCCTGTCCAAAACGGCGGATGGGCCGTTTTACGCGGCGGGTCATATCGAGATCATTCTGCATGCGCCCCTGACGGCCATGAAGACAGGGATTGATTATATGCTGGCGTCGCCCTATATCCAGAGCGTTGCGCGCGACGGTTATCCGGCGCGGCTTGCAGGTTATATCCGCGAACTGTTCCGCGAATACTGCGGCGGTCTGGGAGGACTTCTGATCGCGCTTTCCGTGCTGGGATTGCTGGCTTCCGCGTACCGCCTTATCAGGCGGCGGGGCGGCATGATGGAGTGGTACCTGGCGGTGAGCCTTGTGATGATGCCGCTTATGCTGTTCGTCCAGTGTGCGCTGCCCTACTACCGCGTTTTCTCCTATTTCGGCGCGGCGGAGGCGCTCCTGTGTACGTGGCTGATCACGCGGGCGGTGTCGTGTCTGCGGGGAGACAGGGCGGAGCGGTTTCGGCGGTATGCGCCGTCGGTGTGCGCCGCGGCCGGGCTTTTGATTCTGGCGAAGGCTCTGTTTCTGCCACCGGAGAATGCGCCTTACGGCGCGCGGGAGACGGCTGTCGAGAAGGCGTACCGTGCAGCCGATATCACCCGTTATGATAAGATCGCGGTGACGGACTGCGATCAGCAGTATCTGCTCAAATATCTGTACGGTCTGGATATGGACGACGATCAGGCCGGCCGGCTGACGACGCAGATTGAGGAGGCCGACTGCGTGCTGCTCGACAGACGGCTCCTTGTGCCGGAGTCGGTGGCTGCGGCCCTGGATTCTCTGGCGGACGACTGGAAATTCTATCTCACCCGGCAGGATGTGCCCTATGCGTATCTGGAGGAAGAGATGCAGGCGGTATACGAGAACGAGGGCTTTGTCTTTTATACGCGGCGTTAAGGAGCGGATCGGAGGTAAAAAGCGTTTCGGCGGATTGGTGAGAGGCGTTTTGACAGCAGAGCCGACCGCGGCGAAAGCACATGGCATTCTGTATGATATTTAGGCTGTATGATATTCAGGCTGTATGACAGTTATGATTCAGGAAAGAAAAAGGAGAGAAGATTATGAGAAGCGACAACGTGAAAGCGGGCGTTCAGCAGGCGCCGCACAGGAGTCTGTTCAACGCGTTGGGATTTACCGAGGAGGAGATGGGCAAGCCGATGGTCGGTATCGTCAGCTCCTACAATGAGATCGTTCCGGGACACATGAACCTGGATAAGATCGTCAACGCGGTGAAGCTGGGAGTGGCCGAGGCGGGCGGCGTGCCGGTGGTATTTCCGGCGATTGCGGTCTGCGACGGCATTGCGATGGGACATATCGGCATGAAATATTCTCTGGTGACGAGAGATCTGATTGCGGATTCCACGGAATGTATGGCGCTGGCGCACCAGTTCGACGCGCTGGTCATGGTGCCCAACTGCGACAAGAATGTGCCGGGACTTCTCATGGCGGCGGCGCGCATCAACGTGCCCACCGTATTTGTCTCGGGCGGCCCCATGCTGGCCGGCCATGTGCACGGCAAAAAGACAAGCCTGTCCTCCATGTTCGAGGCGGTCGGTTCCCACGCGGCGGGTCTGATCGACGACGAGGAGCTGAAAGAGTTTGAGGCGAAGACCT
>CANPXP010000034.1 GCA_947586255.1 uncultured Lachnospiraceae bacterium | reverse complement strand
CAGCTTGCGCTGTCCCTGCTCGGCTAAGAGGCATAACGGCAGACATTGCTATGAAAGAACTACCGGAGGCCACCCGAAATCGGGTGGCCTCTTTTTGCGTGAAGCACGCTTTGCGGGTCTCCTCTCGTATACGCGGACAATGCGCCGGGCTGATCGTAAAGCATGTTTCGTCCTGTTGCGGCAGATCGGGAGACGTCAGAACAGGTAGTCCAGCAGCTCCCGCGCGCGGGCCTGCCATGTGTGTTCGGCGGCCGCTTTCTCATAGGCGTTGTGCCGGATGCGCTCCGCCAGCGCGTCGTCGGCCAGCAGTTCTTGTGCCAGCGCGGGCAGCTGGTCGAGATGTTCCAGGGAGAAGAAGCGGATCTCCTCGCCGTCCGTGAACTGCTCCCGCAGGTAGGCGCTGTCGTCGGTCAGGCACACCGCACCCTGCAGCATGGCCTCGAAGACGCGTTCGCTGGCGCCGGCCTTGAACCATGTCAGCTGGTTCAGGACGATCCTGGCCTCCTCCATCAGCGCGACGCCGTCCTCCGGCGGGCACGGCGGACGGCGGACGAAATTGGAAAAATTGTCGAGGCCGAGGGCCTCCCAGCCTTCCCCGTATACCGTGACGGTGACGCCGTCCCGGACGAGCGCTTCGATGATCCGTCCGCGGTACCAGGAGGCCGCCTGTATCTCCAGGTGCCGCTTAGATTCCACGAAAGCGGCCGTCTGCGGGTCGGACCAGCGGAGGCCGCTGGCTTCCAGCATGGCCTCCGCCGCCTGGCTGAGCGTGAGGCCGGGGTGGGCGCATAACTCGGCCAGAAGATAGCGGCCGATGTCGTCTTCCTGTTCGGCGGTCTCTCTGTCGTACTTGTAGCTGCCTATGAACAGTAGGTCGATCGGGCGCTCCGCGTAGGGCTTCAGCGCGGCGTAGGGTTTCCGGCACGCTCCGGCGGTAGGCAGGAAGACGGTCCGGCGCACCGCCGGACAGAAGCGCCGTATATAGTCCGTGTGGAGGCGGTCGGCGCAGGCCACGACGCCGCAGGCGGGGGCATGGTCCATTGTGTCGCGGTAGAACATGGGATGATCCACGAGCTGGTTGACCACGGGCACGTGATACAAGTCCCACAGACTCGTGTTTCGATAGGGCATGGCGAAGCCGCGGTTGTTGAACAGGAAGGCGGCGTCCACGCCATCCTGCAGCCACTGCAGGAGTTGCAGGAGACTCTCCTCCCAGCGGAGCCTGTCGAAGCGCAGGACGGTGTGTCCCAGTTCCGTGAAGGCCTGTGCGTAGCACTCGGAGAGATACTGTAAGATGGCGATCTCCGAGCCAGTGAAGACCACGATGCGCAGCGGCCGGTCCGGCGGCGCGGCCTGCCGCAGCAGAGCCGTGTATTCCGCGGCCGTCTCGAGGTCGCCCAGCGCGGTGAAGGCGGCCGCCGCGTTCCTAAGCGCGGCGGCGTCGGTCTCACAGATCTCCAGCGCGGCTTCCAGATAGAAGAGGGCCGCCGTGGGATCGCCGTGATGGAGGCAGAGCCGCGCCAGACGGTTCAGGACGGCGGAGGGCGCGCGCAGGGCCTCGCCTGTCAGGGCGGACAGATTCTGCAGGATGTAGAGAATCGCCTTGGGCGACACCCGGCTGTCCCACAGATACTGCACTTCCTCGGCGGAGGCGGCGTCCAGCGCGATGTGCGAGGCGATCTGTGTGAGGAGCCGGAAATGCCCGATCAGCACCTCCATATCGCCGGAGAAGGACAGCAGGGTAGGCAGGCCGCTCTCCTGCTCTACGCGGCAGGCGTTGAGGATATGCTCCACGGTGCGCAGCTCTCCGCCGAAGTCGGAGGCATCCAGAAGCAGGTCGGGGCGCCGGTCCAGCGTATCGCAGAGTCTCCGGTACGCGCCGTCCGCATCGCCGGCCTGAAGATCGTGGCGCAGGGCCGCTTTGAGCGCAGTAGTCTCCGCTTTCTCTCGGCTGAGGCCGATGGGGACTGCGCGGTAGGAGAGGCGGTTGTGTCGGATCCAGACCATCAGGAGCTGTTCGGACAGGAAGCCGAAGAGCCGTCTGTGGTACTCATCCAGCCCGCTTGTGTCGATGCGGTCTTCCATGGCGGCGAATATGGGGAAGAGCCAGTCGCAGTACGCGCAGAACAGGGCGCTCGGCGCGACGAAGAGATTGCCGACATAGCAGCTGTGGGAGGCGGTGACCGCCCGGAAGTCCTCCAGATAGTCGGGGCAGAGTTCCACGATGACCTCCTGCGCAAGATCCAGATGCCGGATATCGTGGGAGCGCCCGTAGACCGTGCGGTAGTCCAGGTCGCCGGTCTGCGGCTCGGCGATCATCACATCGCATGCGGAGAGAATCCGCTCGTACTCGTCTCCGCGCATCGGCTCTCCTGCGTCGTTCAGGAAGAAGCGCCTGTAGTGGCACAGCCCCAGATAGTCGGCGCAGCCGGAGCGATTGTGCCGGATCCAGTATAGGGCGGTCAGCTCGCCGTAGAGGGGGTTCTTGGCGGAGATATTGTCGCCGCTGTCGTCCCCGGTGTAGCCCAGATCCTCATGGAGCGCCCGCCCCGCCTGAAGCGGCACATAGACGGGATCCGCGGGGGGCGTGAAGGGGACATGGGTGACGGTGAATACAGAGACGGACATAGCAGGCTCCTTTCTTGTCTGTCTGCGACGGCATGAATTGTTTTACATTTTCCACATCTTCCATTATACTGGAAAGAGAAGAAAAATGCGACCCCAAAACTTATTTACCGGGGCAGTCGGAAGGAGAGGGACATGAAGATCCTGGGTATCAATATCGGAGAAGAACCGGACACGGGCCGGAGCATCTTGCGCGCGCTCGACAGACTGGGCTATGAGACGGAGATCTATCCGGCGGAACTGGATCTGTTCCGGCTCAATGACGAGGACATCGACAAGCTGGCAGGGACGGTGAAGGAGCACGGCGTCACGCACATGATCTCCGTGCATCTTGTCAATATCTGCGCCGTGGTGTCGGACAGGGTCGATGTGAAGTACATTGCCTATATCTGGGACGCGCCTTACGTCAGGCTCTATTCGCCCTTCGGCAGACTGAGCCGCTGCTATTATGCGCTCTTCGACAGGCTGGACTGCGAGCGGTTCCGGGCTTCCGGCATCAGGAATGTCATGTACACGCCGCTGGCGGTGGACGCGGAGCTGCAGAGGGTGTGGAACCGCAAGACGGCGGCCGCGCTGCGGGGCGGTTATATGCATGACGTGTGTTTTCTGGGGCGGCTGTACGAGAACAATGACTATGACAAAAATCTCCCCTCGATCCCCGACGATATGCGGCGCTATTTCGAGAGCATCTTTGCGGAGGCGGCCTTCCGGTGGGACGGCGTCAACCGCATCTACGGCAAGACGAGTCAGGAACTGTTGGACTATATCCGTCTGTGCAGTCAGGATTTCACCATTGAGACGAATCTGGACATCGACGACGTGACGGCGTTCGAGCGGTTTTATCTGGTGCGCAAGATCGCCAATATCGAGCGGATCGCGGTGCTGAACACGCTGGCGGAGACATATTCCGTGTGGCTGCACACGTCCAGCAAGGTGGATCCGGCGCTCCTGGGGAAGGTACAGGTCGGCCCGCCGGTCTTCCCCGGGGACGCGTCGGCCCTGCTGTTTGCGGGGAGCAGGATCAACCTGAACATTTCCCTGAAAGGGATCGAGGGTGGCACGCCGCAGCGGGTCATGGACGTGCTGGGCGCCGGCGGTTTCATGCTTAGCAGCTACGGCCCGGAGACGGCGGAGATCTTCGAGGAGGATAAGGAGATCGTCATGTTCAAATCGCCGGAAGAACTGTTCGACAAGGTGGGATATTATCTGCGCCATGAGAAGGAGCGCCAGGCGATCGCGAGAAGGGGGCAGAAGAGGGTGCTCGACTGCTACACTTACGACAGGACGATCAAGAAGATCATGGATTGGGTGGAATCGTGATGGAGAAGAAGATGAAGATACTTGTCATAGACGGTGGGTCTAAGGGCGCGGTAGAGGTCTTTGCCGGCGTGATGAGAAAGCTGGGCGTGGAGGTTTCCTACTACGGCGAGATCAAGAATACGAATCAGGTGACGGAGGAGATGGTCTATCGGCTGTCGGCGTATATCAAGGCGCAGGGGATCACGCACCTGTTCTCGATTCACCTCGTGCTCAGCGCGGCGATCGCGGCATATGACGCGGGTGTCAAGTATATCTGTTATATCTGGGACGCGCCTTATCCGAAGGTGTATACGCCTTACGGCAGACTGGACAACTGCTGGTACACCACGTTCGACAGGCTGGACTGCGCGCGGTGGAAGGAGGCGGGGATCCCCCATGTGCTGTACCAGCCGCTGGCCATCGATGCGGATCAGTTTCGCAAGTGGAACGAGAAGCGCTTGAAGCGTTACGGGAGCCGCAGATATATCCATGACGTCAGTTTTGTGGGACAACTGTATGACAGGAACCTGTACGATGAGAATCTGGACAAGATACCGCCCGCGATCCGGACCTATTTCGAGAGCATCTTCGAGGAGGCGGCTTTTCGGTGGGACGGCGTCAATCGCATCTACGGCAAGACGGGGCAGGAGATCATCGATTATATCCGGCTCAACAGTCAGGATTTCAAGATCCCCAATATCTCGGATATGGAGGATCTGGATTATTTTGAACAGAATTTCCTCATCAGGAAGGTAGCCAATATCGAGCGCACGATCCTGCTGCGGACGCTGGCGGAGGAGCATGATGTGACTCTGTACACCCGTAAGGGGACGGACTGTTCCATGCTGGGGAACGTCAGGGTCATGCCGCCGGTGGCTGCGGGAGAGGCGGCGGGCATGGTGTATGCCGGAAGCCGAATCAATCTGCATATAGCCCTGAAGGGCATCGAGGGCGGCACGTCGCAGCGGGTCATGGAAGTGATGGCCGCGGGCGGTTTCATGATGAGCAGTTACTGTGCGGAGACGGCGGAGATCTTTGAGGAAGATAAGGAGATCGTCATGTTCCGGACGCCGGAAGAACTGTTTGAAAAGGTGGACTATTACCTGACGCACGAGGAAGAGCGGAGGAGGATCATGCAGAACGGACAGCAGAAGGTGCTGACCTGTTATGATCTGAAGAGCAAATTCAGGCGGCTTCTGGCCTGGGTAGAGGGCGCGGAAGAGCAGACGCAATAGACAAGCCGATGGGAGAGGATGGCCGTATGGATACGGAACAGCTGCGAAAACAGGTGGATATGCTGCTGCAGGCCGGGCGGTATGACGAGATCAAACCGCTCCTTCTTGCGCATAAGGAGACGACGGAGCAGGATAACAGGCTGTCTATGGTCTGTTATCTGTGCGAAGTGCATGAGAAGGAAAGCCAGGCGGGACAGCCGTCCCTTTTCTCCAAGGCGGAGAACCTGGATGCGCTGACCGACCGCTACACGCGGCTGAAATTCTACCTGCGCCGTATCGACTTCGGGTTCACGGAGGACGGGTTGGATGAGTTTTATCGCTTCATGGCGGAGTGGAAGGTATCGGCGTATGAATTGCTGGCGGCGGTGACTTACAGCGTCGTGCACAGGGAAGAAGTGCTGAAGGTGGTCAGGGGCGTATGAACGACAAAGAGATCTGCTTTATCATGTGTACCAACGATCCGCTCTACGCGGAGGAGTGTATGTTCTATATCCGCCGCCTGTATGTCCCGGAAGGGTATGCGGCGGACATCCTCACGGTGGAGGACGCCCGTTCCATGACGGCGGGATACAATGAGGCGATGCGGTGTTCGGACGCCAGGTACAAGGTGTATCTGCACCAGGATACTTTCATCGTCAACCGTTATCTGATACGGGATATGCTGGCGCTGTTCGGGCGGCATCCGGAGATCGGCATGCTTGGCAACATAGGCGTCCGTCGCATGCCGCCTTCCGGCGTCATGTGGGACGCGGACCGCTACGGTATGCTCTATGAGACGCATATCTATGAGACGGAGCTTCTGATGAATCGGATCGAGAACGTGACGGCACAGGATCATCTGGAAGTGGAAGCGATCGACGGCTTTATCATGATGACACAGTACGATATCCCGTGGCGGGAAGATCTGTTCACGCGCTGGGATTTCTATGACGCGTCGCAGAGTATGGAATTTATCCGGCGCGGGTACCGGGTGGCCGTGCCGCGGATGGACGCCCCGTGGTGTGTCCATGACTGCGGTTTCATCAGTCTGAGGGACTACGAGGAGGAGAGGCAGAAATATGTGCGGGAATACCGGGACGGACACGCGTAAGATAGAGATTATCGCGGCCAGCAACAATGCGGCATACAGGGACGAGTGCCTGCGCTATATCCGGCAGCTGGAAGTGCCAGACGGCTATACGCTCTCGTGGACATGCGTCGAGGGGGCGTCGTCCATGACGGCGGCCTACAATGAGGCGATGGCGCGCTCGGACGCAAAGTACAAGATCTATATTCATCACGATACCTTCCTGATCTGCCCGACGCTGCTCCACAGCCTCATCGACATCTTCACCGAGCATCCCGACGTCGGTATGCTCGGCGTGGTGGGCGGCTCGGAACTGCGCCGCGACGGCATCATGTGGAAGGCGTGGAACAGAGGGCGGACGAGGGGCTGGAATTCATTCAGCGAGGTCGATATCAATTATCAGGGAACAGCGACGGAAGGACTGTGGGAAGTCGCGGCCATCGACGGCATGTTCATGGCGACGCAGTACGATATCCCGTGGCGCGACGATATCCTGCACGGATGGGATTTCTATGATGTCTCGCAGTCGCTGGAATTCTATAAGCACGGGTATCGGGTGGCGGTTCCCTATCAGGAGAGCCCGTGGTGTCTGCATGACTGCGGTTACAGCAAGCTGGGCCGTTACAACGAGAACAGGAAGATCTTCTGCGAAGCCTATGCGGAGCTGGGCTTTCTCTATCGGGAGGAAGATCTGGGCCGGTCCTCCTCACAGATCTATGAGGCGCCCGCGGAGATTCTGAGGGCGCTTCCGGGGCTGATGGAGGAGCGGCGTTTCGGCGAGGCGCTGCAGATGATTCAGGAAGCCTATGACGCCGGTCTGCGGTTCAGCGAGAGTTCTGTGGCCAGACAGCTCATGGCGGTCTGGAACGCGGAGATGAAGGCCTACGGCAGGGAAGTGTTCTGGGCGGACTGTGCGGATTATCAGGCGCTGCTCGACCGATATACGGAGGTTAGGTTCGGACTGCACCGTCTGGAGTACGGCATCGAGCAGCAGGATTCGCTTTTCCTGCAGATGTGTGCGGAGGGGAGACTGACGGCCGCCTGTCTGGACGAGCTGACGGACAGCTGTGTCTATGCGCGGCAGGCGGTGCGGGAGAAGTGGTGGCGCCTGATTGCGGACACGGGGCGCAGCGCGGCGGCCGGCCGGCTGCTGTTGTACTCGTGGCATGCCAACAATGAGGAGGCGCTGGCGGACGCTCTGCGCCGGACCGGGCGGGAAGTCGTCGTCTACGACAGGCCCTGCAGGCATTATACGAGGGATCTGGAGCTGGCGGCGGACATGATCCCTTATCTCCACGCGCAGCACGTCACGGGCGTGATCTCTTTTAATTATTTCCCCATCCTCTCGATGATCTGTGATACCTGCAAGATACCTTATTATGCATGGGTGTATGACTGCCCGCATTTTACGCTGTACGCAAAGCAGATCGCGCTGCCCTGTAACCACATCGGGATTTTTGACAGAGAGATGGTGCGGCGTCTCAGGGAGGATTACGGCGTCTCCACCGTATTCCATGCGCCGCTTTCGGCGGATGCAGATTATTTTGCCGGGGCTGCCGGACGGCAGACCGAGCCGCTCTGCGACGTGTCCTTCGTGGGTTCGCTGTATACGGGCGAGCATGACTACTATGACGAAGTGCTGGAAGAGACGGATCGGCGCGTGTTGGACCGACTGATAGACAGACAGTGCTTCTGTTACGATACGGATTATCTGCGGCCGGCGCTTGCAGCGGGCGAGATCGACCTGCGCGCGGTGCAGACTGCGATGGAGAGGGAGGGGCTGATGTTGGGGGAAGATTACTTCGCCAAAGCGGAGGATATCCTGCTGGCGGCCGTTCTGGAGAAGAAGGTGACGGTGGAGGAGAGGCGGAGGCTGCTCGAGCGGATCGCCGCGGGCGGTCATGATTTCCGGCTGTACACCGGATCGGACACCGCGGGGAGCGCGGCGCTTCACAGCGCCAATCAGGGCAGGGTGGATTACCGCACGCAGATGCCGCTCGTCTTTGCGGGCAGCAGGATCAATCTCAATATCTCGCTGCGCTCCATACGGTCGGGCATTCCACTGCGCGTGCTGGATATCATGGCGTGCGGCGGGTTCGTCCTGAGCAACAGACAGCCGGAACTGGAAGAATATTTCAGGGATGGGGAGGAGTTGGCGCTGTTTGGCAGCAGCGACGAGTGTGTGGAGAAGATAGAATATTATCTGGCGCACGAGGAGGAGCGCAGGGCGGTCGCCGCGGCCGGAAGGAGGAGGGCGGAAGAACTTTTCTCCTATGAGCGGGGATTGGACAGGCTGTTCTCCAGCTGAGCGACTTTCTCCAATGCCATCGGAAAATCGCCGCAGTTGCGGTAGTGGGTCAGCGCCGCGGGGATGTCGCCCATCATTTCGTTGATCAGTCCCATGTTGTAGGTGGGGATGAAGCTGTTGACGCCTTTTTCCCTCGCCACGGGACAGTGGATCGCCTTGACAAATTCCATCATGGCGTTGAGGTACTGGCCGTTAGCCAGGTAGACGCGCCCCATCATGCAGAAGAAGTCGGCGGTGAAGGCGAAATCGTCGTAGACCGCGCGAAGCTGCAGGGCTTCCGCCTCGCGGCCTGTGTGGAGCAGAGCGTTGGCGTAGGCGATGATCAGCATCTGAACCCATTCTTCCCGCGGATCGGTCTCAAAGCCCAGCGCCTGCCGGTAGTAGTCGTAGGCGTTCTCGTAGTCGCAGATCATGTTGTAGGACTGTCCGATCTGAAAATAGAGATAGGGATCGGCGGGAGTTTTCTGCAGTTCCTGCAGCAGCAGCGCATTGTTGCGCTCCACCTTGGCCCGCAGTTCCTCCTGCGTGCCGGTATAGCCGCTGTGATCGACCGTGACGGGCAGATCATAACTCTCGTATGCCATGCCGGTGCGGTTGTTGGTGACCTGTTCGTGAATGGGAGATTCATAGTGATACTGCCGCCTGTGGAAGAGACGTTCCACGCGGTCCTGATAGACGCTGTCCGTCCCGTTGGAGGTATAGTGATTGTCCCGCGCGATCAGTCCCACCGCGTCCGGGTGGGCGCCAATCAGGGCGTCGACGGCCGTAGCGTCCAGTGAGAGCACGGTCTCGTCGCAGTCGAGGATCAGCACATAATCGTTGGAAGCGTGTTCCAGTGAGAAGTTCCTCGCCGCGGAGAAATCGTCACACCAGATGAAGTCCAGCAGCTTGTCGGCATAGCGGGCCGCGATCTCTCTGGTGCGGTCGGTGGAGCCGGTGTCCACCACGACGATCTCGAAGCCGTAAGGCTTGAGGGAGGCCAGGCAGCGTTCGATGCGGGTCTCCTCGTTTTTGGTTATGATGCATACGGATATCGGGTGAGTTTTTTTCGTTTCCATGTCATTATCCTACCACATTCCGCCGGGGAAATCTATGGGAAGTGTCCGGCGTGTCTGTTCTATTGCAGTTCCGCCAGCATCTCCCGCACCCTGTGCCGGAACGTGTGGCGGGCGGCGACTTTGTCGTGGCCGTTTCTGGCGATGGCGGCGCGCTCATCCTCATGTGACAGATAATAGCCGATCTTGTTCAGAAGGTCCTCTTGGCTCTCATAGTAATCGAAGTCTTCCCCCGGCACGAAGTCGTCCAGAAAATCCGCCTGATAATTGCTCAGCAGGAAGCCGCCGCTGCCGAGGATATCGAAGGCGCGCAGCGGGATGCCGCTCCTGATGCTCCTGAGAGAGATGTTGAGGTTGATTCGGCTTCGCCGGAACACGAGCGGCATTTGGGTGTAGTAGTCCGTCGTGCCGTGGTTGGTGAGGTTCGGCAGAGTGAAGTTTTGGTTGGGCGTGAAGAGGTCGAAGTGAAAACGCTCCGACACCGCGCGGATCAGTTCCTGACGCTCCAGCCCCGTGATCTTGCGGTTGATTACATACTGGGCGTAGAGATATTCTCTGGATTCCACGCCGTCGGGATTGGGGTCCATCGGCAACGCCCGGTAGAGGTCGCCCATGATGGGGGAGAGCGACTCCTGAATGAAGTTGTAGCCCTGTATTTTCATCTGGGCGGTCATGATGGCGTCCAGATAGCCTTTCGTATAATCTGACAGGTCTGTCATACGGTCGAAGAAGTTGTGCTCTTCGGTGTAGAGGGAACCGACGAAAGAGACGTCATACAGGTGAGCAGCGCGTCCTTCGGCCGCCGTACTGCCGCCGGATGAGCCTGCGTCCTCGGCCTGCGCCGTCAGCCGATCCAGCCTGTCGGTATTGGCCGCCATGGGGAGATAGCGCACTGTCTCTATGCCGGCGTTGTGGAATTCCAGATAGAGTTCTCTGTCGAAGATATAGATGGTATTGCAGGGATTGGCGACGGTGTAGGAGTAGAGCATCACATAGGGACTGTCGTAGATCCAGGAGATATAGCGGATATTTTCCTTCCTGCACACGTTGGAGATGACGGGGAAGTAGTTGAAGGAGAAGACGACGTCCGGCGTCCCGTGATGAAGCGCCCCGGTCAGTTCGCGGGCGACCTCGTCGTCGCGCCGGGCGTCCCTGTTGGAGAAGGGAAAGCGCACAACCTCGTGCCCCTCTGCGGTGAAGGCTTCCGTGATGTCTTCGTTTCCGAAGCTTTTCCACTCGATAAACAGTATCTTCATGCGTTCTCCTCGCCGGTGAATTGCGCCGCGTGCTCCATGATCTTCTCGAAGGTCTGGGCGCTCAGGTCATGCTCGATCCTGCAGGCGTCCTCGGCGGCGGTCTTTTCGTCCACGCCGAGCCGGATGAAGAAGTCGGTCAGCACCCGGTGGCGGTTGTAGATGTCGGAGGCGATCGCGTAGCCGGCGTCGGTCAGCTCGATGAAGCCGTCCCCGTCCACCTGTATGTAGCCGTTTGCGCGCAGCTTCTTCATCGCCACGCTGATACTGGGCTTGCTGTAATTCATCTCCGTGGCGATGTCGATGGAGCGGACCTTGCCGATGCGCTCCTTTAAGATCAGGATTGTCTCGAGATAATCTTCTGCGGACTCATGTATTTCCATTGCACTCTCCGTTCCGAAAAGATTCCTGCCGGATCTTCTCCGTCATGCGATTCTGGGACAACAGTTTCAGCCGCCGGAGGGCGGGCTCATAGCCGCCGCACCTGCCGTACGCGGCCCTGGCTTCCGGCAGATGCCCCGTGCACTCATAGATCACGCCGATGTTGTAGTGCGCCTTGTAGCTGTTGACGCCGTCCACGGCAAATTCCGTCATGGAGGCGGCCTTCTGAAATTCCTGTATGGACGCGTCGAACAGCCCGTTATTCATGTAGATTAAGCCCATCAGGAACACGAAGTCGGCGCGCCTGGAGAATTCGTCGTACACGCCGAGCAGGTTCAGCGCCTCGTCGTATCGCTTCAGATCTAACAGCGTGTAGCCGTAGGATTCCACCATGGTCTGCACGTAGTCCAGCGCGGGATCCACGTCCATGGCCAGCCCCAGGTCGAAGCAGCGGAAGGCGTTTTCGGGGTCGTGTATCTTGCGGTAGCACTGGCCGAGCTGATAGTAAACGTAGGGGTCCGGACCCTGCGAGGCCAGCTCCTTCTCGAGGAGCGCGATGTTGCGGCGGCACTTGACCCCCATCTCCTCCTCCGTGCCGTCGTAGCCCACGTGGAGCACCGTGACGGGCGCGGAGTACACATACTTGGGGGCCGCCGCGTCGATGGGCACGAGCTGCTCGTGGACGGCGCCCTCGAAATGAAAATACTTCCTGTTGACGAAGCGGCTGACCCGCGTCTGCTCGCAGGCGGGCTGTCCGTCCTCGTGAAAGCGGTTCCGTATCAGGATGCGCCCCGCCGCCTGCGGTCTGGTCTGCATGTGCGCGGCGAGAGCCTTCAGATCGACGGATTCCAGGTATTCGTCGCAGTCGATGGAGAGCGTCCAGTCGTGAGAGGCTTTCCCGAGGACAAAGTTCCTGGCGGCCGAGAAGTCGTCGCACCAGTCAAAGTGAAAAATGCGGTCCGTATAACGCCTTGCCAGCTCCACGGTGCGGTCCGTCGACCCCGTGTCCGCAAGGACGATCTCGAAGCCGTAGGGCGCAAGACGCCTGAGGCATTCTTCTATATGTTTTTCTTCGTTTTTCGCGATGATGCAGACGGATATGGGCTGCACGGCGCACCTCGTTTCTGTGTTTGTCCGGGCGGTCATGTCACGACATGGCAAGTTCCCTGAGGTTTCTGTGTTTGTCCGGACGGTCATATCACGACGCGGCAAGCTCCTTGAGCCTTCTGAGCGCCGGCGCGTAATCGCCGCATTTCCTGTAATACGCGCGGGCGTCGTCGATCCGGCCCAGCGTCTCGTAGATGGAGGCGATATTGTAGTTCGCCTGATAGCTGTTGACGCCTTTGCGGGAACAGGAGGGGAAGGTCGTGGCCCTGCGGAACTCTTCGATCGCCTTGTCGAGGAGACCCTTTTTCATATAGATCATCCCCAGCAGATAGACGAAGTCGGCGCGGTCGGAGAACTGCCGGTACCGGTCCGTCACGGCCAGCGCGTCGTCGTATTTGGCCAGCTCGATCAGGCAGTAGCCGTAAGTCTCCGCCATACTCTGCACGAAGGCGGCGGCCGGGTCGGCGTTCATCTCCAGCCCCTTCCGGTAATACTGGGCGGCTTTCTCCAAATCGTTCAGCGAGACGTAATTCTGTCCCAGCTGATAGTAGATGTAGGGGCTCGGCCCCTTTGTCTCCAGATCGCGCAGGAGAAGCTCCAGGTTTCGTGTCGCGCGCATGCGCTTGCCGGACTCGGAGACATACCCCTCATGGTAGAAGGTGAGGGGAATCTCGAAGGTGTCCACCCCGCGCCCGTCCAGGGAGCAGACCTGCTCGTGGATAATGCCCTCGAAATGGCAGTAGCGCCTGTTAAAAAGCCGGCCGATGCGCTCGGACATGACGGAGCGCACGCCCTGAATGCTGTAGGGGTTGTTGCGGACGATCATGCCGACGGAGCGGCTGTTGCGGTCGATGACCTCCTCCAGCTGCGCCAGGTTGACGTTCTCCAGGTACTCGTCGCAGTCGATGACCAGCACCCAGTCGTTGGAGGCCTGCTGAATGGAGAAGTTTCTCGCGGCGGAGAAGTCGTTGCACCACGCGAAGTGAAATACCTTGTCGGCGTATCGCTGCGCGATTTCCACGGTCCTGTCCACAGAGCCGGTATCAACCACGATGACCTCGAACTTGCACGGCCGCAGCCGCTTGAGACACTCCTCTATATGATTGTCCTCGTTTTTGGCGATCATGCATACGGATATGGGAAGCATTGCATTGCACCTCTGTATATTTGTATATTTCTATATTAGCATTTTCTTATCGGAAGGACAATAAAATATTCTTTCCGCGAAGAGATATCGCAGAGGGCGCAAAATAGTACTATAGTACTGGACTTTTTGCACAAAAACCACGGCGGAAATAGGGATAAATTGCCAATAATATCGATATATCGTTAAAATTCAAATTTTGTTGTTTTCTTTTCCTATATTTATGTGTTATACTTCCACTAAGACACCAGGCAATCAGCAGTACCACAATACAAATGGAGGGTTTATATGACGAAGGCAGAAATTCTTAAGGCAGAAATTTTGAAACAGTACAAGAGCGTCAGGCAGTTCGCGATCGAGATGGAGATTCCTTACTCGACGCTGGTAACTGCGCTGGACAGAGGCATCGAAGGCATGGCATACGGCACTGTGATCAAAATGTGTGACAGACTGAACCTGAATCCGGTTGATTTTACACCGCTGAACCAGAAGAGCATCCTGGGAGGCAAGATCATGGAAAACCGCGTCATGCAGTATTATGTGAAGCTGAATAAGGTCGGGCGCAAGAAGTCCCTGGAACTCATGGAGGACTACGCGCAGCTGGACAAGTACAGGGCGCCAGAGGAAAACTGATGCAATACGATTACTTAGTAGTGGGGAGCGGCCTGTTCGGCGCGGTTTTCGCCCACGAGATGCATAAAAAGGGCCGCCGCGTTCTGGTGATAGACAAGAGAGAACATGTGGCGGGCAACGTCTACACGGAGTCCGTGGCGGATATTCAGGTGCACCGGTACGGGGCGCATATTTTTCACACCTCGGACAGGAAGGTCTGGGACTACGTGAACGGGTTTGCCGAATTTAATCACTATATCAATTCACCGGTCGCATATTACAAGGGAGAGTTGTACAATCTCCCTTTTAATATGAACACTTTCAACAGGATGTGGGGCGTGGTGACGCCGGCCGAGGCGCGGGCGAGGATCGACGCCCAGATCGCGGCGCTGGACATCACGGAGCCGAAGAATCTGGAGGAGCAGGCGCTGTCCCTGGTGGGAACGGACGTCTATGAGAAGCTGGTGAAGGGCTATACCGAGAAGCAGTGGGGCAGGGACTGCAGAGAGCTGCCGGCCTTCATCATCAAGCGGCTGCCGCTGCGGTTCGTCTACGACAACAACTATTTTAACGACAGGTACCAGGGGATTCCGACGGAGGGCTACACGGCGATGGTGGAGCGGATGCTGGAGGGGATTCCCGTGCGCACGGGCACAGCCTATCGGGAGTTCGTGTCGGAGGAGGAGAGCGGAGACGGCGTGCGGGTGGTTGACGCGGCGGGCAATACCTACCGCAGAGTGGTCTACACCGGTATGCTGGACGAGTATTTCGATTACAGGCTGGGACACCTGGAGTACCGTTCCCTGCGGTTCGAGACGGAAGTGCTTCCGGACTGCGACAACTATCAGGGCAACGCCGTGGTGAACTATACGGAGAGAGAGGTTCCCTACACGCGCGTCATTGAGCACAAGCACTTCGCGTTCGGCACGCAGAAGGGAACCGTGATCACCAGAGAGTATCCGGCCGAGTGGCACGAGGGCGACGAGCCTTACTATCCGCTCAACGATGAGAAGAACGACGCGCTGTCTGCGCGGTATCGGGAGCTGGCGGCGGCGAGGCCGCATGTGCTCTTCGGCGGCAGACTCGGACAGTACAGGTACTACGATATGGACAAAGTGATCGCGGCGGCGCTGGCGGCGGCCGAAGCGGAGGCGTGACGGAGCGTTTCTTGCGGTGTCTTGTACGAGGCGGATCCGCGCGTCTGTTTCACAGGAAAATATGCGGGCGGAGTATTGACAAAGCGCGATACTCCGCCTATAATACTGTCATATAATTTGAATATCAAAGTATTAGAGGATCAAATGATCTGGGCGCCGCGGATGCGGCGCAGAGATTCTCTGCAGGAGGGAAGCGGCGGACTATGAATTGGAATGACGCGGTGAAGGAACTGGACAACAGAAGACAGAAAGCGCTCATGGGCGGCGGGCAGGCCAGAATCGACAAGCAGCACGCGAGCGGCAAGATGACGGCGAGAGAGCGCATCGAGGTGCTGCTCGATCCGGGAACCTTCGTGGAGGTGGACGGCTTCATCGAGTCCCGCATAGACGACTTCGATCTGGATAAGAGGAGAGTGCCGGGGGACGGCGTCGTGACCGGATACGGAGAGATCGACGGACGGCAGGTGTTCGTGGCCAGCGAGGACTTCACGGTGATCGGCGGAACGCTGGGCGAGTACCACTCCTTCAAGATCTGCCGGATTCAGGACATGGCGATGGAGATGAAGGCGCCCCTGATCTGCATCAACGACAGCGGCGGCGCGCGGATCGAGGAGGGAATCTCGTCCCTGAGCGGCTACAGCGGCATGTTCCTGCGCCACACGAAGGCGTCGGGCGTGATTCCGCAGATCGCGGTGATCCTGGGCCCCTGCTCCGGCGGCGCCTGCTATGCGCCCGCGATCTGTGATTTTATCTTTATGGTGAGAGACATTTCCAAGATGTTCATCACCGGCCCGAACGTGGTCAAGACGGTCATCAACGAGGAGGTGTCCGTGGAGGAGCTGGGCGGCGCGGAGGTGCACGCGAAGAAGAGCGGCGTCTCCCATTTTACCTACGACACGGAGAAGGAGTGCCTGATGGGCGTGCGCAAGCTGCTGTCCTATCTGCCGGGCAACTGGCAGGAGAAACCGCCCACGATCAACAACCAGGAGAGACAGAGCATCCTGCCCCGCGTGGGCAAGGTGTTCGGCAAGGTGGACAACGGCCGGGTGGCTGTCCAGCAGAAGGCGAAAGCGGCCAAGATCCGGGATATCGTGCCGGACAATCCACGCCATGCCTACGACGTGCTGGAGGTGATCGACTGCATCGTGGACGAGGGCAGCTTCTTCGAGGTGCAGAAGGAGTTCGCCCCCAACGCGGTGATCGGCTTCAGCCGCATGGAGGGCAAGGTGGCGGGAATCGTGGCGAACCAGCCGAATGCGATGGGCGGGTCGTTGGACTATCACGTGTCGGATAAGATCGCCAGATTCATCCGCTTCTGCGACTGCTTCAACATTCCGCTCATCACGCTGATCGACGTGCCCGCGTTCCTGCCCGGCACGGCGCAGGAGCACAACGGCATCATCCGCCACGGCGCGAAGATTCTCTACGCGTACTCCGAGGCGACCGTCCCGAAGATCTCGCTCATCATGCGCAAGGCGTACGGCGGCGCCTACATCGCCATGAACTCCAAGGAGATGGGGGCGGACATCGTCTTCGCGTGGCCCATCGCGGAGATTGCGGTGATGGGCGCCGACGGCGCGGTCAACATCGCGTTTAAGAGAAAAATCAAGGCGGCCGAGGATCCCGCGGCCATGCGCGCGCAGTGCAAGGCGGAGTATGAGGAGCGCTTCCTGAACCCCTATGTGGCGGCCGCGAGAGGCTATGTGAACGAGGTGATCAAGCCGGAGGAGACGCGGGAGGCGCTGGTGAAGGCGCTGCGGGGTCTCAAGAACAAGCACGTGGAGAACCCGCCGAAGAAGCACGGCAACATTCCGCTGTAAACGCGGGCCGGCAGGTCGGAAGCCAGGGAACAGACAACAGAACAGAGAACAAAAAAAGAGCCGGCCGGTTTATCGGTCAGCTCTTTTGTTATGGTCGTGATTGCGGGCTGTCGGCCAGCCTAGCAGTAGCTGTTGAACATCATGCCGCTGTACGCGCTCGTGATATAGGGACTCGCGAAGTTCTTGCCGGGATTCTTGTAGGCCACGATGATGTTGTTCACATAGTTCATCGGGTTGAGCGATACCTGGTTGGACTTGCGCAGAACGGCGTTCGTAAAACTCTTGAGCGGGGAGAATGCCTCCGCGGCGTCCTCGCTCATGGCGCTCTGCTTCAGCGTCTCGTCGTCCACCTCCAGCGTGCCGTCCAGATTCAGGTTCAGCCCCACGGAGGTGAGTTCTTTGGCGAATACTCTCGCCACACCGCTCATCTCGTGGAAGAGCTGATTGCTCTTCGGCTGATTGTCCGTGTACTCCGCCACCGCCTGCAGGAATGAATTAAATCCGCGCACCAGCGTGTTGACATTCTCCGTGAGGGATTCCACATCCGTCTTCAAGCCGATGGAAGCCGTCTCGCCTTCCTCGCTGCTCACGCCGGTCAACTCGATCTCGTAGATCCGGTCCAGATTGAAGCGGTTGGAGGTGGAAGTGCGCTCCTCGCCGTTCACGATATAGGAGGCGTTGGACGCCTCTGTGGCAACATGATCCAGCCCGAAATAGTCCACCGTGCCGGAGGTCTTGCTGGTCCTGTGATCGGATACCCTGTATATATAGTCGCGCCCGTCCTTGCGCCCGGTGGTGCTGGATTCCATTCTCAGATAGGAAGTATTGTCCTCGCCGGGAACCACCTGCGCCCTGATGCCGATATTGGCGTTGGTAATCAGGCGGGAGAGCCGCTCCTGTACGTCGCGGTTTGTGTCGGTCGGTTTGATGCTGAACTGGAACTCATAGTTCAGATCGTCTATATTGATGTCAAAAGAGTATGTGTCGGGCGGCAGGGCGACGGGCTCGTCGCTCGGCAGATATTTGCCGGCGTTGACCTGCGCGGTTGCGAGGCTGTTCACCTCGATCTCGTAGGAAGGAAGTTCGTCTCCCTCCTGCAGCGCGCCGACGAACTCGGCCGTCGCAATGTCGGGATTGCTGGAGTAGGCCACCTTCTTGTTGAGAAGCTCCTCCTCGTCCAGACCGCCGAGAGAGGCGATCGTATTGCGCAGCTCTCTGGCATTCTCTTTCATATTTACGGCAAATTCGCGGGAAGCCCTGCTGGTATCCAGGATGTACAGAGGGGATTCCTTATTCAGCTTCACGATGGAATTATACACGCTGCGCAACTCGCTCTTCTTATGAGAGTCATAAGGCGTGCTGGACTTCGGCGCGTAGGTCGTCATATAAAAATTGTAGACATTGGTCAGATTGCTGACGCTGTAAGCCATGGGGCCCCTCCTTTCCTCCGCGGATTGTCCCGAAAATAACATCGACAAATTCGGATAGTATTAGTAAGTTTATTGTAACACCAATATCGCTTAAAATGCAACCGGAAATACCGATATATATAAATAAGAAATAACGAAAAAATTGGTGATTTTTACAGCATAATGCCAACGCTTGCCATATCTGCCGACATTCTATATCCTATATATCGAAACGCCTGCGCTGAAAGTTTAGAAGCCTGGGGAAAATTATGGTGAATTATTTGAAGAAATACGGTTGACTTCGCTGGCGCTGTGTGATATATTGGTTGAGCAACATAAGATTCAGGTCTTTTTTTTATGCTCAAAAATAACAGAGGCAGGATTTACGAATACAGACGGAGGTATGAACATGCGTACAAGAATCACATTGGCATGCACGGAGTGCAAGCAGCGTAACTACAATACGACCAAAGACAAGAAGACGCATCCCGACAGGATGGAGACGAAGAAGTACTGCAGATTCTGCAAGACCCATACTTTGCACAAGGAGACGAAATAAGTCGCCGGTCTTTACGGGGAAAGGAGCATGACATGGGAGATTCCGCTAAATCGGGCAAGACGTCCGGAATTGCGAAATTCTGGAACGGTGTGAAAGCCGAGTTTAAGAAAATTACATGGCCGGACAAGGACGATCTCATCAAGCAGTCCGTCGCGGTTGTCATCATTTCCGTGGTGGTCGGGGCGATCATCACAATACTGGATTTCGGTTTGCAGTACGGCGTGGATTTCCTCACGACGCTCTCCTTCTGAACAATTCTGAAACACTGACTGGGAAAGGCGTGGTATTAGTATGGCAGAAGCAAACTGGTATGTTGTTCATACCTATTCCGGGTATGAGAACAAGGTGAAGGCCGATATTGAGAAGACGATAGAAAACCGGCATCTGGAGGAGGAGATCCTGGAGGTCAGGGTGCCGATGCTGGACGTCATGGAGATGAAGAACGGCGTCCGCAAAAACGTGCAGAAGAAGATGTTCCCCGGTTATGTCCTGATCAATATGATCATGAACGACGACACGTGGTATGTGGTCAGGAATACCAGAGGCGTGACAGGGTTCGTCGGCCCCGGAAGCAAGCCGGTGCCGCTCACGGAGGCGGAGATGAGGCCGCTCGGCATCAAGGTGGAGAATATGACCGTGGATTTCGCGGAGGGCGATACGATCGCGGTGGTGGCCGGCGTGTGGAAGGACACGGTCGGCGTCGTGCAGAGAATCGACTTCGGCAAGCAGACGGCGACCATCAATGTCGAGCTGTTCGGCAGAGAGACGCCGGTGGAGATCAGCTTCGCGGAAGTCAGAAAGAAGTAATTCGATATCAGGAAGAAGCAATCCGATATTTATCCCCGTCAGGGGTTAGATATACTGTGGGAGTACCGCGCGGAAGGACGAGGCGGTACGCCCGTACCACATTATATTAGGAGGTGCCGTTATGGCAAAGAAAGTAGAAGGCTACATCAAGTTACAGATCCCTGCCGGCAAAGCAACGCCGGCGCCGCCGGTTGGTCCCGCGCTTGGACAGCACGGCGTGAACATCGTTGAATTTACCAAACAGTTCAACGCAAAGACGGCCGATAAGGGCGACGTCATCATTCCCGTCGTCATTACGGTTTATGCGGACAGAAGTTTCAGTTTTATCACCAAGACTCCCCCTGCCGCGGTTCTTCTGAAGAAGGCGTGCAACATCAAATCCGGTTCCGCAACCCCGAACAAGGCGAAGGTTGCCACGATCTCCAAGGATAAGCTCCGCGAGATCGCAGAGACGAAGATGCCGGATCTGAATGCCGCAAGCGTGGAGGCGGCCATGAGCATGATCGCCGGAACCGCACGAAGCATGGGTATCACAGTAGAAGAGTAATGGAGGATTTGACATGAAACATGGTAAGAAATATAAAGAGGCTGCCAAGCTGGTAGACCGCAGCGTTCAGTACGATACCGCTGAGGCGATCGCTCTGGTGAAGAAGACTGCAACGGCAAAGTTTGACGAGACGGTTGAGGTTCATATCAGGACCGGCTGTGACGGACGTCATGCGGAACAGCAGATCCGCGGCGCGGTCGTACTGCCCAACGGAACAGGTAAGAGCGTCAAGGTTCTGGTGTTCGCCAAGGGCGACAAGCTGTCCGAGGCGGAGGCGGCGGGAGCCGATTACGTGGGCGGCGAGGAGCTGATCCCGAAGATTCAGAACGAAGGTTGGCTCGACTTTGACGTGGTTGTAGCGACTCCCGATATGATGGGCGTTGTGGGACGCCTCGGTAAAGTCCTCGGCCCTAAGGGCCTGATGCCCAACCCGAAGGCGGGTACGGTGACGATGGACGTCACGAAGGCGGTCAACGATATCAAGGCCGGTAAGATCGAATACAGACTGGACAAGGCAAACATCATCCACGTACCGGTCGGCAAGGTTTCCTTCGATGAGGCGAAGCTGCAGGAGAATTTCGACGCGCTGATGGAGGCGATCGTCAAGGCGAAACCCTCCGCGCTGAAGGGACAGTATCTGAGAAGCATTACGCTGACGACCACGATGGGCCCCGGCGTGAAGGTGAATACGGCGAGGTACTAATCACCGCAGAATGCAGACATAAAACGGCGCGCCCGGCAGGGAGCGCCGCTTTTGCGTCCGGTGAATTGACAAATCTCCGTGCCGAGAATATAATATTCTAATATATGTCTATCATTCTATATGACAGCAAGAGGAACAAGGATCGATGAGAAATGCCCAGAAGCTGGAGGTGCTGGAATGCATCGAAAGCCTGCACCAGGCCCATGAAGAAATCAGACAGGCTCTGTATAAGGCCGATGTGAAGGCGGCGCGCGCCATGCTCGGCGAGTGCCAGGAGTTTGCCGTGTCTCTCGGCGAGAGCATCGAGGAACTGGAGGGCGAAGGGCATGCGACGGTGTCCTGTCTGGAGCAATATTGCGAAACCCTGTTCCATGTGTATGAGGAGATCGATCAGGACAAAAACGGCGCGGACAAGATTTTAAAGACACTTCGCAGACAGCTGATCAGAGTCGAAAACAGCGCGAAGCATGATATCCGGGTCAGATGGGAGATCGTGTTCTTCCCCTATAAGGTGTCGATGTGGGACAGCATGGAAAGCGTGTACCTGGCGGCCAAGGCGGATCCGGACTGCGACGTGTACTGCGTGCCAATCCCTTATTATGACAGGAATCAGGATGGCAGCTTCGGCAGAGAATACTATGAAGGGGACCGGTATCCCGCATATGTCGAAGTGACGGACTGGCACAGTTACAGCCTGGAGGAGCACAGACCGGACGCCGCCTATATCCATAATCCGTACGATCGATGCAATTATGTGACAAGCGTGCACCCGCAGTATTATTCCGACAATCTCAAGAAGTATACGGCAATATTAGTATATATACCTTATTATGTTACGACGGGCGGTATGAGTGAGGCACAGGAATTCTGCCCGGCATATGTGCATGCGGACTATATCGTGATCCAGTGCCCGGAGATCAGGAAGTATTTTCACGAACTCATTCCCGACGCAAAGTTTCTGCCCTTCGGCAGTCCGAAACTGGACAGCGTCATCCGGAAATGCCAGAACCCGCCGGAACCGCCGGCAGAGTGGCGGCGGCATATGGACGGCAGGAAAGTCTGTTTTTACAACACCAGCATCAACGGCATGCTGTCTGACACAGAAAAGTTTCTTGATAAAATGCGGTATGTCTTTGACACGTTTAGGGGCAGAGAGAACGCCTGCCTTCTGTGGCGTCCGCATCCGCTGCTGGATTCCACGTTTGAATCCATGCGGGCTTCCTATAAAGCGCAGTACGAAGCGCTGAAAAGAGCGTTTGTGGAGGAGGATATCGGTATCCTGGACGAGACGCCCGATATTGAGGAGACGATCGCGCTGTCCGACGCTTACATCGGCGACGCCGGGACAAGCGTCACCTCACTGTTCGGGGTTGCGGGGAAGCCCATTTTCCTTATAAACAATAATATTCACGGCGCGCCGGGAGAGGACGACTGGAGAGGCGAGATTGTCAAAGGGCCGATGGGAGGCTTCCGGCGCGACAGATGGGTCGTCACACAGGGAAACAAGCTGTACCATTCTCCGGACAATGATTACCACTATCGCTATTACTGCGACCTCACCTCTTACGCGTACGGCGGCTATTTTGCCAACGCGTTCGAGCGAAACGGCAAGGTATATGTGTGTCCGGCCAACGCTCGGGAGATTCTGGTGGTGGCGGACGGCAGAGTCGAGAAGAGCATTCCGCTGATGGATGTAGGGAAAAATCAGCGGGCGTTCGGCGGCGGCGTGGATTTTGAAAAGTATATCTTTTTGTGGGCAAACGAATACCCCTATATCGTCAGGCTGGATACCGACGATGAGAGCGTTGCATATCTGAGTGCATATGCGGAAATCAATCAGGCGGAGATCAACGGGGAAAAGCGCTGGGGCGCCCGGGCAATCGTGGGAAGACGGCTGCTGTTATGCTCTCCGGTCAATGACACGGTGGTCTCGCTGGATATCGACGACTGTACGGCGGAGCCCGAAATTCTGCACAGCGGGGCTGCCCTGACCGGCGGCTGCATGGGACTGTCGATAGAGCCTGATCGGGAGACCTTGTGGATCCTGCCCTACGAGGGCAGCGTGCTCACGAAATGGAACATGCGGACGGGTGAATTGAAAGAATATTCAGGCGTGCCGGAGAATTTTCGGTGCTATAACAGAATCCAACAGTGTGAGAGCATGGAGAGGCCGTTCGCGAACATCGCCTTTGACGGAGATTACGCCTACATCGCTCCCCTGTGGGGCAATATGTTCATCCGCATGGAGCGGAGTACCGGCAGGATGGAGGAGTGGACGCCGCCGTTCCCGCTGCCGGACAAGACCGCAAACGGTTATTACAGTGATTACACCAGAGGGAATTTTGTGGAATATACCGATGAACACAATAGTCTTGCGGGTTATGGGTACTTTTCCTTTTATGACAGGAAACTGTATCGCGTGGATTGCGCGGCGAACACCTACGCGGAAATCCCCATTGTGTACGACAGGGAGGAGCTGAGAGCGCACGAGCCGGGCTTCTGCCTGCAGTCCGAGTGGTTCCCCTATGCGGCTCTCGAAGGCGCCTTCCATTCCCTGGCGGACTTTGTGGACGGCAGGAAGGCGGGGGCGGCTTACGATCGGGACAGACAGCTTGCGGCGTTTGAGAGCGTCACGGCCAACCATGACGGAACCTGCGGGGAGCATGTTCATCGTTTCGTGAAGGAGAGACTGCCGGAAAGAGGGAGAAAGACATGATTAAGGTAATCACATACGGTACTTTTGATCTTTTCCATGAAGGACATTATAATCTGCTGAAGCGCGCCAAGGCGTTGGGCGATTATCTGATTGTGGGCGTGACGACGGAGAACTACGATCAGACCAGGGGAAAACTCAACGTGGTGGATTCGCTGATGACGCGCATAGAGCATGTCAGAGAGACGGGGTTTGCCGATGAGATCATCATAGAGGAGAGCGTTGGGCAGAAAATTCAGGATATCAAAAAATATCAGATTGATATCTTTACCGTCGGCTCGGACTGGGTCGGACAGTTTGACTTTCTGAAAGATTATTGTAAGGTAATTTATCTTGACAGAACCAAAAATATTTCCAGTACGATGCTGCGTGAGCAGAATATGCAGATTCAGCGGATCGGCGTCATCGGCACGGGACGGATTGCGCAGCGTTTTATGCCGGAGGCCAGACAAGTCAGCGGCGTCAATACACAGGCGGTATACAATCCGCACAGGGAAAGCGCGGCACGGTTCGCCGAGCGATGGGGCCTGGACTGTTATGATGATCTGGAGAATTTCTACGACGCGGTGGACGCCGTATACATCGCCTCGCCGCACGAGACGCACTACGACTATATCAAATCTGCCCTGCAGCACGATAAACACGTACTCTGCGAGAAGCCGATGGTGCTGAAGGGAGCGGAGGCGGACGAGCTGTTCCGTATGGCCAAGGAACGAAAGAGGATTTTGTTCGAGGGGATCAAGACCGCGTATTGCCCGGGCTTTAATCAGCTGATGGGAATCGCATGCAGTGGAATGATCGGCAATATCAGGAGTATCGAGGCCTGCTTTACCAAGCTGGAAAAAGCGGACGGCAGAGAATTGACAGATTTAAAATACGGCGGCAGTTTCACAGAGCTGGGAAGCTATTGTATGCTGCCGATTATGAAGATTTTCGGAGAAGGTTACACGGATGTCCGTTTCGATATGATCAAGGCGGAGAATGGGCTGGACCTCTTTACCAAAGCGTCCTTCACATATCCGAACGGCATGGCGACGGCCACGTGCGGATTGGGCGTGAAATCGGAAGGAAAACTGCTGATTTCCGGGACGAAAGGATATATTGTCGTAGAGCCGCCGTGGTGGAAGACAACTTACTTCGAAGTGCATCACGAAAATCCGAATGAGGTGGAGAAGTATTCAGACAGATTTATGGAAGACGGGCTTCGGTATGAAGTTAGCGACTTTCTGTCTATGATCAATGGGAGCAGCAAGAGCAAGTTTAAGCTGACGCGCAGCGAGTCAGTGGCCTTCGCCGATGTGATGGAGAAGTTCCTGATGGAAAATCAACGGGGCTGAGTATAAGATCCTGTTGCTGCAAATAAATAATCACAAGGAGAAGATGAAAATATATTATGAAAATATGGGCGCATAGAGGCTGCAGCCAGAGATATCCCGAGAACACGCTGCTCGCCTTTGAAAAAGCAATCAAAGTCAATGGGCTGACCGGTATCGAACTGGATATTCAACTGACACGGGACGGCCATATGGCAGTCATCCATGACGAGCGGGTGGACCGCACGACGGAGGGCATCGGCTATGTCAGGGATTATACGCTGGCGGAGCTGAAACGGCTGCACATCTATGCGGATGAGAATCCGCCGCAGCAGATTCCCACGATAGAAGAAGTGCTGGACCTGATAGAGCCTGCAATGCGGTCGGGACTGAGGCTGAATATCGAACTGAAAAACAGCGTATACCCGTATGCGGGAATGGAAAAAAAGATCGTAGATCTGATTCACGCGAGAGACCTGCAAAAGCAGGTGGTCTACTCCTCTTTCAGCGCGCTCTCGCTGGAAAAAGTAAGAGAATTGGATCCTGAGACGGAGATCGGCATTCTGGATACCAAAGTTTCGGACTGCCTCTTTAAATTAAAAGGCGGCTGCGGCGCAAATGTGTTGCACCCGTATTGGAGAAGGATTGATCTGCCGGCGGAGCGTCTGCGGGACTATACGGTGAGGGCATGGCTCTCCGGCCATCTGTATCCCGAGAAGCCGACCGGAACGAAGCTGGATCTGAGCGCTCTGGAGGCGCAGGGAATCACGGATCTGTTCCTGAACGAACCGGAAGTGTATGTGGATTAACAGCGCGGTGAAAAAGTGAAGAGCTATTGGAATTGCTGTATTGAAATATAGTAAATACCTGTGCTATAATGACATGGGAGTAAGTTGCTCTTATTGACGGGCAGTTCCCAAATCCGGGGCAGAACGGCAAGTACTGTAATACAAAAGATAAAATGTCCCGGATTTGGTTCTGTAGTTGGGGGATTGGGGATAGTAGTGTGCGGGTGTGTGTGGGCGTGTGAAGTGTATATATAATATTATATAAAGGAACTGCTATGAAAAACTATCTGTTTGAGCAGAAAGCAGCTTTTGCGTTTAACATTTGGAGCATTGATTCAGCCAGAGCGGTTATAGATGCCGCCGCGGCGAAAAAAACAAATGTGATTTTGCAGACTTCCTCCGGCGTTTTTCAAAATATTGCGAAAAAACAGCTGCGGGAATTTGTCAGCAGTTATGCGGCCGATCAGGGAATTAGGGCATGGCTGCATCTGGATCATTGCAAAAAGACAGAACTTGTCAGGGAGGCAGTGGAATCGGCTTGGGACTCCGTGATGATTGATGCGTCGGACAGGCCTGTCGAGGAGAATATAGCTGTCACAAATGAGGTGACAGATTACGCTCATGAACGAGAAGTGTTGGTGGAAGCTGAAGTCGGACAAATCCGAGGGGTGGAGGATGATCTGGCATGTGAGCAGGCTCAAATCGCTTCGGTAGAAGATATCGACCGCTTTTTGCAGGAAACCGAAATCGATATGATCGCTGCAGCATTTGGTAATGCACATGGACTCTACCAGAGCGAACCGAAACTGCATTACGAAATTGTAGAATATATAACGGGAAAAACAAGAATACCTTTTGTAGTACACGGCGGAAGCGGTATGACAGACGAAGCCATCAGGAGACTTCTGCGGATCCCAAATGTCAGAAAAATCAATATTTCTACAGATGTGAAGTTGGCGTATCGGAAAGGAATCACAGCGGCATACGAGAAAGGTTTGATGGAACGAGACGGTTTTCAGGCAACTACTGTGGAGCATCTGATTCATGAAAGTATTAAAAGTATGGCCGGAGCGAAGTTATCACTTTTGACGGAATGAAGAAGGACTGGGTTAATGGCTAATGTAATGGTTATCAATATGGGCCTGAAAAGCATACGATGCATCATCTTCAGTCATACCGGCTTGAAATTGGGAAGTGCGGCGCTGGCAATCAATACCGCTATCAATGATAAAAGAGTGGAACAGGATCCGAATGAATGGTGGGAAAAGGCCGAGAAAGTTATGAGCCGTGCCGTTTTGGAGGCGGGGACAAGACGTATTGATTATATAACTGTGACAGCATCGGCGTCCTGCCTTGTCTGCATGGATGGAGCGGGGCGGGCAATCGGAAAAGCTCTCATGATTTCAGACAGACGTGCGGACAAGGAAGCGGCGGTTGTCGGAGAAATGCCCGAATTTGCTCCGGTGAGAGAAAATACAGGGATGGACATTTCGGCCAGTCTCATGCTGCCGAAGATTTTGTGGGTACAGAGAAATCTTCAGGACGTATTTGACAGGACAAGATATTTTGCGACTCCCAATGACTATCTGGTCTATCGGTTGTGCGGCGTGTTTGTGACAGATCATTACAATGCGGTCAAATACCATTATGATATACAGACAAATTGTTATCCGACAGCCCTATTGAAGAAGTTGGGAATAAGGGAAGCGTGTCTGCCAAGTGTGGTGAAGACAGGAACAAACGTCGGTAAAATAGAGAAAAAACTGGCAGAACGAATTGGCATAGATGAGAATGCACTGATTGTGACGGCCTCTTATGATGCTATCTGCTCTCTCGTGGGAAGCGGTGTGACGCAGGAAGGGGAAGCAAGTGATGTATCCGGCACCGTGACTGTATTTCGGACGTTGAGTCCTGCGGGCAGAATAAAGCATAGTTCCAAAATATATGATGTCCCGTATTATACAGGCGGGGAGCAAAGAATTGTAGGAGGATCCAACAATTTAGGCGGCGGCCTGATTGAATGGGTAAAACAGTGCTATTACCAGAACGAACAATATCCGTATGAGATTATGGAAAAAGACGCGGGCGAATCCGATATCGGCGCCAGAGGACTTATTTTTCTGCCGTATCTGTTAGGGGAGCGCACGCCGATTTGGGATGACAACGCACGCGGTGTATTTTTTGGTCTGGAACGCATGCATACCAGAAAAGACATGACCAGGGCGGTTTTTGAAAGCACAGGATTTATTGATTTAAGTATCATTGAAGCAATCGCCGAAGCTGGTGTGGAAACAGAGTCTGTCAGATTGTCGGGCGGACTGGCGAGAATCAATCTGATCTCAGGTATCAAGGCAGATGTGCTGGGACGTGATGTGGCGGTGCTGTCTGAGTTTGAGACAACTGCGACCGGAGCAGCCATGATGGTGCTGGTCGGACAGGGGATATTCCAATCACCTGAGCAGGCGGCGGAGTGTTTTGCAAAAATTCGGATGATTATTAAACCGAATATGGAAAATCATAAAAAGTACCTTGACATGTACGGACTCTATAAGGACACATACCATACTCTAAAGGATTTGTTCGCGGCAAGGATAGATATATTGGAAAATATACGGAGCAATCGGGAAGTACAGATCGAGAATTTATAAAAATGACAAAATTTGAACTGGAATCAGACACGAAGATTTATTTTGGGACGGGGATAACAGAACAGGCGCTTGATGCAGAAAAAGAACGTTTCGCAGGGAAAACCATGATCGTGACGACCGGAGGAAGTCTGATAACGACAGGGCATCTTGATCGCCTTAAGAATATATTGGAGCGGATTGCCGGTAAGGGAAATATTCTGCTTTACAATACGATCAGCAGAAATCCCAGGCTTTCCGAAGTGAAACAAGCGGCAGACATCGCAGGCAGCGAAAATGTCAAAACGATTGTCGGATTTGGCGGAGGAAGCGCTTTGGATGCAGCGAAAGCCGTGGCGGCAGGTGCCGTAGGCGCCGATCTGGAGAAATGTCTGCTGGAAGGCGTGGAACCGCCAAAAGAAACATTGCCGATCATGGCAATTCCGACAACTGCGGGGACAGGCAGCGAACTGAGTCGCGCCGCTATTATTTCCAGCCCGCAGCACCATCTTAAAGCGGGAATTCGCGGCAGGTATATAGTGCCGAAGGTTGCCATTGTAGATCCGGTTTATACATGGACGGTTCCTGTTCGTACGACCATGGAGACGGGATTTGATGTACTGGCGCATGCGATCGAGAGTTATATTGCTGTGAAAGCGAACCTGTTTTCAGAGATGTTATCCGAGAGGGCAGTCCGTTATGTCGGAGAAAGTTTAAGAATACTCCTTCGGGATATCAATCACCATGAGGCGAGAGAAAAAATGAGTTATGCAAGTATGATTATGGGATGGAATCTCGCCAATGTGGGGACAGGCCTTCCGCATCGTCTGCAGTATCCCATAGGGGCGGCTACGGACACAAGCCATGCGGCAGGATTGATTGCCCTTTATCCGTCGTGGATAGAACAGGAATATGAAGTGTCTGAACATAAGATCAGCGAAATTTTTAACTGGTTAGAATTGCCGACAGCGGATACGGCCGGGCATGCGGCGGAGAGTTTTCGGGAATTTTTGAGAAAGCTGGGAGTGTTCAGAACACTGTCCGAATTAGGCGTCAGATATGATCAGGTTGATACCATGACAGGGGAAGTGAGCGGCAATTTGTCCAATGATCCATTGGCACGGAAAGAGGGCATTGTGAGAATTATATATCAAAATGCGGTTCATGAGGAGTAAAGAGCGATGCAGGCAGTTATTATGGCGGCGGGAAAAGGGAATCGGTTGGGAGAACTTACGAAGAATGCGCCGAAATCTTTCCTGGAGATAGAGGGATGCAGACTGATTGAAATGAATATCGCACTGCTGCACGCCAGAGGAATTGAAGATATCATTATTGTCACTGGATACCGCAATGAATGCTTTGAAGAACTGTTAAAAGAGCGGAAAGGGATTCGCTTTGTCTATAATCCATTCTATGAAATGATGAATGTTCTGGGTTCATTCTTTATGGCACAGAATGTTGTGTCGGACGATTTTGTGTATATGCATGCGGATACGCTGTGCTCTCCGACAATATTTGACCGGATGATGGAGACGGATGCGGATATGGTGCTTCCGATTGATTATAAGTGCTGTGATGAAGAGGCTATGAAGGTGGTCACGAAAGACGGAAAACTTGTCTGGATCAGCAAGGAGATCCCGTGCGAACAGGGTGAAGGCGAATTCATCGGCATTATGAAGATTAGACGGAAAGTCCTGAGCGACCTGCGCGAAGCGACAAAGAAACTGATGAAGGAAAAGCAATTTGCTTCTTATTTCGAAAGAGCGCTGCAGGAACTGCTCGACCTCAAGCGGTATGATGTCGCTCTTGTTCCGACAGGCGGAGATTTCTGGGGCGAGATTGATTTTCCCGAAGATTTTGAGCGGGTAAAGGAGAAGATTTCGCCGGAACTGATAGAAATGACAAAGAAGGACAGCAGAAATGATGCCGGATAAAGAGGAAGAAAGAACTATAAAAAAAAGAAAACGCAAGGCAAGACGGGTGCATACAGCATATCAGCTAATGCGTGTATTTCCAATACGGGAGAACAAGATTGTATTTAATACCTTTGAAGGGGACGGAGGATTCTGCTGCAATCCAAGATATATCGCGGAGGAACTTCTGCGAAGAGGGAAAAAATATGAAATGATATGGCTTGTGAATGACATGAGCCGTGAATTCCCGAAAGGAATCCGGAAAGTGAAGAACACTTTCTGGAATAGAGTGTACCATTTGGCGACGGCCAAAGTGTGGATCAGCAATACCAGAAAAGAGTATGGAACCGCAAAGAGAAAAGGGCAGCTGTATATTCAGACCTGGCATGCGGGGATTGAATTGAAGCCGGTAGGAAAATACAGAGGAAAGCTGTTCCCGAAGATTGCCTGCCTGGTGAGCGCTTACGACTCTGGACTTGTTGACCTTGTCACATCAAATTCAGATTGGTGTACCAGCGTGTATCCCAAGATGCTCCTCTATAAGGGCAGAATACTAAAAACCGGTTCGCCGAGATGTGATGTTCTGTATACAAGGCGTGAAGAACTGTATAAAGAGATACGCAACCGATACGGAGTTCCACAGGACGCTAAGATTGTTATGTTTGCGCCAACCTTTCGAGGCGGTGGGCAGAAGGGGAAACGTCAGGTATTTGCAGAGGCGTCTACACTTGATTTTGACCTGCTGATTGAATCTCTGCAGAAGAAATTTGGCGGTGAATGGTATATTTTCCTGCGGCTGCATCCTCAGCTCTCCGCACAGCTTGCCGGTATGCCGATGGAAAATAAGTCGGAGCGCATGATAGATGTAAGCCGGGCAGATGATATCAATGAGCTGCTTGCGGCGACAGATGTATTGATTTCCGATTATTCCAGTACACCGTTTGATGTAATCAATATCTATATGCCGGTTTTCCTGTATGCGGATGATTTTGAGGAGTACGTAAAAGACAGAGGCGCGCTAATGTGGGATATCAAAAACCTGCCGTTCCCCTTTGCGCAGACAAACGCGGAGTTGGCGGAGAATATCAGCCAATTCGATGAAAAGACTTATCGGGAAAAAATCGAGATCTTTTCACAGGAACAGGGTGTATTGGAGGATGGACATGCCAGTGGGCGAGTGGCAGATTATCTGGAAGAACAGTTGGCATTATAAAGGGATGTGTACAAGCGCAATGCGCTTTGCCATATAGTTGGGCGGCAGCTATCGTACTGTCCAAGAGCACTTTGACAATTTCATACTTTATATCAGGAATAAAACAACTTTTGCGCAATAAAACGCTTGCGTTTCACACACGCATCTGTTATAGTGTTGCTATCGGCAGTGATCTTGCTGCCGGAAATCTTTTGGCACATGGATAACTCTCGTTTTCAGAGCAAGTATCCCAACGAAAGAAACAGACAACAGTATAGCAAAGTGTGGGAAAGCGTAAGTGGTACGGTATTGGCAGCACTTGCGAGTAACAGACGGTTCCTTTGTCAATTGGCATTTCGGTTTTCCCATGCGGAAAAGGAGGAAAGATTGACACAAAAGAAACGAAAAACCATTGTAAAACCCCCGAATGCAGAATATAATAAGAGCAGACAGGGAAACGCGGAACCGAAACCGTTCGAGGAGCTGACGCTGGCAGAC
>CANPXP010000033.1 GCA_947586255.1 uncultured Lachnospiraceae bacterium | reverse complement strand
TTTGGCTGTATCCTTCCCACTACCGGGCGGATTCGGGACTTTCACCCGTTAGAAACGTGCGCCGCCGGGCGCACCACTATTAAAAAGAGCCTGTCTTACGGACAAGCTCTTTTTTGTATGGAAAGGCGGACCGCACCGCCCTACGCCTGCTTGAAACCCTCATAATCCGTCTTCAGCGTCTCGTACTCCTTATTGATGCGCTGAATGATCTCCTTGTCTCCCGCCACATTGTCCGGGTGAAAGATCTTGATCAGATCCTTATAGCGCTTCTTCAAAGCGAGCGGATTCCTGACGCCCCTGAAAAACACAGACACGTCCATACCGCTGTCATAGGCGCTGTGCTCACTGAGAAGCTCCCGCTCGGCCGCCAGCTTCGCCCACTCCTTATCCAGTCTCCTGCGGTCGATATCCAGCTGGCTGAAACCGTTCTTCAGAATTTCCATCTTCTTCTCAAAGAACTGGTTGTCCTCCTTGAGCCGCTGGCGCTCGCCGGAAATCTTGCGGTTCAACAGTTTCATCTCCTCCTGGAACTGCATTTTTTCCTTGAGGAACTGTTCCTGCATACTCTCAAGTTCCCTGGAGGCCGTCACAAGCCTTATGTTTTCGCGAAAAAGCCACGACTTCAGCTCCTGGAGCTCATCCTCGGAGCCATGTACCAATACCTCTTCAAAATTTTCCATAATACTCCTCAAAACGCCGCGTCAGTCGCAGCAGAAAAAATTATAGCCGATCAGCAAGAGCAGGGCAATCAGCACCAGCCCCACAAAGCGGTTCATCAAAAAAAGCATAAACAGCATACCCGCCGCAATACAAAAAGCCGCAAGCCCGATCAGTTTCTTCATAGACTACCCCTGCTTATGCTTTTGCTATAATATATGAAACCAAGTGTCCAAAAGTTCCTGTCCCCTGTCAGGATGCGGACGTATCGCCGTCCTTCTTCTCCTCAGGAAAGGCGATGTCCACAGCCTCCTCGTCCGCAATCATATCTTCTTTGGGCGCGGTGAACTTGTCCACGATATCCGGAATCATGTCAATCACCTTCGTCACGGTGTCCTGATTCTTGATATTGACAAGCTTGGTGGAGCCGTTCTTGATGACCAGCACCGCGCTGGGCGACATCTTGGCCGAAAAGCCTCCGCCTCCGCCGTTTTTCTTATCCGCCGCGCTCGCGCCTGCGCCCACGCCGAAAGTGACGTCCACAAGCGGCAGGATGATCGTATCGCCGAACTGCGTGGCGTCGCCCACAACCGTCTTCGTGGCGAGCACCGCATTCATGCCCTTCATCAGCGACTCTATCACACCGGTAAAGTTGTTCTCTGCCATTATGCATCCTCCTTTTTCAACAATCTGATCAACTGCTTGATATCTCTGTTAAAGTAAATCCTGATCGCCGCGCGCAGCAGCGTGAATACCCTGACTTTGCCGCGCAGATACAGCCTGCCCTCGATCCGCATGTCCTCGCAGTCAAAATCGCCCGCGACGCGCACATGCTGCCCGATGAGCGGATACAGCATCCCGTAAACCGCAAGGATCTGTCCCGTGGCGGCCGGATCCTTCATGCCGACGACGACGTCCGCCTCGAATCCGGCAGGCTTCAGCATACGAAGGATCCTCATCAGTTCCTGCCCGCACAGACCGAGCGCGCCGCGAAAGGGCTCGCTCGCGATCACCTCGCAGTAATACTGTATATTATCCAACACAGATTTTATTTTATCACAGATTTTGCGGATTGTGTACCGTATATTTTGAAAGAGGCCCTTTATTTTTTCGATCGCCTGTCTGCATTTCGAGAATACCGCCGCTATCCTGCCCAAACCGGAAGCGCTCTCCGGCGTTTCGACCTCTTCGCGATCGGTCTCCTCCGAAGGCATGGTGCCCTCATCAAACGCCTGATAGGGTTCGTAAGTTCCCGGCACAGCTTTCGGCTCAGCGGCTGTCTCCGGAGATTGACTTTCCACTGTTTCCGTGGAAATCGCCTCGGAGGATTCGGCCCCGTCGTCCTTCCCTGCCGCCTCCACGGACGGTTTCTCCGGTTCCGACTGGCTCTCCCGCCGCAGCTGACGCTTCGGCTCCGGCGGCTTTTTGCCGTGTCTTCGCTCCCGCGGCGGCATCCTGAAGACCGTGAAGAGCGAGATCCGCGCCCGCACGGTCACCTCGGCCGGATATCTGACCAGGATATTGACCAGATGGAGAAGCCATGTGACCTTCACATAGACGTCGGCCGGAGGCTTACCGTCGCCGGCTTCCCTGTTCACCCTGACGCGGTAGCGCACGGGGACGAACAGGACGCAGAGAATCGCCAACAGGATGAGACCGATCACACTGAGCAGGACGATCCCGATAATTTTTAAAATGAGCAGAATAATATGTAACATAAGGTTTGTTCGTCGATTCCTTTTCGTTTTCGGCTCTCACAGAGTCCGCGGGCCCCTCACCGGTTTCCGGCGGCGTCCGCAAACAGATACCCCGCCAGATCCGCGCGCCCCGTCTGCTGCACGGCCTCCTGCGCGATCCTGCACACAAGCTGTGACGCTTCCTCGTAGCTCGCGGCAATTCCGACGACACAGGGCGGATGAGCCTTGTAGTAATACTGCTGCAGCATGATACAGTGATAGATTTCCAGCTGCCGGTTCTCCTCGGCGTAGGCAATCAGCCAGACGTTGTTCATCTTAGCGTATCTCTTCAATTTTTTCCTGATCTTCGCCGGGTTTTTGATGCTCTCCCCGACATAGAGATTCTGATAAAATTTCATGGCGTTTCCCGAGTGTGCGCTGTCCGCGCGCATTGCAACCTGTATTGTTCACCGAATAATGCTATTTTAACACACTTTATCCGAAATAAAAAGAGCGGACTGATTGACACTTTTTACAGATCAGCTTTATACTATAATCAGATATTTTAACAAATCATTGTACAAACGGGGGAATTTCAATGAAAAACGTTGCACGTATGGCTCTGGAAAAGGGCATGGTTATCGCCGAGGACATCTATAACTATCAGAACAAGCTGCTCTATCCGAAGGACACCGTCGTGGACGACGCCGTGATCGAGAAGCTGTCGCGCCACTCGATCATCGTGATTCCGATCAAGGAAGAGATCGACTTCGCCACGACACATTTTGAGAAGGTGCGCCTCAGCCCGGAATTCAAATCCTTTGAACTCACATACAACAACTGCATGGCAATCTTCCGCACGCTGATGCGGGGTTTCGTGGAGAACAGAACGCCCGTGAAGATGAACAGCCTGATGGAGATTTACACGACGATCTCCGCCCGCGCCAGAAACGGGGAACAGCTCCTGGACTATCTCTACAATATGCTGCCGGGCATGGACGACATGACCTACGCGCACTGCTTAAACTCCGCGCTGATCGCCGGCGTGTTCGGCACATGGCTCAATCTGACTTCAACCGACATTCTCCTGCTCGTCCAGTGCGCCTTCTTCTACGATATCGGCAAGCTGAAGCTGCCCCAGGAGCTTCTCTGGAAGCCCGGCAAGCTGACCGATCTGGAATTTACGAAACTGAAGACCCACACGATGCTGGGCTTTGATATGTTGAAGGACTGCGATGTGGACGAGCATGTGCTGAAGGCGACGCTGATGCACCACGAGCGCTGCGACGGCACGGGCTACCCCTCCAGGCTGCACTCCAATCAGATCGACATCTACGCCAAGTACATCGCCATCATAGACGCCTACGAGGCAATGACTTCCCCGCGCACCTACAGGCCGTCGCTCAATCCCTTTCAGGTCATCGCCAACTTCGAGTGGGACGGCTACGACAAGTACGACGAGTCGATTCTGCGGCCGATACTGTCCCGCATCGCCGGCACCCAGCTGGGTTTTCACGTGCTCTTAAGCGACGGGGAGGAGGGCGAGATCATCCGCATCAACGAAGCACATCTCACCAGGCCCATCCTGCAGACGAAGGATCGGGAGATCGATCTGACTGTGGAGCGCTCGCTGGAAATCAGCGCCATCTACTAGCGCGCTCTCAGACGCCGAAATACTCGTCGAAGATTCTTTTCGCGATCGGCACGGCGTAATCTCCGCCGCTGCCCGCCCCTTCGATGATGATGGTGACGCACACCTCCGGGTCTTCCGCCGGTGCGAACCCCGTAAACCATGCGTGGGAATCGCTTTTAACGCTGTTGTATTCGGCCGATCCGGTCTTGCCTGCCGCCGTGTAGGACAGACCGGACAGCTTGGTTCCCGTCCCGCTCTTTACCACTTCTTCCATCAGATCCGTCAGTATGGCCGCCTCCTCCTCGGACATGAGGCGCCTGTAGACGGACGGATCAAACTGCTTGATGACATTCCCCTCGGCATTTTTGACACAGTCCACCAGATAAGGCTTCATGAGAACGCCGCCGTTGGCCACGGCGCAGGTGATCATGTTTAAGTGTAACGGCGTGATCTGCGTCGTTCCCTGGCCGATCGCCGCCTGCATGACGTCGGAATCCGAAGTGTTTTCGTCGATGACGAGCCGGCTCGGATTGTACGCGAAGGAGACCGGCAGTTTCCCGTTGAACAGCAGGCTGTCGAGCGTCTCGCCGAATTTTGCGCGATCAAGCTGCATACCGATGTTGGCGAAGGAGGAATTGCAGGATTTGGCAAAAGACTTCTTAAAGTCCACGCTGCCGTGCACCGTACCGTGGTAACAGTTGATGACGTCCTCGCCGTGTGAAAACCTGCCGCCGCACTGATAGGAGTACTGACTGTATGTGTCCGGATTTTCACGGATATACTCTAACGCCGTAATGATCTTAAAGGTGGATCCCGGCGGATACAGACCCTGGGTTGCGCGGTTCAGCAACACCGAGCTCTCCTTGTCGGCGATCAGATCATCCCAGATCTCGTCGATGGCGTTGGGGTCGAAATCGGGCTTGGAAACCATGACGAGTATTCTGCCCGTCCTGGGCTCCGTGACAATCACTGCGCCCTTGTAGATGCCGAGCGACTGATAGGCGACCTCCTGCATACCGACGTCCAGCGTGGAAAATACGTTGTCCCCGGGATATTTTATGCCCTGCATATCGTTCTCTACCTTGTCGGCGAGCTTGGCATTAGAGTTGATCAGATAGTAATTGCTCTCCGCCTCGATGCCGAAACGGCCGTTGGACGCGTAGCCGACCGCATGAGCAAACAGGTTCTCATAAGGGTAGACCCGCGTCTCCTTGCCGTCTTCATCCGTCTTCGTCTCGGCCAACACCTGTCCGCCGGCGGCATAGATCCTGCCGCGCGTATTCTGCGCGATAAACAGCTCCTGCCTGCCGTTGTAGCTGTTGTTGATCAGCTCCTGCTGGTGTGTGGCCGCGTAATAGCACGTATACCCCATCATACAGAGGAACACGGCGACGAACAGATAGGTGACGAACATGATCTGTCTATTCCTCTTCCGCCGCCGTCCGCCTTTCTTTGGCTTCCGCTCTTCGTCTTCGCTTTTTCTTTTTGTCACGTCTGGCACCTTCTTCCTGCCTGATAATATACAGTCCCTCGATGATAAAAAACATTACAAGCGTCGTGAGCACGGAACTGCCGCCGTAACTTATGAGCGGCAACGTGACGCCCGTCATCGGAATAAACTTCGTGCCGCCGCCGATCGTGAGGAACACCTGAAAAATATAGATGACACCCAGCCCGAAAGCGATCAGCTGATAAAACCTGTCCTGCAGCTTCATGGAAATGTCCATGAACATGATAAAGCAGCTGACGCATATCAGAATCATGCACATGGAAAACACAATTCCCAGCTCCTCCGCCACCGCGGAAAATATGAAATCCGCCTCCACAAAGGGGATGGAATCCGGCGTTCCGCGAAACAGGCCCATGCCGAACCAACCGCCGCCGCCGATGGCAAAGAGCGACTGCGTGATCTGATAGCCGGCGTCGTCAATGCAGCTGAACGGATCTCTCCACGCCTGCACGCGCACCTGCACATGGCTGAAAATCCGGCAAGCAAAGACTGCGGCGGCGCCGCCGCCCGCACTCCCCAAGAGCAGATACAGCCAGTTGCCCGTGGCGATGAACACCATGAGCACATAGACGATAAAGAAGATCAGCGCGCTGCCGAGGTCCCTGGAAGCGACCAGCACAAGCACATGGATCCCTGCCAGGACGGACGTCAGCACGATCCGTGGAAAGGCGGTGGATTCGCTGAGCGCGCTCGCGAGGAAAAACACGAAAATGATCTTGACAAATTCCGAGGGCTGAAATGTCAGACCCGCTATGGAATACGACAGCTTGGAGCCGTAGGTCGTCGCCCCCAGGATCAGCACGATGCCAAGCGCTGCGGCGCCGACCGCCGCATACACCCAGGTGAGTGTTTTTAAGAATTTCAGATGATGAATAAAATACGGGATCAGCATACCGGCAATGATGGACGCCGCCACGATAAAAAACTGTTTGATGGCCTTCTCGAAGGAAAGTCTGCTCAGGATGACGAAGCCGATGCTCAACAGCATACACATATTGTTGACGATCAGCCGGTTGCCCTTCGGATATATCATGCGGAAAAGCACAATCGTAGCGAACAGGAGTATCTGCTGAAGCGCATAGAACAGCAGGTACTCCGGCTTGCCCGTCTCGAAGCAGATGACGAGAAAGCAGGAAAAATGCACCAGAAACATGAGGAGATTCTGCCGGATATAACAGCCCGCTCTGCTCTCCTCATCCGGGTGGCGGAACACGAGGAAGCACTCCAGCGTGTACAGCGCGATAAACAGTGTGATGATGTACTTGGACAGTTCTGTGATATATAATTCCATAAAGTATTATTCTACGCCTCGTTTAAAATGTCCGGCCGTGTATTTCTCATAGGGGAATCCGCTGCCTGAGAGAATCAGACGGCAGTCTTCCCCGGATTCTGTCGTGAAATCATAGCGCCATATGTCCGCGCCGACGCGGCGGACCTCCGCTTGCTGCCGGTGAAGCGAATACGGCACAGAGTTATAGATAACATTATAACAGTGCTGGCAGTTTGTTTCCACAGGAAAATCTGCACCGTATCTGTCCCTCAGCCGTACCGGAGCCGCCGGCGCGCGATCCACGGCAACATCCGGGCCGCTCCGGCCGCTGTCGAGCAGACAATGTCCTGCCGTCTTTCGGAGGCAGTTGGCGCTGAGCATCAGGGGAATCCTGCCATACACGATCAGCGCAGCCGCGATATGGATTTCGTGCGCCTGTCCGGTCAGCGCCCTACATTCCCGGCCGTTCAGCTCATAGGGCAGCGTACACTCGCCGCCATAGCGCGCCCAGAAGCGCAGGCTGTCCCGGTTAAAGACATACAGGTTCGCATCCGGCACGACGGCATAGGAGCCTTCGAGTTTTCCGACAAACGCCGCGGCCTCGTAATTGCGGATCAGGAATCCGCCGACATTGTCGGGAATACAAGCTGCCAGATTGTGCAGGTATTCCTCATCCCGGCGCCTGAGAATGCGTGGAAGCGCCAGATAATATTCCCTGTTGTCGTGCGCCCGCAAAAATGCGCGGATTTCCTCCGGCTTTTCCATGAACAGATCGCTCTCTATATAGATGCGCCTGCAGGGATGTTCCGCCGCCGCTGCCAGCTGGTCCGCGGTGGAGACGAGAATATCCGTCCGGGGTTCGCCGCTTTCTGCCGGCTCTTTTGTCTGCCCGGCAGAACCGGATAAATGCGTCACGCTATCTTTGACCGACTTGGTCAGTCTATCTTTTGGGGGCATATAGTTCCCTGAAACGCGCTGTCCGGCAGGAAACAGGCCAAACGCGGCGATGCGCGCTCTCTCGTAAGCCGCAATTCCTTCCCGCCGCAGCTCGTTCAAAGCGCTCACGGGAAGAAAGACGCCGTCATCCATGTCGATATCACAGGCGGCTGCCTCGATCAGTGAATTGCCGGTCTTTACAAGCTGTCGTGCGATTTCCTCCCTCTGCAGAGGCCTGTTCTTTGCCTCCTCCACCGTGCCGCCGCTCGCCGATGCGCTCACGCCGTCGGCATCCGTAAGCTTTAAGACGGCCGGCTGACCGATCTGGAATACGCCGTGCAGCCTGACAGGACGTCTATCCGACGCTTTTTGAAGATAGCGGGCTCTGATCTCGTCGAGAAGCTGCCGGCTGCTTCCCGTATAGCCCGGTTTACCCGGTGTAATCATCTCCCGCCCATTATGCCGCTCATAGTAGCCGGTCTGCACTTCGCTTCGGATGTAGAGACTGCGCAGCCTGTCCATATCCTCCTTCGCCACGCGATAGCCTTCCGGACCCGCCTCCTCATAGAGGTCGATATACTTGCGGTATATAGTGGTGACGCCGGCCGCGTACTCCGGCCTTTTCATGCGGCCTTCTATCTTGAAGGAATCAATCCCTGCTTCGATCAACCGCGGGATATATTCTATGGTGCACATATCCTTGAGGCTGAGCGGATATTCCGGCGCAGCCGCAGACTTTTCGCCCATGCAGATGCGGTACGGGAGTCTGCAGGGCTGGGCGCAGCGTCCTCTGTTGCCGCTCCTGCCGCCCAGGATACTGCTGAACAGGCACTGCCCCGAGTAACAGTAGCACATCGCGCCGTGGATGAAGCACTCGATCTCCAGCCCGGTCCGTGCTCTCATCTCTCGCACTTCCGCGAGGGAGAGTTCTCTCGCCGGGACGACGCGCGTGACGCCGAACTGTTTGAGGAAAGCTGCCCCATCCGCGCCGGTCAGCGTCATCTGGGTACTCGCGTGCAGGTCCAGATCGGGAAAATTCTCTCTGATGCGGCACAGCGCGCCAATGTCCTGCACGATCACGCCGTCCAGCCCCGCCTCATAGAAAGGTGCCAGCCAGCCGCACAGTTCGCCGAGTTCCGTCTCCTTGATCAGCGTGTTGACGGTTAAATATATTTTTTTGCCCAGAAAATGAGCCGTATGGAGTGCCCGGCAGATCTCGTCGGCCGTAAAGTTGTCCGCGTAAGCTCGCGCGCCGAACCTGTCGCCGCCCAGATACACGGCGTCCGCCCCGGCGTTGACGGCGCCCACAAAGGCCTCGTAATTTCCGGCGGGCGCCAGCAGTTCCACTTTGTTCTTCATAAAAGATTCCTTTGAAAAAGCCCTGTAGATTTCTCTGACAGGGCTATGCTTCCGGTTTTATTTCTTCTGTTCTCTTAACTCCGTCTCCAGACGGACGATCTTCTTCTCGTTTTCAGCCGCCTCATTCCGCAGCGTATTGACCGTCTTTTCCATGCTTTCCAGCTTCATCTGCGCGGCGACCAGGTCGTGCTTCAAGTCGTAGATCTCGGTTTCCTTCCTCTGCAGTTCCTCTTCCTTCAGGCTGATCTGTTTTCTGGCCTTAAAGTAATCGTCCGCGATATTGAGCTGTAACAGCACATTCTGGGTGTCCAGCGACTGCCGCTTGAAGCTGTCGACCTTATTGTACTCCGACACCTTGTTGTTTATGTAGGAAGCCACTTTCTGTAAATACTCTTCACTCTCGTAACCGCTCAGCGTGAATACCTTGCCGGCGATAATGACTTCAGTGTCTGTTTTCGTTGACATGGGGCGTTCCTCCAATGCATCATATGTCACACGACCGAATATATTATACAGCATTTATTATATAGTTCCCGGGACAGAATTTCAACCTTTTTTTATCGTTTACACCATTGCCCGCCGGGCGATTGGCCGGATGAACGACAACTTCATCTCGTCATGAAAAGCGCTTTTTTGGTCATGAAAAACACCGTTCACAGAGACCGCATTGTAAAGTAAAAACCCGTTTAAGCCGATAAAAAAGATAACAACTATCGAGTTTGCCGGCGCAGGCGCACGGAGGCGGAAAGGCAGGGTGAACGACATGACGGGAAGCGGCAGAATGCTGGTGGGCAATATCAGCTCCATGAGCAACGGCACTATGAAGATCGATCTGTACAACAGAGACGGCTCCTTTGCGGGGACAATGTCTGTCTCCACGTCCCGCACGCGGGCGGAGAAAAAAAGTAGCGCGTCCAAAACCGGACAGAAAAAATACAAAAAACTGCAGTACAACTTCAAAAGACTGTCCAATCAGATCCTGCGCACCAAGACTTCCGTCAACGCCAAACAGCTCGTCACAAAGACGAAATTTCAGATTGCGGATCTGCGCATGAAGCTCATAAGCGGCGACTACGACTATGCGGAAATCCACAATGCTCTCCTGCACGCCGAGAAGATCGCCCGCGTGGCCAAGAAGCGCCTGAAGCATCTGCAGGAGGAAGAAAATATCGAGAAGACGGGCACGAGCGGCCTGACCGATCCTGAGGAGATGCGCACGGAGGAGGAAGAGGAGGAAGAAATTCTCGACACCACCGGCATGACGCAGGAAGAACTGGAGAAGCTGGCCGAGGAACTTGAAGAGGAAATGGAGAGAATCGCGCAGGAGCTCGAGGAAGCCATAGAATCGTCGGAGAGCTTCATGGAGGAATTCCTGCAGGCAGGCTATCAGGAGATGGAGCCGGAGGACTTGGAACAGCTTAAGAAAAAGCACCGCTCCGAGGAGATGACCGACATCATGAAGGCGGATATGGAATATCTCAAGGCGATGTTCGACAAGCTGGCTAAGGAGAAAGCCGCCGCCGGAAGCACCTCTTACGGCAGTTCAGACAACGCGGATAACTCTTCTACCGGTCTGTCCGGCGTGTCCCTGGAGCTCGGCGGCGTGGATATACCCGTGGAGGCTTCCGCAGAAGTCTCTGTCGAGAACGCCGGCGCCGCCGTCGACGTGACAGTGTGATGCCGATCAATCCGCCTACAGCGGGTTTGAAGCCGACACGCCTGCGCTCTCAGCGGCTCTTACGTCGGCGCCTCAATCCCGAAATGATGATAAGCACGCTCCGTGACAACCCTGCCGCGGGGCGTTCTGTTTAGGAAGCCGTTCTTGATCAGATACGGCTCGTACACATCCTCTATCGTTCCGGCATCCTCGCCGATGGCCGCCGCCAGTGTATCCAGACCGACAGGACCGCCCTTGAACTTGTCAATCATGGTACATAGAATGTTTCTGTCGATGTGGTCCAGCCCCATCTTGTCCACGTCCATCAGGTCAAGCGCCGTATTGGCAATCTCCTTCGTGATCTCTCCGTCATATTTCACCTGGGCAAAATCCCGCACTCTCTTGAGCATACGGTTGGCGAGACGTGGTGTGCCGCGGCTTCTTCTGGCAAGTTCCACTGCCCCCTCCTCGTCGATCTTCACACCCAGAATCACGGCGGAATGCTGCACAATCACCTTGAGCTCCTCGACAGAGTAGAACTCCAGTCTGTGAATCACGCCGAATCTGTCCCGCAGCGGCGCGGTCAGAAGTCCGGCCCTTGTGGTGGCTCCCACCAGCGTAAAATGCGGCAGATCCAGACGAATGGAGCGCGCCGTCGCCCCCTTGCCGATCATGATGTCTATCGCGTAGTCCTCCATGGCCGGATACAGCACTTCCTCCACCTGGCGGTTCAGTCTGTGGATTTCGTCCACAAACAGCAGATCCCCCTCCTGCAGGTTGTTTAAAATCGCCGCCATCTCACCGGGTTTTTCGATCGCGGGGCCGCTGGTGACTTTCATATGAACACCCATCTCGTTGGCGATGATGCCCGCAAGCGTCGTCTTGCCCAGTCCCGGGGGACCGTAAAAGAGCACGTGGTCCAGAGCGTCATGCCGCTGTTTCGCAGCCTCGATATAAATCCGGAGATTCTCCTTGATCTTGGATTGACCGATATAGTCATCTAAAGTCTGGGGCCTCAGGGAGCCCTCGATCTTGATATCCTCTTCTATCAGGTTCGTCTCAATCATTCTGCCAGCCATATATGTCTCCTCAGAACATAAATTTCAGTGCGGCCTTCAGGATACTCTCCACTGGCATATCCTCGTCCGCCTCCACCTTCTTCACCGCAGCGGCGGCGTCCGAAGCGGAATATCCAAGCGCCACCAGCGCCTCGATGGCCTCCTTCTTCCTCTCACCGTCCACACTGCTTCCCAAGCCGCCCGTAACGGCCGTGGAATCTCCCAGTCCCCGCAGCGTATCTTCCAGAGATACCTTGTCCCGCAGGTCGAGAATCAGGCGCTCGGCCGTCTTGCTGCCGATGCCCGGCGCTTTGGCGATGGATTTCGCATCACCCGCCATAATCGCGAACCGAAGCGCGTCCGCGCTCATCACAGACAGAATCGCAAGACCGCCCTTCGGACCGATGCCGTTCACCGTGATAAGCTTCTTAAAGATCTCCAGATCGTCTCTGGTCAGAAAGCCATAGAGCAGGAAAGCGTCCTCCCGCACCAGCGTATAGGTATAAATCTTGATCTCGCTGCCGGGCGGCGGAAGCAGTTCCGCGGTGGTCGTAGACACTTTCACATTATAGCCGACGCCTCCCGTCTCCACGACGATATTGTCCTCTGCGATCTCCTCCAGAGTTCCCTTCAAATAAGCGTACATAACGATCTCCCATTCATTTTCGGTTAAGATACGGCACGAGCGCGCACGCCGCGATTCCCAGAACCGCCCCGGTCACGGTGCCGGCCGCGATCAGCGCCGGCGCGTAATAGACGACATAGATCGTCTGCGTCACACAGAGAGCGGCCCCAAGCTGCCCGATATTGTGAAAAACGCCGCCTAGCACGCTGACGCCGACTACAGAGAAGCAGCGGCGCCGCCTGCCGAGGAGCATCGCCGCGAAGCTAAAAAGCGCGCCCGCGAGCGCATACAGAATCGTGTACAAACCGCTGAACAAAAATCCCGAAATAACGATCCGCAGCAAATTGACCAAAAGAGCGTCCCTGATACCGCCCACACAAACAGCCGTGCACTGTATACCGTCACGATCCGCCGCGGCCGCCGATCTGTGCCCGCCGCCATACAACAGCAATACGACAATCAGATTCGGCAGTCCCAGCTTGACGCCCGGTATCCCGAAGGAAAAGGGAAGCAGCGACTCCACATAAGATAAAATCAGTGCCAGGGAAAGAAACAGCCCCAGCTGCGCCACTCTCGCCGCCCTCATCCCGTCACCCCGTCCGGCGTATCGTCATCCGTCCGCCCTGCTCCCGTGATTTCCACAATCAGTCGGTGCGGCAGACAGATCACGCTCTCTCCCGCCTTCGAGATCGGCTTGTGGCGCACACAGATCTGGTCCCTGCAGTCGGCGGCTTCCACGCTGACCGCGCCGTCCCGCACCGAGACCAGATTGTAACCGACAGTCTCCGTGGAACGGAGGTTCGGCACGTCGGCGCAGTATTCCACGGCTGCCACACCATTCCGGTAAGTAATCAGGTAATAACCGTCCCCGGCGGCCTGATCCGGACCGCTCTGTCCGGAGTTGAGGGCAATCGTCTCAAGCGTGATGCCGTCACACAGAAGATTCACTGTAACGCCCGGCTCACGCCGCAGCGCAAAGCATACGGCGAGAAGCGCCGCCGCGAGAAAACAGGCGGCGATCAGGATGAGATCGCCTTTTTTGAAAAGCGTTTTTTTCTCCTTCACGTGATGACCCTCTCTGCACAGTGTAACATATTCGAACATATGTTTCAAGCACGGCCCGTCATATTTTCGCCAGGATTGTGCCGATATGATTCTGCAGGAAGTTATCATGCTGATCGGATACCCCCGCCTCGTTGAGCATCTGCACGATGACATTGCAGACCGCCTCAATGACGAGAACCCTGCCGTCGTCGGTATTCAGGCAGTAGAGATAATCGCCCGGCGAGACATTCTCCCACGCCGCGGCAGGATCGGGGATCGTATACAACAGTGCCAGCATGTCGCCGATCTCCGCGCCCGCCGTAAGTCCTTTAAGTCCGCGCGCAAGCCATTTGCCGTAGGGCGCGTAAGTTCTGTTCAGCAGATAGACGGTGTGCATGCTCTCCCTGACAAAATCCGCCAGCGCCATCTCGGCGGCGAGCCGCTCACCCCGCTTCATGGCTCTGGCATAATTATACTGCCCTGCCTGGGCGGCCTTCGCCATGCTCTGCGCCAGCCGCCTCAGCCACACCTCCCGCGGATAATAACTCTTCAGGCTTTCCCGCAGGGCGCTGAAGCGCCCCAGCCTGTCCTCAAAGACTCTGCCGTTTACGGCGGCGGCCAGACTGTTCTCATCGAGCGCAAGCCAGTCGGCGCAGGACACGGGCGGCGTATCCCGTCCGATCAGGCCGCGGTAGAAGTCTTCCAGACAGAGAACCCCCACTCTTCCCGTCCCCTGCTCCTGCGTCCTGCGTGCGGCGAAGCCCATAAATTCCCCCGGGAGCGCATCATAGGCGTCCTGCATTTCACCGCCCCATCGCTCATAGATCTCTCTGGGCAGCCAGATACAAAAAGACGGACCATAGTCATGATCCATCGAAATCTCATCATCGAATCCGAAGCACTCCGAGCCGTGCCCCACAAGTCCGGCCGCCGCATATTTCGCGGCCTCCGGGAACCGGGTGTCGAGCATCGGCCTGCCATAGGCTTCATAATATTTTTCCGCCAGTTCCAAACCCTTCATAAGATGTGTTCTTTCCTTCTGCGCAGTTCATGCGAGTGCCGCCCGCACCGCGGCGGCTTTGTCCAGATACGCGGCGCGCTTCGCGCCGTCGGAGAGCTTTTCACAGACCGCCGCGCAGTTCTCGCAGAGGACGGCGTAGCTCATGTTTTCCCCGTAGTGGGACTTCACTTCGGCCAGCGCTTTTTCATAGTAAGAAAGAGATTTTGCGTAATCGCCCATACGATACCAGGCCTCCGCAACACCGGCCAGCGCGCCGCTGTAATGCTCGTTGACGGGGCCATCCCCGCTCTCGAACAGCGCCAGCGCCCGCTCCAGCAGTTCTTTCGCCTGCTCTGTCCGGTTCACCTTAAAGTACAGAAGCGCCAGATTTGTCATCGTCGTCGCCGTCTGCGCGCCGCTGTCCGGCAGCGTCTCAATGATCGCGAGCGCCCTGTTCGCATACTCGATGGCGTCCTCGTTCTCCTCCATCTTCTCCAGCAGGATGCTCATATTGTTGTACAGACTCGCATAGCGGTAATCCCGCGGATCCAGGAGCCCGTCGTAGATCTGCAGCGCCTGTCTGTAATAGCGCAGCGCCGTGGTATAATCGCCCGCGGCGCGGTACGCTGTGGCCGCGTTCAAAAGCGTCGTGGCAAAGTGCTCCGTCTGCTCCATATGCAGCTCTTCCATCAGAAGAAGCACGTCCTCGGCCGCGACATACGCCTTCTCAAAGGCGGATATGCTGCGGTAGAAGCCGATCATCTCATTGCAGATGGAAATGTAAGCGCCGTAGTCCTGCTCCTCCTTCGCCTGTTCCAGCGAGGAGACGAGGAAGGGGTCGATTTGGTCGAGCTTCTGTTCATCAAAATAAGAGTCCAGCGTCTGGAAAAACTGTTCCATATTCATGGAAAAAGGTTCCTTTCCCGCCGGCGCACCTGACTGTGTGCGCCGCGCTCAGTACTGCCCGTTAAAAATCTGCGCAACCGGCGAATCGTCGGACAGAATGATCGTCTTGTCGTCGCCGGAGATACCGGCTTTCACGGCGTCCAACGCCCGGACGAACGAGTAGAAATCCATCTTCTCGGGGTCGGCATAGGCCGCCGACAGGATCCGCATATATTCCGCCTCGCCCTCCGCGACCGTGGCCTCCGCCTTGGCCTCGGCGTCCGAGAGCATGATCGCGACCTCCTTGTCCGTCGTATTCTCGATCATCTGCGCCTCGGATCTGCCCTCCGCGGTATACTGCGCGGCGATATTCTCACGCTCGGAAATCATGCGGGTGTACACCGCCTGCTTGTTGTCGTCCGGCAGATCCAGCTTCTTCACATCCACGACCGTGATCTCGATGCCGTACTGGTTCTCCACATGGTTGATCTGCGCCATGATCTCCTCCGTCAGAGACGTGATCTCGACCACCTGCTCGGTTTCTCCGGACAGCACCAGATCATTGTTTGTCACGTCGGAGGACTCCTCGTCCACGGTGATCGTCATCTTCCCGTCACGGCTGCGGATCACCTCGTCCTGCTTCATATTGGAGATCGTGTTTTTCATCGCATTGTACACGATGGCGTCGATTCGTCCTTCGGCGTTGCTCACAGAGCAGCTAAGAGTCTGGGCGAATTTCAGCGGATCGGTCACGTGCCAGAGCACATAGCTGTCCACGATCATCGTCTTCTTGTCCGATGTGATGACGTCGGACGCGGGCAGATCGTACAGCAGAAGTTCCTTCGGTATCGTGTCCACCGATTCGATGAACGGGATCTTAAAGCTGAGTCCGGCCTCCGTCACGATGCGCTGTACCCGGCCGAACTGTCTGATCAGCTTGAACTGGTTCTGTTTCGTCACCACCATGGAATTGCCGAGCACGATCAGGGCAGCGATGACAATGACAGTCGTCACCAATTTCAGCCCGAAGCGGCCTTTCTTTTCGCCCTTTTCCTTCTTCCTGGTGCCGTCCGAATTATAGCGTTCATAGCCCTGATTGGGACCTTGACTGGTATTCTGTTCATAATCCGCCATAGCTGTCACCTCACTCTTCATCGGCGGAATCTTCTTCCGTCTTCGCGCCCGCCGACGCATCGTCTATCGAGGAATCGTTGGTCACAAAGCTGTCCAGCGGCAGAACCGTGCTCGTCGTGCCGTCGCCTCCCTGGATCACAACCTTGATTCCGGGGAGCACGTCCTCCATCGCCTCGTAGAACATTCTCTTCTTGGTCACATCCGGATATTTCACATATTCCTGATACATGGAGTTGAAGCGGGCCACCTGCCCGTTGGCTTCGTTGATGCGCTCCTGTTTCTCGGCCTCCGCATCCTGCAGAATCTTGTCCGCCTGCGCCTCCGCGCTCGGAATCTGTTCATTTCTGTATTTGTTCGCGTTGTTGAGGGCCGTCTCCTTGCCCTGTTTCGCCGTCTCCACTTCCTTGAAGGCGTTCTCCACCTCGGCGGTGGGCGGCGTCGCATCCTGAATCGTGATATTCACCAGCTGAATCCCGATGTCGTACTCCTCCAGCTTGTCTAAGATCAGCTGCTTGATATTGGACTGAATCTCATTCTTGCCCGTAGTCAGGACGCTGTCCACGGTGTAGGAGCCGATGGTCGTCCGAATACAGTTCTGCGCGATATTTTTGAGAATCAGTTCCGGATCCTCGGAGGCGTACAGTGCTTTGACCGGATCAGTCACTCTATATTCCGCGTAGAAATCCACGAAGATAAAATTGTAGTCGGAGGTAATCATCAGCGCGTCGTCCTCCTCCCCGGTGGAGTGATAACCGATGGAGAAGCCCTGAATCGTCGTGTTGACCTTGGTCACTGTCTGGATAAAGGGAATCTTAAAGTGAAGTCCCGGCGTCGTGACCGCCTTGGGCGAGCCGAACGTGCAGACGACGGCCTGCTCTTCCTCCTTGATGGTATAGTAGGACTGCTCCGCAAGAATCAGAACCGCCGCGATCACAATAATCACTGCGGCGATATATTTCCCTCTTCCGGGGCCCTTCTTTGCTTTCGCCATATTCCGGGACGGATCGTCCCCTGCCTTTTTTGTGCCGAACATCCTCTTCCTCCGCATCGCTTTCTCTTATCACACCAAAACATCGCAGACGCAAAGCCTCACCGCCAAAGACGTCAGCGAGGCCGAATCGCTCCCGGAGCGCGCCGCGAATATCAGCGCACGCGCTCCGGGAAACCCACTTTTTTCTGCACCTTGCGCAGCGTCTTGAGCGCGTAGTGCTCCGCCTTCTCGGCGTTGTCCTTGATAATCTTGTCGATGTAATCCTTATTCCTGCTCAGGTCGTCGAAGCGCTCCTGCAGCGGCTTTAAGACGCCCACCACGGACTCTCCCACCGCCGTCTTGAACTCGCCGTAGCCTCTGCCGTCAAACTCCCTTACCGTCTCCTCGGGAGTTTTGTCCGTGCATACGCAGTAGATGTCGATCAGGTTGCGGATGCCGGGCTGCTCCTCCGTATAGCGCACGCAGCCCTCGGAGTCCGTCACCGCGCGCTTGAACTTGCGCATCACCGTGTCGGGATCGTCCATCAGATAGATGCTGGCGTTGGGATTCTCGTCGGACTTGGACATCTTCTTCGCCGGATCCTGCAGGCTCTTGATGCTGGCGCCCGTCCTGCCGATGTAAGGCTCCGGGATCGTAAACACGTCGCCGTAGATCGCGTTGAAGCGCTGTGCGATATCTCTCGTGATCTCCAGATGCTGCAGCTGATCCTTGCCCACGGGCACCACATCCGACTGATACAGCAGGATATCCGCCGCCATCAGCACCGGATAGGTAAAAAGTCCCGCGTTGATGTTGTCCGCGTGCTTCGCCGCCTTGTCCTTGTACTGCGTCATGCGGTTTAATTCGCCCATATAGGTGAAACAATTCAGGATCCAGGAGAGCTCCGCATGTCCCGACACATGGGACTGATAATAAATGCAGTTTTTCTCCGGGTCAAGCCCTGCGGCAATATAGAGCATCAGCAGATTCCTCGCCCGCCTGCGCAGTTCCGCGGGATCCTGCCTGATTGTGATGGAATGCAGATCCACCACCGAATAAAAGCACATGTACTCGTCGCACAGCGTCACCCAGTTTTTCAGCGCGCCCAGATAATTTCCCAGGGTCAGATTGCCCGTCGCCTGCATACCGCTGAACAAAACCTTCTTACCGTCTATCATATTTTCCTCCGTTCCGGAGCATTTACTCCAAGGTTGTACCAAAAAACAGTTTAACATTGCCCTTTCTTTACGTCAACCAAAAGAAAGGGCAGTTTTCGCGAAAAAGTCTTTCGCCGTTATGAATTGGCGCAGCCGCAGTCCGCGTCGCCAAAGGGCCTTGCGTCAAAGCGGGGTTCAAAGCGCGATTCGGAATTATTGCAGCCGCAGTCGTTGTCGCTCACGCGCGTATTCTCGCAGCCGCAGTCGCCGGCGCGGTTTCTGCCGCCGACGAAATCGTTCCCGCCTCTGCGCATTCCTGTCTGCCCGCAGCCACAGCCGCTGTTTTGATTCGCCGCCAGTAGAAGTAACGGAATCAGCCAAGTGTTCATATTCTTCTCGTCTCCTTTTTTTCATACTATATGCTATGCAAAAAGGAGGCGGACGTCACTGTCTGCTGCGTGGATCCCGCAGAATTTTCTCTCTGATATAGCGGAAAGTCTTCTCCTCGCCGTACCTGGCCAGCATGTGCAGCAAAAATTCCAGCTGATGCTTCGTCCTGCGGTGCAGGGGCGGCGGCGTCTTGGAGGACTGATAGTAGACGAGCGGATCCCGGTCCGTGTAGGCGTCCCCGTGATATACCTTACACGCCGCGATGCGGTCCATAAACATCTCTATGACATAGCGCGTCGGCATGGGCGCCGGCACCATGAAGCTGCCCTCCACATTCCGCGTGCTGTAGTCCAGCCAGTATTCGTAATGGTGTTTGTTGCGGCCCTTGTGATGCAGCCACGCCGAGGAGTAGCCGATGGCCTCCCGCTCCGCATTGTTGGGACTTCTGTCTCCCTGCCAGTACCTGGCTCCCACCAGAAACTCCGACGGACTGTATTTCGACAGGTCATGGAGGAGCCCCTGTCTGTACAGCCCGACTTTAAAGCAGTTGCGCATGACAAGCAGTTTATGCCGTGTGATCGTCCTGAAATGCTTCCACGCTTTATTCATATCCATAAATCATAACGCCTCTTTTCCGGACCTGCGCTGTGTCCGCTGTCTTCCGCCGGTTCTGGGTGCCGTGCCCTCCCCGCCCTCTTTGGCGGCGCAGTCTCTCGCCACATAGATGGCGATTGTGCGCGGCGCAACATAGATCTCCTGCAGGGGATCGGCCTGTTCTCCGGCGCTGTCCCGCCGCCCGTTTTCCGCGGCTGTCTCGGGATCGCTGGACGCGTACAGCGTCCACTCCCTGCCCTTGGGAAGCTGCGGCAGTCCGAAGTAATACGCGTTCCAGTGAAAATTGATGCCGATATAGAAGAACGCGTCGTCTCTTCGCCCGTCGATCTCGCCGTACTGCCCGCAGAACATGATCCCGACGCTGCGCGAGGCGGGACTGACATCGGGCCGCCACGCCTCTCTGCCGTGATAGGAAATGTCCGGATAGCCGCAGGACAGGTAGTCCATGCCCTTGAGCGGTTCTTTGCCGTGCAGAACCGGATGCGCCCTGCGCAGCCGAATCAGCAGCTTCGTGTAATCCAACAGTTCGCTGCCCGCTTCCGTATGATTCCACTTGATCCACGCGATGGCGTTGTCTTGACAGTAGGGATTGTTGTTGCCCTCCTGCGTATTGCCGAACTCGTCGCCGCTGTACAGAAGGGGTGTTCCCTGAGACAGAAATACCAGCGACAGCGCGTTTTTCATCTGACGAAGCCGTAGATCCTGAATCCCCTTGCGGCGGCTTTTGCCCTCCACACCGCAGTTCCAGCTGCAGTTGTAATCGGTGCCGTCGCGGTTATCCTCTCCGTTCGCCTCATTGTGCTTGCGGTCATAGGCCACCATATCCGACAGGCGCATACCGTCCCACTTGGCGATATAGTTGACAATCCCCGTCTCCGGGCGGGCGTTGCGCACATGAAACAGGAGTTGATTGACCATATTGTCATCCCCCTTGATCACTCTGCGCATATCGTAGAGAAAGCCGTCGCTCAGCCAGCCCAGCTTTCTGGTCCTCGTCATATAGTCTTCGGGCTCCGGCTCATAGTGCTGGGACGTGAGGAGCTTCGTCCCGCACAGAAGCGGATCCTTCGTGAACATACCGATGGGAAGATCGACTCCCATCACATGAAATCCGTCTATATGGTACTCCAAAACCCAGAATTTCAGAATATCCAGCATCTCCGTCTGGGTAATTTCCGGCGGGAAGTAGAACTGCATGAGCACTTCCATACCGCTCCCGTGCAGCTTTTTGACCATATCCTTAAACTCCGTCGCCGCGTCCCTGCCGTCGGCGTACCCGCTCTTCGGCATATAGTACAGGCCCTTCTGGTATCCCCAGTAGTTCAGCCTGGGCTTCGATTCTTTGCCGTCAGAGAATACCGCCGCCTGCTGCATCTGTCCCGCCGTCTGCTCCACAGTGGCGGCCGGCGTCGGTTCTTCCATGATTTCGTCAAATTCATAGGACGGCATCAGCAGGAGAGAGGTAATTCCCAATTCCTGCAGATACGGGATTTTCTCCGTCAGCCCCAGATAGGTTCCCCTGTGGGCGACACCGCTGGTGCGATGCTTCGTAAAGCCCCGCACATGAAGCGCATAGAGAATCACATCCTCATAGGGATAGCCCGGCGCGCTGTCCCCCTCCCAGTCGTAGGCCGTATCCTGTACCATACAGCGGGGCTGACTCTTGCGCTTTGCGCCGTATCGATACGGATTGGCAAGCTTCCGGCAGAACGGATCCTGCCAGACGCGCTCTCCGCAGTAAAAGAGATAGCTGCACTCCCTGTCGTGGTAGCCCCCGATGAGCATGGCGCGCACGGCCCCGACGCCGCTCCCGGCCGGAAAAGGAATCCGGACGCCGTCCCGGTGTCTCCTGTCGTACAAGACAATGCCGGCCTCCTTCGAGTTTTCAGGCACGGTCTCACCGCATACGGCCGCCACGCGCATTCCCTCCTCGCAGAAGGACACGCCCAGCGGATATGCATCTGTTTTCGTCACATCAAAATTTTTATGCATCTGACCCTCCGGTAAATGATGTCTGATTACCGCTCCCCATACTTCGCATATCCATATTTTACCATAGAAAGTATTTTTTCCCAACAAAAAAATATTTTCGCGTTGTATATTCGGCTCTTTTTCTGTAAAATATACTTAATTCTGTATGAGAGGAGGCCTCTGTATGGGCAAAAAAGGCGGCAAAAACGCCGAAAACGATTATGAGGCGGAGGAGATGACGGTCGATCTGGACTTAGAGGACGGCAAGACGGTCACCTGCGCCGTCGTCACCATCCTCACGGTGTCCGGACGGGATTACATCGCGCTCCTGCCGCTTGATGAGAACGGTGAAAACGAGGACGGGGAAGTCTGGTTTTACCGCTATCACGAGAATCCGGACGACGTCAACGAGGAGCCGGAGCTTGCCTACATCGACGATGACGACGAATACGAAGCCGTTGCGGACGCCTTCGACGAATATCTGGACGCAGCGGAATTTGACGAGCTCGTAGACGAGGAAGACGACTGAACGAGACATTTCAGGAAGCGGGAGGGTTGATCCTTCCCGCTTTTTCCCTGATATGCCGTGACGCACAGCTCGCTCTTCGCCCGCGTCATCGCCACATAGAACATCCGGCGCTCCTCCTCGATCTGCGCTTCCGTCTTCGACTTGGAATAGGGAATCTTTCCCTCCTGGCAGTCCGGCAGATAGACATAGTCAAATTCCAGCCCTTTGGCCGCGTGCATCGTCATGAGCTGCAGGCCGTCCGGCTTCACAGTCTGTCCGCCCCTTCCTTCAGCAGCTTTCTGCGCATGAGCTTCCCGTATCTCTTCCCCAAATTGACTGATATAGTCATCTAATTCCCGCCAGGACGCAAACCGCTCCGCCATCGACTGAAAATTTTCCGCCGTCCGCAGCAGTTCCTCCGCCTTTTCAGCGCCATACTTGTCCCGCAGATACCCGTCATAGCCGATCACCCTGCGAATATAGTGAATCTGCAGGCGAAGACTCTTGCCGCGCAGATTATCAAAATCACGGAAAAGCCGCCGCACAGCCTCCTGCAGCGCCGGCGTCTCCCGGTAATAGGACAGCGTCTCTTCCATGCAGATCCTCTCGTTGGGAACGCTCTCCCTTCTGAGATATCTGACCGGACGGTTCATGATACGCAGAAAATGCCGTCTCTCCCTGCGCCCGTCCGCGAGCGCCAGATAAGCCATGAGATCACGGACCACAAAGTGTTCAAAAGGATTCTTCGGCTTCTCCTTCAGCACACACGGAATCCCCTGTGCGCGCAGTTTCTGCGCCCACAGCGAGCAGTCGTAGTTCGTCCTGCAGATGACTGCGCACCGCGGCAGTTGTCCACTCTCCTTTTTGCCGCGCAGAGCCTCCAGCAGATACCGCTCCTGCTCCGCCTCGCTCTCCGCGACAGAAAGCCTGAAATCGCCTTCTTTTCGGGCGGCGCGGATGTCCTTGGCGATGCGGTTCTGGTTCTCCGCGACGACCCTGCCGGCGGCCTCTACAATCGCCGCTCCGCAGCGGTAATTGGTATCGAGAAAAATGCGCTCCGCCTCCGGGTAATCCCGCATGAAATCCTGCATACTGTCCGGGCTTGCCCCGCGAAACCCGTAGATCGACTGATCGTCGTCCCCGACGATAAAGAGATTGTTGTCAGGCGCCGCAAGCAGACGCGTGATCTCGTACTGTTTCGGTGAAATATCCTGAAATTCGTCCACCAGAATATAGCGAAACCGCTCCTGCCAGGCGCGCAGGAAATCCGGCCGCTCCCGAAGAAGCGACAGACAGTGACGGACGATACCGTCGAAGTCCATCTGCGCAAATTCCCGCAGATAGGCCTCGTACTCCTGATAGAGAAAAGCGATATCCTCCGCGTCCAGCTTTTGCAGTGAGGGCGTCTTTGTCTCCTGCGCCGATGACCTCCCGCCACAGGCGCAGGCGCTGGATATGATCTCCTCCAGATCCTCCTCCTGAACGCAGGCGAAACGTTTGTGCATATGAAGAATCTGTCTGAACAGTTTCCTCCTCTCCGACTCTGTGATAATGGAATAACCGCGATACTGCGGCGACTGTTTCAGAATATGATAGAATACGGCGTGAAAGGTTCCGAATCGAACCGGCGGCCGTTCCGGCTCCATCAGCTTGAAGAAGCGGTCCTGCATCTCGAGTGCAGCCGCTTTGGTGAATGTGATGACGAGAATCTGTGACGGTTGGACGCCCAGATCGGTGATGAGATGTCTGATGCGGTGTACGGTGACGTAGGTTTTGCCGCTGCCCGGCCCCGCAATGATCTGCGCCGGGCCGGCAGCGTGCCTGATCGCCCTCTCCTGAGACGGATCGGGCTTGCGCTCAGGCTTCCCTGAGCTTGGCGATTCCCCTGCGTATCCTGGCAAGAGACTCTTCCTTTCCAAGAATTTCCATAATCTCCGTCGCGCCGGCAGGCGTCATCTGCTTGCCGGAGACAGCCGTTCTCACCGGCCACATCACATATCCGTTCTTACAGCCCTTCCGCTCCACATAGGCGAGCAGCGTCTGATACAGGGCGTCGTTGCTGTAATCCGTCTGCTCCTCCAGAATCGGGAGCAGCTCCTCGAGCACCTCGAGACTGGATTCTCTGCTCGTCTTCATCTTCTTGTGCGCATACATTTCCGCGTCATATTCCGGCAATTTTTCAAAGAAATCGACCATATCTCTGATATCCGGAAAAATTTCGATCCTCGTCTGCACCATGGCGGCGATCTTCTTAAGATCCAGATCCTTCGTGATGACTTCCCGAAGATAGGGCTTCGCCATCTCATAGAATCTGTCGGGATCCATGGCTTTACAGTATTCTCCGTTCATCCACTTGAGCTTGGTGTAGTCAAAGACCGCCGGGGACTTGGACAGATGGTGATAGTCGAACTTCCGCACCAGCTCCTCCAGGGTAAAAATCTCATTGTTGTCGTCGGGGCTCCAGCCCAGCAGCGCCACGAAATTGACCACAGCCTCCGAGAGAAAACCCTGTTCGATCAGATCCTCATAGGAGGAGTGCCCGCAGCGCTTGGACAGCTTCTGGTGATTCTCGTCCGTGATCAGCGGACAGTGCACATACTCGGGGATCTCCCAGCCGAAGGCCTCATAGAGACGGTTGTATTTCGGCGACGAAGAAAGATATTCGTTGCCCCGCACCACGTGGGTGATCCCCATGAGATGGTCGTCCACCACATTGGCAAAATTATAGGTCGGAAAGCCGTCCGATTTGATCAGAATCATGTCGTCCAGCTCCGCGTTGTCCACAGTGATATCCCCGTAGATATCGTCGTGAAAGGTAGTCGTACCCTCCGTGGGATTGTTCTGTCTGATGACGTAGGGTTTTCCCGCGGCCAGATTCGCTTCAATCTCCTCTTTGGAGAGATGCAGGCAGTGCTTGTCGTAGACGTTGATCTCCTTGCCGGCCACCGTCCGCGTCAGCGTGGCTAGGCGCTCCTTGTCACAGAAACAATAGTAAGCCTGCCCCTTGTCGATCAGCTCCTTCGCATATTTCATGTAAACGCCCTGCTTCTGCCGCTCACTCTGCACATAGGGTCCCACGCCGCCGTCCTTGTCCGGGCCTTCGTCGTGAACCAGACCGGTCTGCTCGAGCGTCCGGTAGATGATGTCCACCGCCCCCTCCACATAGCGCTCCTGATCCGTGTCCTCGATGCGCAGGATAAAATCTCCGCCCTCATGTTTCGCGATCAGATAGGCGTACAGCGCCGTCCTCAGATTTCCCACATGCATACGGCCCGTGGGACTGGGCGCATATCTTGTTCTGATTTTCATAATATGTCCTCCGTAATCCTTCAGTCGATATCCGGTATCTTTTTGTCCGCCGCGTCCTTGAAGGCGGCAACCGCTTTCATTGCCGTGGGGATCGCGATGTTGGTTCCCGCGCCCGCTACGCATCCGCCCGGGCACGCCATGCCCTCGATCAGACAGCCGTTCTTCTTCCCGGCCTTGGCTAACATCAAGATCTTCTTGCACTCCGCCAGGCTCTCCGCGTGTTCGATATTGACCTCCACATCGGGATAATACTCCCGCACGCACTCCTCGATCGCGCTGGCCACGCCGCCCGCGACGCCGTAACCACGCCCGGCGCCCGTCGCGCCCTGCAGCTCGTCCATCGCCTGAATCTCTTTGAGCAGAATCCCCCTGGCTTCAAAAATACCGGCCAGTTCCTCAAAGGTGATGACAAAATCCACATCCGAACGGATCGTCCTGCGGGAAGCCTCCAGCTTCTTGGAGGCGCAGGGGCCGATGAACACCACCTTCGCGTCCGGATGATCCTTCTTGATGATCCGCGCCGTAGCTACCATCGGGGTCAGCGCGTTCGAAATCTTGTCGATCGTCTCCGGGAAAAATTTCTTGGCCAGCACGGACCAGGAGGGACAGCAGGAAGTCAGACTGAAGGGCAGCTTGCCCGCGGCCACCTCCTCCGCATAGTGCTTCGCCTCCGCAATCGCACCCAGATCCGCGCCCAGCGCCGTCTCATAGACGTCGTAAAAACCCAGTTCCTTAAGCGCCGTCTTGAGCATGTCGGGCGTCACGTCAGGGCCGAACTGCCCCGCGAACGCCGGCGCCACCTGCGCGATAATCTTCTGTCCCGACTGCATCGCCCGAATCAGCTGGAAAATCTGCGACTTATCCGCAATCGCGCCGAAGGGACAGTTCACCATGCACTGCCCGCAGGCGACGCACAGGTCATTGTCGATCACCGCCCTGCCCTTCGGGTCGTTTTTGATGGCGTTCACGCCGCAGGCGCCGGCGCAGGGACGCACCTGGTGGGAGATCGCATCATACGGGCACACTGACTTGCACTTACCGCACTTGATGCACTTCTCCTGATCGATCACGGACTTGCCGTCCTTCATGGAAATCGCGCCGCGCGGACACACCTCCCTGCAGGGATGCGCGATACAGCCCATACAGCGGTCCGTCACCTGATAACAATTCTCGGGGCAGGCGTTGCACGCCGAGGGAATGACCTGCATCAGCGGCGGCTCGTAATACTTCTCAGCGATATTGCTCTCCTCGAGTCCCTGCGTCAGATGCACCGGCCTGTTCTCCGGCCTGAGGGAAAGCCCCATCGCAAGCCTGATGCGCTCGCGGACAATGGAACGCTCCCTGTAAATGCTCTCGTATTCCGACTCGTCATAGTCCACGATCTGATACGGCAGCGCCTCCACATCATCTATTAAATTCTCCGAATGATAGGCCAGATTCGCAACCTCCTTAAAAATCCGGCGTCTGTTTTTGCGAACCTGCGTATCGATTCCTCTCATGGCATACCTCCGAACCGGTCATGTTAATTATTTCACAAGACTATTCTTACATAAACCGCCCGGGAAATCAAGTACAATTCCCCCTCATACGGGAAAATCTTTTCTCGCCTACTTCTTCCTGCGCCGCAGCCATATGACCAGCCCGGCGATCAGACAGCCGAGCGGCAGCACGAAAATCGCGACGATCGCGACGATATAGACCGTTCCGGCGGAAAAAGCCAGATTGCCGATCTCATAATACTTGGCCGGAACCGACACAGACGCCTCACGGTCCGCCAGACTCGATATGACGCCGCCAAAAAGCTTCACATTGTATCCCGGCACAACGGCGTCCGCCTCCGCCGTAAACAGCGTCTCCGATGTCACGATGACTACCTGAGATGTCGAGCCGTCTTCCAACAGCTTCTCCGCTTTCAGGGCGATGGTGAACGGGCCGTCGATATCGCCCTCTTCCTTCTCGAGACCAGCCGCGCTCATCGGATCGATCTTGCTGAAGGCGTCGTCGCTCGTCGAAAGAAGCGGCGTATATGAAATGTTCTCCGCGGCCGTATCGTAGGAAAGCCCTCTCGACAGCGGCGCAAGCACCGTCCCCTCGTAAATTCTGGCGGTGACCTCATTCCTCTCAACATACGGGAGCAGATCGTAAGGCGTCTGATAATAGCTGTTTCTGTCGCCCTCCACGACGACTCCCTCCACCGGCGTCACACCGTAATCCGCAAGAAGACTCTCAAAATTCGGCAGCGCCGCCTGAGACCACTGCGGCATGACAATCAGCGCGTTGCCGCCGCCCTCCAGATAATCGCGCACCTTTTTCACATCGTCCGCCGAGTAATCGCTGATCGGCGCGTTTAACAGAATCCCCGCCGCGTCCGCCGGAATCCTGTCCGCCGTCTGCAGCTGCAGCTCCTCATACTCCGCGTTCTCCTTGAGAAGCGCGTTCTTAAACGTCTCGTCCAGCGCGAGCTCATTGTGGCCGGTAATTCCATAAAACTTCGGAATATCGTCCAGGGACGTCCGCATGACGGCGGAGAGAATCTGCCCCTCGGCGTCGTTGGCGACCAGCTCGCTCTGATAGGTGTAATAATTCATCTCGTAGACATAGATGTCCTGATAGTCCACGACCACAGACCCGTTCTTGCCGGACACGATCAGACTGTTGCTCGTCGGCGGCGTCTCCGTGTACTTGTAATAAAACATCGGGTTTGCCACCGGATCGATATACTCCACGGCAATGTGGCCGGAACGGCTCTCAAACTGCTTCAGTATCCTGTCCAGATCACTGTCCTTCGCCGTCTCGTCCGCCAGGACATAGATTGTCACATCGTCGGTGAGCCCTTCGACGATCTGCACGGTATCTTCGGTGAGCGTGAACAGATCGTTCGCAGTGACGTCATAGGAGGTGTAGCGCTCCGGCACATAGTTGAGCCCCAGATTGATCGCTATGACCGCCACCGCGGCAATGAGAATATTGAAAATACTGTACGCGCCGAGCCTGATCCCCTTTCCGGCCACGGCGTACCTGCGCTTCTGTATAGACTGCACCGTGCAGAACAGGACAAAGGCGATAAACGTAATGTAGTAGGCGACGGATTCCACCTCAAAATAACCGCTGGAGAGCACGTCAAACCGGCTGACCATGTCGAAGCAGTACAGCACCTTGACGGCGATCTCCGCCACTGCCGTCGTACCCGTACTGGACAGAATGTTGCACAGGCCGCCCATGATATAGCAGACAAACATGGCGATCAGCGCAAGCACCGCGGCGATCACCACGCTCTCCGTGAGCGACGACAAAAACAGACCGATCGCCAGTCCCAGACAGCCGTACAGGAAAAAGCCCAGCAGCGATGTGTAGGACAGGCCCGTCTGGAACGTTCCCGCCTGCATCAGGGCAAGCGGCGTCAGGCCAAGCAGGATTAGCGGAATCGCAAACACCGTCACCAGCGCCAGATACTTGCCGAGTACGATCTTTCCGACCGACACCGGCGCCGTCAGAATCAGCTGATCCGTCTTATACTTCCGCTCCTCGGACAGCGAACGCATCGTCAGAAGCGGAATCGCGAACACAATCACGAACACGATGGACTGCAGCACATAGGAAATCGTCGGATATCCCGACAGCATATTGCAGACGGTAAAATAAATGCCCGTCATAAACAGCATGACCGCCAGATACAGCCACCCGACAAACGTATGGAAGAAATAACGCAGTTCTCTCTTATAAATCGCCGCCATCTTCCGTCACCTCCTCTGCCTCGACATTTTGAGCCTTCTCCGGCTCAGCAGCAGCGCCCTTTTCCTCTCCGGACGTCTCCTCCTTTTCGACCTGTTCGCCTTGCGGCGGCTCTTCCGTCTCCGCTCCGCTCTCGCTCTCCTCGCCCGTGAGTTCCAGGAAAATATCCTCCAGGGACTTCTCCGCCCTGCTCATGGACAGGATCGGAAGCCCTGCGCCGGCCAGCGCCACCGAGATCTCGCCCCGGATATCCGTATCTCCTGCGGCGCGGATACGGATTCTGACGCTGCCCGCTTCCGCCGCATCCTCCGTCTCGCAGGCCTCGATGCCCTGCACACTCTGCAGCGCTTCCCTTGCCTGCTGTTCCGTGCCGGAGACCGTCACCTCGATCTCGGCCTTGCCGCGCATCATCTCCTGCAGTTCCTCGGGCGAACCGCTCGCCGCCAGCCTGCCGTGCGAGATAATCAGCACATGGTCGCACACGGCGCTCACCTCGGAGAGAATGTGCGAGCTCAGGAGGATCGTGTGATCTTTTCCCAGACTCTTAATCAGATCGCGCATCTCGATGATCTGCTTCGGATCCAGACCGACCATCGGCTCATCCAGAATCAGAATCTCCGGATAACCGATCAGCGCCTGCGCCAGCCCCGTCCGCTGCTTATAACCCTTGGACAGATTCCTGATCAGCCGGTTCTGCATCTCGCCCAGCTGTATTTTTTCCAGAATCTCCTCCACATGCGATACCCGCTCCTTCTTCGGAACCTTCTTTAATTCCGCCACGAACAGCAGGTACTCCCGCACCGTCATGTCCGTGTACAGCGGCGGGATCTCCGGCAGATAGCCGATACATCTTTTCGCCTTCTCCGGCTCCTTCAGAATATCGTAGTCATTTATCTTCACCGTACCGCTGTTGGCGGCGATGTAGCCCGTCATCACGTTCATCGTCGTAGACTTTCCCGCCCCGTTCGGTCCCAGGAACCCGTAGATCTGCCCCTTTTCGACCGTAAACGACAGATGATCCACTGCCGTGCGGCCGCCGTATTTTTTTACCAAATCCTCCACCTGTATCAAAGCAAAGGCCTCCTTCCCGGATAAATACCGCTTATCCGATCACTTATTCAAACACACTGTGACGATTATAACATATTATGATACTAAAAACATTGAAAATTTTGTGAAAGGAATCTCAATGAAAGATTATATCTACAAAGAAAACTGTGACAGATATCCGATCGCAATGGCATATGTCCCCTGGCAGCAGTTCGACGGAATCTGCGACAACCTCGAGGAGGCGTTCGACGACGGCACGGTTTTTCCCGAGCTTGACAAACCATTCACAGGAAGGAGATGCTGCAGCTGATGAACACACATTTTGCAAGCGAGCAGGAGAAACTGCTCCACGACATCGGTATCCTGAACTTCGTGACCATCGAACTGTCCCTGTACCTGGACACCCATCCCGCGGACAGAAACGCCATGGAGTACTTCAACCACTATAATCATATGACGAAGCAGGCGAAAAAAGAATACGCCGAGAAATTCGGCCCGCTGACGCTTGAGACGGCGGACACGACCGACTGCGGCACTTGGAAATGGGCGACGCTGCCCATGCCCTGGGAAGGAGGCTGTGCGTAATGTGGAATTATGAGAGAAGGCTTGAATACCCTGTCAACATCAAAGAGTCCAACGCGAACCTGGCGCAGGTCATCATCAGCCAGTACGGCGGTCCCGACGGCGAGATGGGCGCTTCCATGCGCTATCTGTCCCAGCGCTACTCCTGCCCCTACAGGGAAGTGTCCGGTATCCTGACCGACATCGGCACCGAGGAGCTGGCGCATCTGGAGATGGTTGCGACCATCGTACACCAGCTCACCAAAGATCTGTCCATGGAGGAGATCGAGGCCACAGGCTTCAGCAACTACTACGTGGACCACACCGTCGGCGTATGGCCCCAGGCGGCGGGCGGCGTGCCCTTCAACGCCTGCGAGTTCCAGAGTAAGGGCGACATCATCACCGATTTGATGGAGGATATGGCGGCCGAGCAGAAAGCCCGCACCACCTACGACAATATCCTGCGCCTGATCCACGAGCCCGACATCTGCGAGCCGATCAAATTCCTGCGGATGCGTGAGGTCGTGCACTTCCAGCGGTTCGGTGAAGCGCTGCGCATCGTCCAGGATAAGCTGAACGAGAAGAACTTCTACGCGTTCAATCCGGGGTTTGACTGCGATGAATGCTCAGGTAAGAAGTAGAAGGCGCTTATTAGCGCACCTATACGAAGGGTTACTGTACCCTGTTTAAGAGAAAAGGAAATCGCCGTCACTATTGCGGTAGTGGCGGCGGTCTGCTATTATTTTCTCATTTTTCCATTAGCTATAACTGTATATATCTTGTTATCTGTTGATACAAACCTAAATTAATTACCCATACTGATCTTCTCCTAATATTATATGTCGTTTTATTAATCACAGAGATATACAGCCCTTTAAAAACAGATTTTATCCTACTCTCACATTACACACTCCCCACCAAAATGCACAACTCATTTTTTTAATTCATCTTCCATCTTCTTTTGTATAGCTATGATATCCGGAAAAATCAGCCGAATCCCCTGTCCATACATTGCCAATACTTCCCGTAAATTGACAATTAGTGTCCGCTCCAATTTGCTATGTACCATAATAGGCTTATTTTCAATCTTATGTACATGATCAAGATATTTGGCTATAATGGGAAACGCATTCTGAATCAAAAACGCATTTTCTTTTCCGGCAAATTTCCCTATGATAATTGTGTTGCATTTTCCATATCGTTCCATCTTCTTTTCTATAATTTTCTTATACTTTTCGACCTGAGAACTAATGGGAATCATCCAATACAAGTCCTTGTTCTTACTGTCTTGAATTGCCAGAAAGTGTGGTCGATAATTTCCATTTTCTTTATTGCTCATAAGGAACTTATCATTTACCATATCAAAAAATTCATTTTTGATATGGTAAGGGGGTGTCGCAAAATAACTAAGAAATAGTTATGGAGCGGCGCTCCTTCTTTTATGGCAGGGAATATCAGGGGAAAA
>CANPXP010000032.1 GCA_947586255.1 uncultured Lachnospiraceae bacterium | reverse complement strand
CGAGGTCGGCCCCCGTCTCCTCCGCCCGCCCGATCAGCCTCCTGTACATGTCCGGCGCAATCCAGTCGTCGCTGTCGATAAATCCGATCCACTCCCCCCGCGCCAGTTTCAGGCCGATATTCTTCGCCCCGCCCTGATGTCTGTTCACCTCGGAGTGCACCGCCCGAACTCTGGACGGAAATCTTCTCTCATAATCCTGCAGAATCGCATAGGAGCCATCCGTCGAACAGTCGTCCACCGCGATGATCTCATAGTCTTCCAGTTCCTGCGCCACGAGAGAATCCATACAATATTCCAATTTTCCGTCGGAGGCCGTATTGTAGACCGGCACGATAATACTGAGTTTCATACTGATCAATCCGCTTTTCTTTTGCGTCGATTATAGCATAATCCCGTTTTTACAGCAACCAAAAACACCCCGCCTGCGACTCGCACAGACGGGATGTTCCCAATTACGTCTCTTAAATTCCCTGAAAGGCAAAGGTAAACTCCACTCTGCCGCTCACATCGATCAGGTATTCCGGATGCACCAGCGCGCCCCAGCTGTCGTCGCCGCCGATTCCCATCTGCTGTCCGGATACCCGCACGGTAGTATAGTGCACCTTCGGCAGCTCATAGGGATGTCGTGCCAGCTCCAGCTCGTGCGGCGACCAGGGCAGCGCCGAGAAATTGAAGCCGTCCCCGGTAAAGAGCAGCCCGCGTCCCTTGCGGTCCGTCACCTTCGCATAGCGCACCTGCGTCTTGTTGCCGCACTCCTGCGGCACCATGTACTGCGCCATATTGTCTTTGACCAGATTGCGGTACACGCCCAGTCTGGCGCCCCGCTGCCTGTCCGCATAAGTTTCCTGCGGGCCGCTGCCGTACCATTCCACATGGTCGTAATCCGCATCCAACCTGAACATCATGCCGAATTCCGGCATATCGCCCAGTTCCTCCACAGGATCGTAGGAAAGCGTCGTCTCAATGCGCCCGTTCCCATACACGCAATAGGTCACCTGGCATTGCGCCGCGGGCGTCGTCTGCAGATCATACACGTAGGTGAGGCGCACGTGATCCTTTTCCTCCTGTACGACCGGATTTCTCCACGCCGTTCCCTCCGGAACCTGCCGTTCTTCGCCGCAGCCCTTCGCGGTCAGATAGAGACTGGCAATCTTCCACTGCGCGTAGCGTCCCGGCATATTATTTCCCTCGTCGTTGTCCGTAGGCGCCCGCCAGAAATTGGGTTTCACGGTGCTCTCCAGAAGTTCTCTGCCCGCATAGCGATAGGAGGTAAGTCCCAGCTCCGTCGTGAACTGTGCCTCGAACTCTTCTCCCAGCACTCCGATATTGGTCATGCCATAGACGACGGTATACGGTCTGTTCTCCTCGGCCGCCGTATCTTTTCCGGCAACCTTTGCGACCACGGCCTGCCCGAAAGCAACCTCATAGCCCGCCTTCTCCCAGAGCGTGTCCCCCTTCAGGCAGAAAGCGACTGTAACGGCATACTCGCCCGCGTAAGCCGGAATCTCGAAGGGCAGCGGAAACCTCAGCTTACTCTCCGGCGCCACGGAAATGGCCAGCGCTTTGCGCGCGATCTCCTCTCCGTCCCGCAGCAGAATGGCATACGCGTCAAACACATCCGTGTTCACAAACAGGTTTTTATTCCACACTTCAAACTCCCGTTCGGACACAGTGATTTCTATATTCTGGTAATTGTACTTTACCTCCTGCATCTTCGGGGACGCCTCTCTGGATCCGCCGTACACGATGCCGTTGCCGCTGAAATTGTAGTCGCTCGGCCGGTCATGGAAGTCGCCGCCGTAAGCCTGATACTCTTCACCGTAGCGATCTTTCGCGTAGAGGGACTGATCGATATAGTCCCAGATAAAACCTCCCTGATAGCCGGAGTTTTCTCTGTCCGCAAGCTGCGTATACTTGTGCATCGCCCCGCAGGAGTTGCCCATCGCGTGGGTGTACTCGCAGCAGATAAAGGGCTTACCGTCCGGATTGTCCGCAAGATACTGCTCGATGTCCGTCACGGGCGGATACATACGGCTCTCCACGTCGGAGGAATCGTTGTAGCTGCGATCCTGGAAGACGCCCTCATAGTGTACCAGTCTGGTCGGATCCAGTTCGCGGAAAAGCTCCGACATCCGATAGATCGTCCTGCCCCCGTACGACTCGTTGCCGCAGGACCAGAGCAGAATGGAGGCATGGTTCTTGTCTCTCTGATAGCAGGAGTTGACACGATCGAGCATCATCGCCTCCCACTCCTCGCGATCTCCCGGCAGAATATAGGAACTGTCCTCAAAGCCTCTCAGATAAGCGACCCACGTTCCGTGCGTCTCCATATTGTTCTCCGCGATCAGGTATATGCCGTACCGGTCGCACAGATCATAGAGATCAATGTCGTCCGGATAATGACAGGTTCGGATAGCATTGATATTGTGCCGCTTCATCGTCACAATATCCCGCTCCAGCTCCTCATAGGACACGTGTCTGCCGGAAACGGCGCTGAATTCATGGCGGTTGGCGCCCTTAAACACGATCCGCTTGCCGTTTAAGAGCATCCTGTTATCCTTCATCTCAAACAGCCGAAATCCCACCTGCTGCTCCATGTACTCTTCCGTGACACCGTCATCGCCAAGCGCTTCGATCTCCAGCGTATACAGATTCGGCGTCTCCGCGCTCCACAATCTGGGGGAACCCACCTGCTTCGTGACAGTCACTTCCTCAGCAGCCTCAAGCTTCTCTGTAAAGACAGGCGTATCGCCATCCCGCAGGGTGATACACAGAGAGCCTTTCCCCTTCACCCGCGCCTTTACCTCCAGCGAAGCCCTGCGCAGATCCTCCCCCGCAAAGAGCGTGCGCACCCGGATATCCTCCACGTGAACCTTTGGCACCGCATACAGATACACACTGCGGTAGATCCCTGAGAAGCGGAAGAAATCCTGATCCTCGCACCAACTCGAGGAGGTCCACTTATATACCTGCACCGCCAGCTTGTTCTCTCCTTCCCGCAGATAGGGCGTCAGGTCGAAATCGGACGGCGTAAAGCTGTCCTCGCTGTAGCCCACATAGCTGCCGTTCAGCCAGAGCGCCATGCCGCTCTCCACGCCCCGGAAGCAGATGCGGATTTCCTTATCCGCCATCGCCGCCGGCAGCGTAAAATACTTCACATAGCTCGCCACCGGATTGAACCTTCTCGGCACGTCGCCCGGCGCAAGTTTCTCTCTGCCGTCCCAGGGGTACTGCAGATTGACGTACTGCGGCGCGTCATAGCCCTCCATCTGGATGTGCGCCGGCACCCTGATATCCGCCCAGCTTCTGCAGTCATAATCCGCTTTTTCAAATCCGGGGATCGCGCTGTCCAGATTCACCGCATAGGAAAATTTCCATACGCCGTCCAGACATTTGACAAGAGAGCTATTCTTGTCGAATAGCTCTTTTCTGTCGCGATAGATTGTGTGCGAGGAGTGCGCCGGAAGCACATTCTCCTTGAAAAAGCGGGGATTTTGTAACACATCGTATGTGATTTGCATAACCCTCTCCTTTTATCTTTTTCTCTATTTTACCGCACCTGTGATACCTTCCGCAAACGCATTTTGCAGGCAGAAGAATACGATCGCCGTGGGCAGCGTACAGATCAGTACCGCCAGCATCAGCATACCGTAATCGGTCACATAGCCCTGTGTCAGGTTCGCCACTACCATCGGCATCGTCTGGCTCGTCGCATCCGTCATGATGACCTTGGGCCACAGGTAGCTGTTCCACGCATTCATGAAAGTGATCGTCATCGCCGCCGCATAGGTGGAGCGCATGGTAGGTATAAACATCTGGAAGAAGATGCGTATCTCGGAAAGGCCGTCTATTCTTGCCGCCTCCATAATATCATGCGGAAACGACCGCGCGCTCTGCCTGAACATCATGATGAGGAACGGCGTCGATATTGTGGGCAGGATAAATCCTATTGTGGAGTTGAGCCACCCCGCCGTGGAGAACATCTGGAACAGGGGGATCATCGTCGCCACGAAGGGAACCATCATTGCCAGCAGGATGATATTCATCACCATATCTTTGGCCTTGTCGTGGTAAATCTCAAATCCGTAGCCCGCAAGCGAGCTGATCACCAGCGAGACGAGTGTCAGGATGATCGCGTACTTAAAGGAGTTGCCCAGCGCTCTCCCCACATTCTGATTGGCCATGAGCGCCTTGAAATTCTGTATAAAATAGGTGCCCGGCACCAGGCGTCCGCTGATTACCTCTGCGCTCTTGTTGGTGGCGGCGCTTACCATCCAGTACAGCGGGAACACGGAGAAAAATGATACGACGCACAGGAAGGCATACATCAAAAACCGTTTGAATTTAATCACGCTTATCACCTACTTTCATCTGCATGAATGCCAGAATGGCAACCAGGATCAGGATCAGGAAGGACATGGCCGCCGCATACCCGAAGTTCGGCACATACTTAAACGACATATTGTAGATATAGTGCGACATCGTGATCGACGCGTTGGCAGGGCCGCCGTCCGTCAGGTTGACAGATTCATCGAACAGCTGCAGCGTGCCGTTGGTAGACATAATCGCCGTCAGCAGAATCGTAGGTTTCAAGAGCGGCACAGTGATGCGGAAGAACGACTGCACGGCCGACGCGCCGTCGATCTTGGCCGCCTCATAGACAGAGTACTCGATATTCTGCAGGCCCGCCAGATAGAATACCATATTGTATCCCGTCCAGCGCCAGAGAAGCGCGATAATGATAACGATCCTTGCGCTCCACATATTGGTCAGGAAAGAGTAGGGCGCGTCCAGAATACCGAGTTTCATAAGCACCAGATTGACAATGCCGTTGTTGGCGAACAGCGAGCGGAAAATAACCGCATACGCCACCAGCGAAGTCGCGCAGGGCAGAAAGATCATGGTCCTAAACAGCCCCTTGCACCGCAGATTTCTGTTGTTCAGGATAGAAGCCAGAATCAGCGCGAAGATCAGCATGAGCGGCACCTGAATAATCAGATAGAAAAATGTATTTTTAATGGACTGGATAAATACCGTGTCCTTGAACATTCGTGTGTAATTCAGGAGTCCGCAGTTCTTCATCGAAGCGCCGACACCTGTCATAAAGGACAGCATCAAAGCCCTGAACATCGGCACGAAACTCATGAACAAGATCAAGAGCGCGCCCGGAGCGAGAAACAGCCATCCCGTCAGATTATGTTTCCTGTACAGCGTCATTTTCTTTGACGGTTTGCTCAAAATAATCCCTCCTTTTCCCTGTATCGAAAGTACCTTCTCTCACTTTCATTTGCCGTGATATAAGATAAGGGGGAACAGCCGGTTAGAACTATTCCCCCTGTGTCTTATCTGTTATGCCGCATACTACTGTCCCATATTGAAGTTTACGGTATCTGCAGCGGTCTGCAGCTCAGTCTCAAGATCGGAACCGTTGATATAGTTTGTGATCGCCGTAGCAACCGCGTCACGCGCCTCGTAGTAATATACGCCCGTGATGTTGGAGGGTACCTTTGTGGAGTACTCTACGATCTTAGCGGAAACCGCGTCGCCGCCGAAGAAGTCATTGCCTACGCCGTATGCGTCGGAATCGCCTGCCGGAGCCCATGTCGCCAGAGCGCCGCTCGGAAGGATGTTGTCATACAGCTCCGTGCTGCCCGCGAAGGTGCTTGCCAGGAAGTCAAATGCGAGATCCGTGTTCTGGCAGTTGGCAGTTACCGCCCAGGAGGAACCGCCGTTGTTGGAGTAGTTGGTAGCGCTGCTCACGCCTACCAGGCTCGGCATATTGGTGATCGCCCAGTTGCCTGCCTGATCCTCCGCCGTCTGGATAGATGCCAGAATCCAGCAGCCGTTGACCGTGCCTGCCACATCGCCGCTCACGAAGGAACCTACATACTCATCCCAACTGTTTACCTCAACCAGCACGCCGGAATCCTTCAGCGCCTTGTAGGTCTCCATGACAGCCTTCAGCGTGTCATTGTCAACGATATTTGCGGTGCCGTCCTCATTGAAGAGAGATGCGCCCGCAGACTGCAGCATCATCATGATCAGATCGCACTCGCCGGCCTGCATGGAAATGAGGGGCTTGCCTGTCGCATCCAGAACTTTCTTGCCGTTCTCGATGTACTGATCCCATGTGATATCCGTGAAGTCGTCCACCGTCAGACCCGCCTGCTCGAGCACGTCGGTGCGGTAGCAGCCGACTACAGCGCCGTTATCAAAAGGAACGCCGTAGTTTGCGCCGTTGACGATAGAGTAGCCCGCCTTGCCGGCCGCGAACTGCGAGAAGTCAATCCCGCTGTTTGTCAGGTCTACAAAAGCGTCGGGGTAGCTGATAACGTTTTTCTGGAAAGCGTTGTCCTGCATCAGAACAATGTCGGGCAGCGTGCTCAGATCGCCTGAAGCCGCAGCCGTGGTGATCTTGGTCTGTACATCTTCCCAAGGGGTCTCAATCACGTTCAGTTTAAAGTCCGGATGATCCTTCTGGTAAACCTTCTCCGCCTCATACATAGCGTTCATGTTGAACGCCGGATCCCAGCACCATACGGTAAGCGTCTCGCCGCCTGCCGCAGCCGCATCGCCGCTGTCCGCAGCGCCCGTGTCCGCAGCCGCTCCCGTGTCTGCCGCCGCACCGCTGTCCGCAGCCGCGCCGGTGTCCGCCGTACCTGCGGAATCAGCCGATCCGCCGCCGCAGCCTACCAGCGAAAGAATCATTGTGGACGCAAGAACCGCCGCCAAAATCTTTCTTTTCATTTCTGTTTCCTCCCATTCATTTTGTGCACATTGCGTGCATTTTCAGTTCAGTATAATCAATTTTTTTCGAGTTTTTTCGTCATTTTGTATAACTTTCCCTCGTTTTTAATTGATTATGTATGCATTATAACCCCTCACACCTGTTCTATGTTGTTAGCAAAAATCAAAAAAGATGCAAATTCGACCACGAATGTGTATCTTAAACGATTACGTAATTAAATTGGCAATGATTGAAAATTGCGCTGTCGGCTCACCAGCCCCTGTAAGCGGAAATTTTATAATTCTGCAGTTTCGCCTCATAATTTTCCGGATGAATCTTCCACTGATACGGCGTGATCCCCAGCACCTTCTTGAAATTCCTGTTGAAGGTAGACACCGACTGAAAACCGCACTTTTCGGCCACCAGTTCCATGCTGTCCGAGGATTTCTTCATATACTCGCAGGCCATCTGCACCCGCACCAGGTTCAGATAATCGGACGGCGTCATATTCATGGCTTTCTGAAAGACCCGGCGGAAATGCGTCTCCGACATATGGCTCACTGCCGCGAGATCCCCGATCGTCATGTCTTCCGCGTAATGTTTGCCGATATGGTGCAGCGCCACCGTCATCTGCGATACGCCGCTGCTCTGACGCCTGACTTTGTCCGAGGCCTTATCGTTCATGCGCGCAATGTTGATCAGAAGCGCAAACAGCAGCCCCCGCACGCTCTCGTAGTAAAACTCCTGCTTGCAGCGCATCTCCTCCATGATTCTCAGGATCAGTTCGGCCGCCTCCGGATACTCCGACGCGCTGACAGCCCACGCGCGGCCGTTGACCAGTTCCGCAAGCTCTTCCCCGTAGATACTGTTATCCCTGTAAACCTCCCGCAAAAGGGCTTCCACATCTATGAACAGGTACTCCCAGCTGCTCAGAGAGAAATTCTCGCTCTCCGTGTTGTGCGGATAGTTCTTGGGAATCACGGTAAACATATCCCCCTGATACCGGGCGCGCTCCTCGTCCAGTTCCACAATTCCCCTGCCTTCATGGCAGAAACCGATCTCCATATAATTGTGAAAGTGCTGACAGTCGACCCCGTCGCCGTAGGGCCGTACCCACGCCTCCCCAAGCAGGGCGAGACAGGGTTCGTTCTGCGGAATTTCGTAGTATCGGAACTGAATATCCCGCTTGCGTTTACCCCCCCCCACATTACTCATGCGATATCCCTCCTGCGCGTCTCCCGCACCTGAAAATCAAATATGCCAGCGCCAATGCCGAGACAATATCGGCCGCGATAAACAGCGGATTCGGCCCATAGCGGACGGATATTCTGTGTTCCGCGCCGTCCCCTGTCACCGCCAACCGCATTCTTCCTCCCGTTCCCTGCTCTATCAGCAGCCTCGCGCCCGTCTCGTCATACGCGCGATAGCCGAGATAATTCTGGATGGGCAGCTCCAGATAACCGTCGCTTCCGGACGCCGTGTAGACAACCTCCGCCTTCGTGCCGTTTTTCCGGTAATCGCGGACAGATATCCGATCAAAATCCGACGCGATGACGCTCTCGGTCAGCCGCTCATCCGCCGCCCCGTCCAGCCGCCATTCGTACGGATAGAAAAGCCCGATATTCGCCGCCAGCTTGCTCTCATGTCCCTTGGATACCACCGACTCGGCGTTAGCGTAAGGCATGTGGCTGTTGTCCGTCGGAACCGACAGAATCGCCAGCAGGCTCAGACCGGCCAGCACGGCGGCTACCTCGTTGCGGTAGGGCCTTAACACCGCTGACTCCGACAGGCCGATCACCCCCACGAACAGAAAACATGCGCACGCCGGCCCCAGAAACCGCCAGGGGAACTGAATCATGGTGACAATATCCCGGAACCAGCCGAAGGCAAGGAGCGTCCTGCTGGGAAAATAGCCGGTAGTCATATAAGTCAGGAAGCCGCCCAGCACCAGCAGATACAGACAGAAGCCTTCTCTGGCATTCCTCTCTTTTCCGCGCTCACACAGAAGCCATATAACGCCGACGCCCACACAGCCGATCAGCGCCAGCCCCAGGGAGAAATACTGTTTGTTGTACAGGCTGATGCTCTGCGTCAAGTTGGAGGGGTTGATGGACTGCTCGAAATACCCGCTCCATCTGAGCACCTCCGTGCTCAGGTTCTCTCTGAAATAGTAGTACACAAACGGCACAAGATACCACATATTCAGCAGGAAGAACCAACCTGCCGCCCTGCCGATCCTGCCGTATCTCTTTTCGCGGACAATGCGCCTGCAGTACACCAGCGCGGTGATCGCGCAGAACACCGCCGCAAACGCCGCGCTCAGGATATGACTCTGCAGCACGCCGCTCATCCCGATCACCAGATAGTACCAGTAACGGCTCTCCCCCATGACAATGTGATACATCCCCGCAATGATGAGCGGCCAGAAGATCAGTGCCAGCGTCTCGCCCAGATCCCCTCTGGAAAAAATATTGGTAAAACGGTACGGCATGAGTGTATACAGCACAACCGCCAGCATGACGCTCCTGCGGGAGCCGCACATGGAACGCACCGCGACATACGCGCACGCCGCCGAGCCCAGATTAGCCAGAAAGATCAGCACCTTGTAGGACAGGCCGATCGACACGCGGCAGATTCTCAGAAATGCCCCGATATACAGGAACAGATACGGGTACATGGCGTTCAGGTAGCCGTTGCCCCGCAGTCCGTCCGGCTGAATATTCACCGGAATCTGTCCGTCCAGAATACCGTCCTTTAATCCCTCCAGCCGCGCCAGATGATAGCACAGGTCGTCCCCGTTGTAGAGATAGGTCTGCATCATCGGCGTTGTGGCGAGCACCGCCACACCCAGAATCACACTGTAATTCACCAGCTGCTCTCTTGTCAGACGCGCAAATCTGCCGTTTCGATACAGCCACACGAGCAGACTGCCCGCCAGGAACAGCGCCATAAAGAAATAAGTGTCGGAATAAAATATGGTGTGCGGCGACAGGCTCAATTCTCTGATCGTCAAAGCGCCCTGCCCGCTGTAGTTGACGCGCAGCTGCAGCTGCTTGGCGTCCTTGGACAGCGTAAAATCAACCGTGGTCTGCGAGAGCGCGGGATCGAGCGGCCATGCCGCCACCTTTTTGCCTTGCTCCCACAGCTCCAGAACGGAATCCGGCCGCTCTGCGCTGTAGGCAAGCTGCGCGCTGTAACCGCCCCTGTTCAGGACATACTGCGGCGTACCCGCCACAACGCCGTTGACAGCCACAGACTCCTGAATGACCAGATTGTTCTCGGAATCGATCAGTCCTACCGTATGCTGCAGGCCGCTGCCCGTATATACAAGCGGGCTGACGCCCTCGTTGCTCAGCCAGATGAGCAGCGTGACGAGACACACCGTGAGGACATATATAATCTTTGCTTTGACCGGCATCTCTTTCGTCTGCATATCACTCTCCGTCCGAATACCTCCGGACATAAACCTCACACGCTTACTTCTTCGCGTAATATACCGCGATCTTCGTCACGGCTTCAATGACGCTCTCCACGTCCTCGTCTGTCATGGCATAGTAGAGCGGCAATGATATGATCTCTTCGTACAGTTTCTCCGCATTCGGGCACAGGCCTCTGCGGTACCCCATTTTTTCATAATACGGAAAATAGTATGTCGGAATATAATGCACGTTGCAGCAGACATTCTCCGCCGTCAGCGCGTCGAAAAACTGCCGTCTGTCGATCGTGAGTTTCTCCGGCACGATGCGCAGAATATACAGGTGTCTCGTGGTATCCGACTCCGGAATCTCCCGCTGCACGTACAGCTGCGGCAGTTTCCCGAAGGCCTCGTCATACCTCGCCACAATCTCCTTCCTTCTCCTGCCAAACATCGGCAGCTTGTCAAGCTGACTGATGATGAGCGCCGCCTGGATATCCGTCATGCGGTAATTAAATCCGAGATCCACCTGCTCATAGTACCAGGGGCCGTCCGGCTCGTGCTCCATCAGTCCGACGTCTCTCGTGATGCCGTGAGAGCGATAGAGCAGCAGCCTCTTGTACAGATTCTCATCATTGGTCAGAACCGCGCCGCCCTCGCCGCCCGTGACGGTCTTGACCGGATGAAAACTGAACGTGGTCATATCCGATATCGATCCATTGTACCTGCCCTTGTACTTTGTCCCGATCACATGGGCCCCGTCTTCGATCAGTACCAGATTGTGTCTGCTGCAGATCTCCCGCAGCGCGTCGAGCTCGACGGACTGACCCGTGTAGTCCACAGCCACCACAGCTCTCGTGCGCTCCGTGACCGCCTCCTCCACTCTGCACGGATCGATATTGTACGTCTCCGGATCGATATCCGCGAAAATCGGCCTGGCGCCGCAGTACAGCGCGCAGTTGGCCGACGCCGCAAAGGTGATGGGGGTGGTGATCACCTCATCCCCCTCTCCCACGCCCGCCGCAAGACAGGAGATGTGAAGTGCCGCCGTGCCGCTGCTGCACACCACCACATACTTCGCCCCTGTCAGACCGCACAGCTTATCTTCCAGCTCTTTAATCTTCGGCCCGCAGGTCAGATCGTGATGGCGCAGCACCTCCGTGACCGCCTGCACGTCATCCTCGTCGATGTACTGGTGCCCGTAATAAATCCTGGTCTGTCTCGCCGGCTCACCGCCCGCAATCGCGGGTATTCCAATCGCTTTTTCCATCTCTCTTCCTCCCCGGCACGCTCTGTCCGATTGATCGGGGACATGCATTCCTACATGTCCCCGCTGCCTTTACCGCTATTTGCTTCACGTCACTTCTCCAGCTCCACGCTCTTTAACAGCTCCCGGATATCCTCCACCGACAGCCATTCCGTATTCGTGCCGGAACTGTAGGAGAAGCCTTCTTCCACCTTCCTGCCGCTCAAGTCGGGCTGCTGCCTGACATTCCATGTCATCTGCGGATAGACGATGAAGTGCTTGTCATACTCATATGTGGTGTGCGAGTCCTCGGTCGTCACCATGATCTCATGCAGCTTCTCGCCGGGCCTGATTCCCGTCTCCCTGATCCTGCAGCCCGGCAGCATCGCCTCCGCCAGATCGGTGATCTTGAAGGACGGTATCTTGCTGATAAAAGTCTCGCCGCCTTTCGCCTCCGTCAGCGCCTTGATTACCAGCTCCACACCCTGCGTAAGGCTGATCCAGAAGCGCGTCATCCTGACATCCGTCACCGGAAGTTCCTCCGAGCCCTCCCTGATCAGTCTGTGGAAGAGCGGGATGACGGATCCCCTGCTGCCCGCCACATTGCCGTACCGCACAATGGAAAAATTGATATCCTTCGCTCCCGCGTAGGCGTTCGCCGCGACAAACAGCTTGTCCGACACCAGCTTCGTCCCGCCGTACAGGTTGACGGGATTTACCGCCTTATCCGTGGAGAGCGCGACAACCCTGCGCACTCCGCAGTCCAGCGCCGCGTCGATCACGTTCATCGCGCCGTGGATATTGGTCTTGATCGCCTCGTTCGGATTGTACTCGCAGGCGGGCACCTGCTTGAGCGCCGCCGCATGAACGATATAGTCCACGCCCTCGCACGCCCTCTTAAGGCGCTCCAGATCGCGCACGTCGCCGATAAAAAACCGAAGCCTGTCTTCATACTCCCTGAACTCATCGGCCATAAGCCACTGTTTAAACTCATCTCTGGAATAAATGATAATCTTCTTCGGCTGATAATGCGTCAGCACATATCTCGCAAAGCATTTGCCGAATGAACCTGTGCCTCCCGTGACCAGGATTGTCTTATCGTTTAACATGGGAGAATCTCCTTCCGCTTTCTGTTCACAAGTTTGAATCTGCGTCAAGTATACCACTCAACAGCCACACATCGCAATATTTTTCCTAAAACGCATGCGTTCCGGCTCAGCGCCCGAGTCGTCTGTTCTGCCGCGCCATCTTTCGCGCGTGTACTTTTCTGACCGTCTCCGGAGCGACCGACAATAAGAGCAGATAAATTTTATTTTTTCCTGTCAGATAAGGATTCGTCACGATATCCGGCACATGGCGCCGCAGATATCCGACGACGCCGCGGCAGAACGCGCCCTTCATCTGTGGGATCGGCACGTGCAGCAGATAATCCAGCCTCTGGTACAGATTAAACCGGACCGCGCAGTCGTGCAGTCCGGGATATTCCCTGTCCACCAGAAGCTGCACCTCATCCGCATTGTTCACAATATCCACGAATACCCGCGAGAAGCTGTCCCGCGTCCGCTTCCTGGTCGTGCTCTCCCGGCGGCAGACCACATGATAGCACTGTTTGGGCAGAATCAGCACACCTTCCGTCTCCCGCAGCAGTTCCACCAACAGGCGGAAATCCTCATTCAGAAGCCCTTCGGGGAACGAATGCCGCGCAAACAGTTCCCGGCGCACCAGCTTGGTGCAAAAAGAACAGTCGCCCTGATGCAAAAGCAGCTCCCGCAGAAAATCTTCCGATCTGCAGAACCGCACACGCTCCGGCGGCACACAGACGTCGGGCAGACGCTCGCCCGTCTCGTCCCTCTCATCCCTGGAGATCTGCGCGATCGGCACATGCCGCTCCCCGATCGCCCCCATGAGAAGCGCATACATATCCGGCTCAATATAATCGTCGCTGTCCACGAATCCCAGATACGCCCCCTCGGCATACCGGATTCCCAGATTGCGCGCCGAGGACGCGCCGCCGTTCTCCTTGTGGAAGACACGAATACGCACGTCCTGCGCCGCCAGCCGGTCGCACAGTTCTCCCGTGCCGTCCGTGGAGCCGTCGTCTATGAGAAGAATCTCCAGATTGCCGTAGGTCTGCGCGCAGATGGAGTTCACGCACTTTTCCAGACAGTCTATGGAATTGTACACCGGCACGATCACGCTGATCTTCCCGTCCATGTTCCCCTCCGTATCACGGCACCGCTACAGTCTGTTCTCCGTCATCGCCCGATACATGCCCCGCGGACTGATAACCGGCGCGACGCTGAGCGGCCCTTCCCTGGCGGGAGATATCTCCCCGTTCATCAGTTCTCCGGCGAAGCGGAGCAGCTCCCCGGCGGCCCTGTCCGCATTCCACACATCGCGGATTGTCTCGTAAGCCGCCTGTCCCATGCGGCTGTATCTCTCCCAATGCGCGGACACTTCCAGCGCCAGCTCCTCCAGTTTCTCATACCGGTCGCCCGGATAGACCAGCCCGTTCTGCCCGTGCCGGATCAGATAAGGAGCGGCGCCCGCCTGCGCGTTGACTATCTCCACGCAGCCGCTGTTCATACCCTCGTTGACCACGGCGCCCCAGCCCTCCAGATGGTTGCTTGTAAACAGATGAACATGACATTTCTCCATCACATCGCGGACTTTTTCGGGATGTGTGTACCCGTAGAACCTGAAGTGCTCCTTCAGTCCCAGATCGTCCACTTCCCGCCGGAGCGTGCTCTCCATCTCGCCGTCCCCCAGCATATGCACGAAGAAACGGCGCCCTGCCGCGCGGAGCGTCTTGGCCAGCCGCACCGCGTACTCCGGGTGTTTCAGCGGTATGAACCTGCCCGCCCACACAATATGCAGCACGCCGTCCTGCGGCTTCATCGCTTCCAGCGCCCCGTCTTCATAAGTGCGCAGAGCCGTAAAATATCCCCATCTGAACAGCTTGCCCGGATAAGCGCCTATCAGGTGAAAATCCGACGGGGCATACGCGCCCGCGCACAGCATGCAGACGGGCTGCCTCCGATACCTGATATGCTCCCGGTATTTTGCGGCGAGACCGCGGGGCGATACCGCCCTCCACTGCCCTTCTCTGTACAGGCGTTCGCTGACGCGCAGCGTGGGTTTCCCCGACGCCAGTCTCTCCTCAGCGAGGTCCTCCCGCTCCGTCCAGCCAAGCAGCGTCATATCACTCTGCACGATCCGCCTGCGGCATTCGGCCTCCTCCTCATACAGGCATTTCACATAGGGCAGGCTGCGCACATCCACGCTCCAGCCCATATCGACCCGCTCCCGCTCCATCGGCATCGTCTGGACGAATGTAAAATCCCCGCCAAGTTCCCGATAGAGCGCATTGCACAGCGGGATCTGATGGTGATTGATATAGTTGGAGGCAAAGGTAAAAGTCATGACAGCATCTCCCGATAAATATGTATCAGGCGGTAATAATTCTGACCGGCGTCATGATTCACGCGGGCATGCTTTCTGGCGTTGTCCGAGAATCGTTCCACGATGGCTTCCTTCGTGAAAATCTCCATGATCCTGGCGGCCAGCGCCTCCACGTCGCCCGCCGGATACAGCATACCGTCTCCGCCGTCTGTCAGCAGATTGTGCACGCCGCCCACATCCGCCGCCACACATGGCGTGCCGAGCAGCATAGCCTCTCCGAGAGAGTTGGGAGAATTTTCCAACGCCGACGGGAGCACATAGAGGTGACAGTTCAGATATTCCTTCTTCATCTCCTCCGCGCTCAGCCTGCCCAGCATTGTCACATGCTCCTCCAGGCTGTTTTCCCGAATCAGTTTCCTGAGGTATCTGCCGTATGCCGACAGCTTGAGTCTGTCCTGAAACGTGTCCGCCTCAATGATATTGTTCCCCGCCACATAGACATGGGTGTCCGGGAATTCTTCCAGCACCTTCGGAAGCGCCCGCAGCAGATAATGGAATCCCTTCAGCGGATAGTCCCCCTGACTTAAGAAAATGCTGTGCTGTTCACATGCCGAGCGTTTCCATCTGTCATGGTAGAAGACTCCCCGCAGCGTTTCGTTGAGATAGTGATACTTGGCGGATGGGTTGATCTTGGCCGTCTGCTCGCGGTCAAAATCCGTTCTGCCGGCAATATGCCCCGTCAGGAGCAACGCCGCCTTCTCATACTCTCCCCGCTTCTTGAATTTCTTCTGCTGCTGCTTCAGACTGTCCTCTCTGATACGGTCCCGCAGCGTCGCCTGCCTCTGCACCTTGACGGGCAGGTCCGCCATGTATTCCTCCGCTATGACGCTGCACAGTCCCTGTATCCCCACAAGCGTTCTCTCGGGTCTCCCAAAGGTTTTGATACAGGCGAGCGCATGGGGGAACTCCGTGCCAAACACATGCAGAATATCCGGCGCAAAATCTGCCAGTATCTCCTCAAATCTCTTTTCTATTGCCTCGTCGTAAATCTCGGGAGCGGCAAGATTTTCCCGAAAACCGTAGCAACGGCAGGACATGTTTTCCCCGAGCTGCATACTCTTCTGCAGCTCTCCCAGATCCTCGTCCACTGGAAACGCAATGCCGAGCTCGATCCGGTTATGCCCCTGCTCCTGCGCAACGCGATCCAGCAGGCCGCTCAGCCAGCCCTCTCTGTTGCTGTAAGCAACGCCAAGCTGTCTGGCGATCGTCGGAAGCATAATATTGCATACCCATAGTACCTTCATCTTTTCCTCCATCTTATCTCACCGATACAGTTTTCTCTTAACCGTCTGATAAATTCCCGCCGTGGCCGGGTTCCGCGCCATCCACGTTCTGAGCGGCGCAAGTGTCAGAAGCATCGTCAGCCGGTATCGGCGCACCTTGCGCGCCGGCATATATCTGCTCACGATCTCTCTGTGCTCCCGCTTCGACTTGCGCTCATTCGCCCGCGTCTCCGAGAAACCGCCGCCTTCATAGAGCGCTACCGTAACCGGCATATACACCGTCTCCGCGCCGCCCTTGTAATAGCACCACAGAAAATGTTCATAGTCGGCGCGCACCGCATAAGCCGTGTCAAAGCCCCGTCCCCGCAACAGAGCCGCGTCATAGAAGCACGCCTGGTGGCACGGCAGATTGCGGTAGCAGGCAAAGTCATCGATCACCGGATTCGACTGCACCAGCGCGCCGGTTCTGCACTCATACACATCGCCGTAATAGATGCGCCGCCCAGCTGTCCGTCCGCCTTCTCGCTGTCTGATCCGATCCTTCACCTGCTCCAGCACGCCGGCGTCATAAAACCGGTCCCCGCAGTTCAGAAAGAGGACATAGTCGCCGCGGACATACCGCACCGCCTGGTTCATAGCGTCATAAATGCCTGTATCCGCACTGCGATATACCCTGATGCGGCTGCCCGGTGAATGTTCTTCCTCACATTCCGCCACCCGCGCATACTCATCCAGATACGCTCTCGTCACACGGTCCTCGGAACAGCCGTCCTTGACGATGACTTCATAGTCCCGCTCCGTCTGCGCCCGGACGCTCTCGACTGTCTCATGCAGTTTGTCTCCCGCGTTCAGACATACAATGATAATGCTGAAAGTCATGTTTATTCTCCCATGGCCACACCGTCCCGTCAGTTTACATCGGACAGAATATTGACCATATCGTCAAAGAGAAACGTCTTGTACGGCAGAATCAGCACGCCGTCGTTCCCCGCCCGGCTCATGTAAACTGCGAAATAGCACACCGCCGCCAGAACGATTCCCGCGCGGAGCAGCCTCCGCAGACGCTCATCTTCCGTCTTTTGCAGAAGCAGCGGCAAAAACAGGATGTGGCTGATCGTCAGATAATACCCGATGCGCGATATGATCGGCAAAAATGAGCAGAACACATACAGCGCAAGCGCTCCCAGATTCAGATAGAAAAAGAACCGGAACCGTCTGTCCTCCTCCTTTGCGCCCAGACGCCGCCTCCTGTAATATACCAGTCCCGCCAGCCCAAGCACCGCCAGACATCTGGCAATATTGACATAGCTGGTGCCACCCTCCAGATACTCCGTATCCTCATACGTCGGATACAGAAATACGACCACCTTCAGATAGAAATCCTGAAGGAAGAGGAACGTCGTACAGAACAGGCCCGCCAGCACAAGCTGCCACTTTTTCCAGGGCAGCGACGCCAGAAAATAAAGCGGAATCACCACCAGAAGCGACTTGTGAAAAGCAGATCCCAGAAGGATCAGGACGACGAACCTGCCCCACTGCCCGCGCAGCACAAACTTCATAGAGTACAGCGCGATCGCCAGCGCCAGATAGTAGCGCACCGTGCTGAACGTCTGGAAATAGTACCCCAGCATCATAAACAGAAAAAACGTGAGCGGGAAATCGTCGCTCTGCTCATACATCGCCAGCATAAAAAACAGGATCGTGACAAACGCATACGCCGCAAACACGAGAAGATAATTCTCAAAACCCGAAAGTCCGTAGACCAGCTTCACGAACAGATTGAATCCGATCTCTGTCGGCACATAGGCGTCGCAGTTGACAAGATGCATGAACTCCACATACTTGGCATAGTCGTTGCCCACATTCAGTCTGCAGGCCGACAGCGCGAACAGAATCAAAAAGATCGCCATCAGACAGATCCGATTGCACATCTGCTGTCTGGTCGTCCTATACGGTTGTGTGGCAGGACGGTTGTCCACCATGCCTGCGAGCAGCGCCGTTGCCGCCGCCACCGTGATATACAGAATCATCGACCGCCGCTGTCCTTTCCGCCGCCCGACCTCGCCTCATGCACGCCTTCTCTCATAAGAGCGTACGCGCGTCCGATCGGAATCTCCCGGCACATTTCCCGCCTGTGCGCAAGCAGGAAACGGTATGCGAGCGGCAGCGCCAACCGCCCGTACAGATAGTGATACAGCACGCCTCTGTCACGGAAAAATTTCTCATGATAGCCGCTGAACCAGGTGGATTCCCGCTCCGTCTCCGCGCCGATGCACGCCGTGTGGGAATAGATCCGCAGCCCAGCCCGCAGACAATCCCTGAGGAACAGGCTGTCCTCCCCGTTGCTGTACCGCGCGCCGCCGCCGAACAGCAGCGAATAGTGCACGTTGGCACGCCGCAGCGCCTCGAGTCTGGCCGTGATGCTGTACGCCGGATACCGTCCGTAATTGCGCCGGCCGATTCGATGAACGTCCTCGTTCCAATAGGTTCTTCTGGCAGGTGCCACCCTGACGTTAAAGAGAATCATGTCCGCATCCGGCAGCGCCTCATAAGCCTTCGCAATCTGCGTCACATAATCCTCCGCCAGCACGATATCCTCGTCCGAGAAGAGGCAGACGTCTCCGTCCGCATGCAGAAGCGCCGTGTTGCGGCTCAGTCCCACACCCCGCTCCGGCATGGAAAACACCTGTATCCTGCGCTCTTTTTGTCCGGCCTGTCCCCCGTCCGGCGCCTGCCACTCCCGATACCCGTATCCGCCGCACTGGTTCACGATGACGGCGGAGGTTGTAATCCGCATCTGCCGCACCAGCGCTTCGGCGTCCTGCTCTACCGCCGACACCAGCACCTGTATGCTCAAAGGTGATTGTAATACCATCTCAGAAACCTCACATCAGCGTCCTTGATCGTCACACCGGCCACGCGGCAGTCCTGCAGCGAAAGTCGTTCCAGCTCATAGGACAGCGCCGCCCTGTCCAGTTTGCCATAAGGGATCTCCAGCAGGACGCCATCCGCCTGCCGCAGCCTGTCAAAAGGCGGCTCCTGCGCCGCGTTCTTTCCGCCCGGCGTATAACATTCCAGCCTGCCCGTTTTCTGCTCCAGATATGCCCGGTTCCGCTCCGTGTCCTCCGCAAGCCGCGCCCCCACCGTTCCCTGTGTCCCTTCGGGCGGCAGGTAGCCCACAAAGGGAAGCGTGGTCACACTTTTCAGATCGCCCGCCACATAGATGCCGTCGTCCAGCACATACAGAAGCGCCATTCCCAAAAGCGTCGCCGCGCAGACAGACAGAACGCCCAGAAGCACCGCCTGCAACAGCCTGTCGTCCATTGTCAGCAACTTGGCCGGCTCCTCCTGAATGACTTCGATCTCACGAAATTCTTTAGCGCTCCCGCCAAGCTTCACCAGCGACTGATCCACGGCACGCAGGATCGTTTCCGTTCTCGTCGGATCGCCCGTGGTGACCGTAATTGTCAGAAGCCGCAGATCGGAGAGAATCGTCGCGCTCACCGCCGCCCGCACTTCTTCGGCGGTGAAATCGGCTGGAAGGCTCGCAAGCGTCTCATCCATAATGCGCGAAGTGGCGATGAGATCATTCCAGGTATACCCGTTATATGCCTGATACACCTCCCCTGTCTCATCCGGCGCGAAATCCAGATATACTTTGGAAAAAGCCTGATACTCCCGGTTGACCGCGATCACCGTATGACAGAACAGATAAACTCCTCCGAAAAGCGCGCCGCCCGCCGCCGAGAGAAGTATGAGCAGCCAAAGCTTTCTCAGCAGAAAGAGCACCAGCTTTTTTAAATCCATGCCCTCCGTCTTATCATACATCACCGTCTTCATTTCGTCTCCTTCATCGCCGTGGTCTGCGTATCGTCCACGCCTTCCGTGCTCTCCGGTCTGATCAGAATTTTCAGCGTCAAAAGCATCAGCTTCAGATCCAGCCACACGGAGTACTGTTCAATATAAGTCAGATCCAGTTTCAGCTTATCGTAGGGCGTGGTATTGTACTTGCCGTACACCTGCGCATATCCCGCCAGTCCCGCCTTCACCTTCATACGGAAAGCAAACTCCGGCATCTCCTCCATATACTTGTCTATGATCTCGGGACGCTCCGGCCTGGGACCGATAAAGGACATCTCGCCCTTCAGAATATTCAGAAGCTGCGGGAGCTCGTCTATTCTCGTCGCGCGGATAAATCTGCCGACGGGCGTGATGCGCGAGTCATTCTTGGACGCGAGCCGCGCCACCCCGTCTTTCTCCGCATCCACTCTCATGCTCCGGAATTTCAGAATCTGAAATTCTCTTCGGCCCATCGTACACCGGACCTGTTTGTAGAATACCGGCCCGCCGTCGTATGCCTTGATGGCAGTCGCCGCAAGCAGCATAATGGGGGAAGCAATGATCACCAGAATCACCGAACAGACCAGATCGATCAGCCGTTTGGCAATCCGCTGCTCAATCTTGAGCGCGTATTCCCTCGTCAGATAAATCGGCGTATCAAAGAGATGCAGCTGATCCGCTCCCTTCACCAGAACATCGGATATCTTCGGCATCATATACACCCGGACGGAACGACTGTAGCAGTATTTGAGCAGACAATTTCTGTCGGCAACCGGTATATCCCAAAGGACGACCGCTCCGTAATCGTTGACGATCTCCCTCTTGATGGCCTCTATACCCTCCGAGATGTTCATGCTCTTGCTGATCTTATATTTCTCTCTGCGGGACTTGAATTTCGCCACGATATCGTCGATGGGGCGCTCCCCGTGAATAATCAGGATATTGCGCGGCGGAAACGCCTTGTAATAGCATGTGTTGCACACAAAAACCCACACGATCGAGAACACGATCTGTATGAGCATCGTCAGCGCGATCGGCCTGACTTTCACCACCCAGTTCGCCATCAGGGAAATCTGAAAATAGGAGATCACATTGGCAAAAAGCAGCGCAAAAAATTCAGAGAGAAACACATCCGTCGGCTTGAGATATCCGATTTTAAGCACACCGTAGGTGCTCGCGAAGAAGAAAAGCAGCACAAAATAGATCAGAACGATCAGGACATGCCCTCTAAAATAAAAGTTTGCCCTGCCGTGAATCTTCAGATACGGATAGTACTCTTCAAACCAAAAATACGCGTAGATCGCTGTGTGGAAGAGAAGTCCGATCAAGGACAGCTGCAGTATGATAAATCTTTTAAATGCTTCTATCCGCTTCATAAATCACACCTCATCAGGGCTTACGCAAAAACTATAGCCGCCTGGCGGCCGCCTTGTATGCCCATAAGATAAAATAACGCGCGCTGGAAATCACGGATAATTTTTCCTGCCTGCGGTACAAATTCCAAATGCGCCGCACCGCCACAAATTTATTGGAGGACAGAGACTGCGGTGGCCTGCGGTAGATCGCCAGCGTCTCATCCAGACCGCAGGCTGTGTACCCTGCGCGCAGGATCTGCCACCAGGTAGCCGTATCCTCGCTCTCCACCATGGGCATGCGCATCAGCCCTTCCGGAATACGTTCTCTGTCCAACAGTACCGTCGTGGTGAAGATGATTGTCCTCGACAGCGCCTCTCTGTATGTGAGACGCGGCGGCACATGGACCACCTTGCCCGTCGGTCTGGCGTTCCTGTCCCCGAATTCATAGGCCGTGAACACAAATCCCGCCTGCCTGTCCACCATAAAGCGAAGTTCCCGCTCCAGCTTCTCCGGGAGCCACACATCGTCGGCGTCCAGGAAGGCGATATATCTTCCCTGCGCCATATCGAGTCCGGTATTGCGCGCGGCGGCGGCTCCCTCGTTTTCCCGTTTGCACACCAGCACAATCCGCCGTCCCGTGCCGTCGGTATACTCCTCCGCGGAGCGGATGTCTCGTCCCTGCCCGCCGCCGTACTCCCCGCCCGCGTACAACAGACGCCGCTCATATCTGCAGAGCGTGTCTCGGATCACCCCGACGCTTCCGTCCGGCGAGCAGTCGTCCACCAAAAACAATTCCCAATTTTTATAAGTCTGGCTTATCACCATCGCTATCGTCTCGGCGATATAGGCTTCCGCCCGATATACCGGCACGATAATACTGACCGACTCAGGCATCTAAAATTCCTCTTCGACAAGATATATGGGTCTTTTCTTCACTTCCATATAAGTTTTGGACAAATATTGTCCCAGTATTCCGAGACAGAACAGCTGCACGCCGCTCACAAGCAGAATAATGCACACGAGGGAAGGCCAGCCAGAGGTCGGATCGCCGAACATAAGCGTCCTCACAATAATCACAACAATCATCACAAAGGCGAGCAGACAGAAGAGCGCCCCCATCAGCGCCGCTATGGTAAGCGGGGCCGTAGAGAAGGCGATAATACCTTCCAGAGAATAGAGGAACAGCTTCCAGAACGACCACTTCGTCTCGCCTTTCCTGCGCTCCACATTCTCGTATTCCAGCCATTTCGTCCTGTAACCCACCCAGCCGAAAATGCCTTTGGTAAAGCGATTGTATTCCGTCATCGCCAGGATCGCGTCCACGACCTGTCTGGTCATCAGTCTGTAATCCCGCGCACCATCCACAATCTCCGTCTTGGATATCCTGTTCATAAGGCGATAGAACATCCTCGCAAAAAAGGAGCGTACCACCGGCTCTCCCTTTCTTGTGACACGGCGCGTCGCCACAGAATCATAGCCTTCCTCGATATAGCTGTACATTTCCGGAAGCATCGACGGCGGATCCTGCAGATCGGCGTCCATGAGCACGACCAGATCGCCCTTCGCTTTCTGCAAGCCGGCATAGATGGCCGCCTCCTTGCCAAAATTTCTGGAGAACGACAACAGATGCACTCTCTCGTCCTCGCTCCGCAGCTTTTTTACTTCTTCCACGGTCCTGTCCCTGGAGCCGTCGTCTATATACAGCAGTTCCACTCCGATCTCTTTTTCCCGGAAAAATGTGTCGTTTTTAAACAGTTCCACGTAAAAATCCCGCACATTTTCTTCCTCGTTATAGCAGGGCACTATCACACTGAGCAATTTCATACCGACTCCCGCACCTTTCCGACCATGATAGATATGAAACATTTTATCACACATCGACAAAAAAAGGAAGAGACGTATATCTCTTCCCCTTTTCCCATGCTGTGTTGTCCGCTCTGCAGACGGTCAAAACAATCCGTACTGCAGGCGCAGGTAATCCGCTACCGCCGCAATATACTCGCTGTTGGTAGGCCGGCTGTACTCATTGGAATTGCAGTAGCCGAACAGCTGCTCAAACAGCTCGCTGTTGCCGCGCTCCCACGACACCTCGATCGCGTTCCTGATCGCACGCTCGATCTTCTGATCCGTGGTCTTGTACAGTCTGGCCAGATCCGGATACAGCAGCTTCGTGACGCTGCCGACCAGCTCCATGTCTCCCACGCACATTTCCACTGCGCTCCGCAGATACTGATACCCTCTCAAATGCGCAGGTATACCCAATTCCAACATGAAACCGGAAATGATCTGTTCCAGTTCCTGTTCAGACAAAATGTTTCCTTGAAGCATTCCCCGTCACTCCTTTTGCACATTTCATTATATATGTAGTTACATTTGTATGAATTTATCATAACAGGCAATCCGATCCATGTAAATTGTAAGTTATCGCCTGTTATGATATCGCAAAAGGTCCCGCAAATCAGAGTCTGGCGCGATCCACATTTTCCCGGAACCAGTCATACGCAAGGCGGACGCCCTCTTCGAGTTCCACGCTGTGCTGCCAGCCCAAGTTATGCAGCTTCGTGACATCGGTCAATTTGCGGGGCGTGCCGTCGGGCATATCACGGTTCCACACAATCTCTCCCTGATATCCGACAACTCTCTGCACCGTCTCCGCCAGCTCCCTGATCGTGACTTCCTTGCCGGTCCCGATGTTCACATGCTGCTCGCCGCTGTAATTCTCCAACAGGAACACACACGCGTCCGCCATGTCGTCCACATACAGGAACTCGCGAAGCGGCGTGCCGGTTCCCCACAGCTCCACAGTCGAATCGCCGTTCACCTTGGCTTCATGGAACTTGCGGATCATCGCAGGCATCACATGCGACCCCGACAAGTCGTAATTGTCGTGGGGCCCGTAGAGATTGGTGGGCATACAGCTGATAAAATCGTCCCCGTACTGTCTCTTGAAAAATTTGCACATCTCCAGTCCGGCGATCTTGGCAATCGCATAGGCTTCGTTCGTCTCTTCCAGCGGCCCGGTCAAAAGCGCATCCTCCGGTATGGGCTGTGGCGCCATCCGCGGGTAAATGCACGTGCTTCCCAGAAACAGCAGCTTTTTCACCTGGTAGTCATGGCAGCATTTAATCACATTGCACTGAATCTGCATATTTTCGTACGCGAACTCTGCCGGCGTCGTGTTGTTCGCATTGATGCCGCCCACCTTCGCCGCCGCCAGCACCACGACGTCGGGTCTTTCCGCCTCGAAGAAATTCCGGACCGCCTGCTGATTGGTCAAATCCAGTTCTCCGTGCGTCCTGCCTATGACGTTGGTATAGCCCTTCGCCTCCAGATTCCTCACGATCGCGCTTCCGACCAGTCCTCGATGGCCCGCCACGTAGATCTTGTCCGTCTTATTCAGTGCTCCGCTCATTTTTGCTCTCCGTTTCCGAGGTCTCTGCCTCTTCTGACAATCTCATATATTTACTGCCTGCTCTTCTTGTATTCCTCGCAGCTCATTCCCGCTATCTCGCGCAGATCCGCATCCATCATCATGGCAACCAGACTCCGGAAATCCACATCTCTCTTCCAACCCAGCTCTCTCTCCGCCTTCTCGCAATTCCCCCACAGGAATTCCACCTCCGCCGGACGATAAAACTCCGGATTGACATCGACCAGCAGCCTGCCGCTCTCAGCGTCGTAACCTTTCTCGTTGATGCCTGTCCCCTCCCAGCGAATCACAATGCCCAGTTCACCGAAGGCAGCCTCCACAAATTCTCTGACCGTGTGCGTCTCATTCGTCGCCAGCACATAGTCGCTGGGCGCATCCTGCTGCAGCATCAGCCACATACCTTTTACATAGTCACCCGCGAATCCCCAGTCGCGCTTGGCGTTCATGTTGCCGAGAGACAGCTTGTTCTGCCTGCCCGCCACAATGTTTGCAATCGCCAACGTGATCTTTCTCGTGACGAAATTCTCTCCGCGCCGCGGCGATTCATGATTGAACAGAATACCGTTGCAGGCAAACATATTATAAGATTCCCTGTAGTTGACCGTAATCCAGTAGGAGTACAGCTTCGCCGCGCCGTACGGGCTCTTCGGGTAAAAGGGCGTCTTCTCGCTCTGCGGCGCCGTCTCCGGAATTCCTCCGAACAGTTCGGAGGTGGAAGCCTGATAGAATCTGCACGCCCCGCCGTTTACGCGGATTGCCTCCAGCAGCTTCAGCGTACTCACGCCCGTCGCTTCCGCCGTGTACTCCGGCACCTCAAACGACACGCCCACATGAGACTGGGCCGCCAGATTGTACACCTCCGCCGGCCGGATATCCGCAATCAGCCTCATCAGATTGCTGGAATCCGTCGTGTCCGCAAAATGCAGGAAAAATTTCACTTTGTTATATTCGGAATGAATGAGGTGATCAATTCTCGCCGTATTGGAAATGCTGTGCCGGCGGATCAGACCGTGCACCTCATACCCCTGATCCAGCAAAAACTCCGCCAGATAAGAACCGTCCTGTCCCGTGATACCTGTGATCAGCGCTGTTTTCTGCATATCTTCAAATTTCCTTTCTCGTACATTTGTCTGTGTCTTCCCCGCGGAGGCCAAATGCCCCGCCGATTCATTCTCTCATAAAACCGCTGCGCTGTAAAGCCATTCCCAGACCGCGCAGCGTCTTCCCTACGCGCCCGTCACCGCAGCGTGTCTTTCAAGTACGTCGAGACGGCGTCGTGCCAGTCGGCAAACATAAAGTCCGTCGTCATCTTGAACATATAGTTCTCCAGAATGGAGTAGGCGGGACGTTTGACAGCCGCTCCGTACTCCTCGGACGTGATCGCCTCAACGATCGTCTTCTTCCCCGCCAGACGGAAAATCTCCTCCGCGAACTGCGCCCAGCTGCAGTCTCCCTCGCAGGTTCCGTGGAACAGTCCGTAGTTTTCCGTCGGGAGCAGATATGCGATCGCTCTCGCCAGCTCCGCCGCGCTTGTGGGCGATCCGACCTGATCTCTCACCACCCTGACCTTGTCGTGCGTCTCGGCCAGGCGCAGCATTGTCTTCACAAAATTCTGGCCCTCGCCGTACAGCCATGCAGTTCGTATGATAAAATGACGCCCGCCGAACTCCCTGACAAAATTTTCCCCGGCGAGCTTCGTTCTGCCGTATGCTCCCTGCGGTCCCGTCGGATCTGTCTCGATATACGGTCTTGTCCCGTTGCCGTCAAAAACGTAATCCGTAGATATGTGCACCAGTTTGGCGCCCGTTTCGCTCGCGGCAATGCTCAGATTTCTCGCGCCGACAGCATTGATGCGAAACGCCAGATCCTCCTCCTGTTCACATTTCTCCACCGCTGTATACGCCGCGCAATTAATGATCGCGTACGGCCTGATTTCTCTCGCGAACGCCATGACCTGATCCACGTTCGTGATATCCAGCTCTCCCACATCCGTGTTGACCAGTTCGTACTCCGTGCTCCCCGCATACTGCCGATTGACGGCTCGTCCCAGCTGTCCGTTCGCGCCCGTAACAATAAGCTTTTTCATCTTTTCCTCCGCCGCATTCTGTGTTTGGATTGGCGACTTAACGCCCTTCAATAATAACATTATCATACATCCTGAAGCAAAATTATGCAATTACAATATGTTCGTCTCACTATGCATATTTCCAAACATTGCGTTAGATATTCTTAACATTTTGTAGATATTTTCAAATTTTACCTAGTGACTCCGTCGGCCGCTTATGATATACTAGGTAAGGTTAAGTTATTGTCTGCTGTAAAGCGGAAATTAGAAAGAGAGGATTAGAAATGAAAAGATTGCAAGTGCTTTCCCTTGTAGCCTTGTCTTCTACTCTTCTATTATTTGGTTGTGGAAAAAAAGAAGAAGAGGTTATCGTAGAACCTGTCGTAGAGCAGGTCATTGATGACATAAGCGAACCAGAAGAAGAAGACAGCGAAGATACCGAAACGGAGACCGACGACGACGTTCCCCCGGAAGAGGGCATGGTTCGTAGCCGCATCACAAATGAGTGGGTTGACGAGGAAGTAAACAACACAAGACCGATCACCGTCATGATTCCCAACACGAAGACCGCGGCTCAATACGGCATCTCTCAGGCGGATGTCCTGTATGAGTGCAGCGTGGAGGGCAGCATTACCAGACTGATGGCGCTTTTTCAGGACTGGCGTGATTTCGACAGAATCGGAAACGTGCGGAGTTGCCGTGATTACTACATATACTGGTCCTTTGAGTGGGATGCTTTCTACATCCACTTCGGCGGTCCCTTCTACATAGACGACGTAATCAACCGTCCCGACACGGAAGATATCGACGGTCTGTCCAGCAGCAATTTCTGGCGCGCCGACGACACCAACAATTCCACAGATAACGCTTATGTGGACACGGACGGCATTCTCGCGGATATCAACAAGCTGGGATATGACCTGGAATACCGCGACGGATACTCCGACGAGCAGCACTATAAATTCGCTCCGTCCGGTGAGCCTAACACGCTGGAGCAGTACAGCGACGCCATCACCGCCAACAAGATCGATATGTCTCCTACCTATCCACTGACAAACTGCTATTTCGTATATAACGCGGAGACGGGATTATACGACAGATTCCAGTATCTGTCCGGCACGGCCGACGGTCCTCATATCGACAAGGCGAACGGCAAGCAGCTGGCATTCAAGAATATTCTGGTTCAGAATACTTACTATGAGGTCCGGGATGAGAAAGGTTATCTGGCCTTCCAGTGCCACGATACAACCAGAGACGGCTGGTTCTTCACCAACGGCAAAGGCATCCATGTAACCTGGGAAAAGACCTCCGACTACGGTGCAACCAGATACTATGATGATGACGGCAATGAGATCGAGCTGAACACAGGTAAGACGATGGTCTGCATCGTCGAGGACGGCGATTCCTTCCTGGTAGATGACGTGAAGGTCGGTTCGGCAGACTAAGGAGCCTATAAAATAAGAATGTAAAATAAGCGGTGCATCACTGTAAATGCACCGCTTATCTTTTGCTGTTTTCCTGTATTGTTGCCGCCTATGCCTTCGTATATTCTCTGATCTGACGCCTCACGATACCGGCGACATCCGCCCCTTCATAATACGCGTGATATACCTCTACGGTTTTGTGCAGGCAGGTTGCGACATCCCATCTCGGCTTCCAGCCAAAAGTCTTTTTGATCCGCGAAGAATCCAGCTTCAAGAATCCGGCCTCGTGCGGCCCGCCGTCCCACACGTTTTTCCACTGCGCCGCCCGTCCGGATATCCTTTGCCACTCCTGGCAGAAGAGCGTCGCCAGTTCTCCCGTCGAAATACAGTCCTTATCCTCCGGACCGACATTGTAGCTCCCTGCGGCAGAGTGATTTTCATACTGCTTCCACGCCACAAGCAGATACGCCATGACCGGTTCCAGCACATGCTGATACGGTCTGACCGAATACGGGTTTCTCACAATGATCGGCTTCCCATCCACAGCCGCACGCACACAGTCCGGCACGATCCTATCAGCCGCAAAATCACAGCCGCCCACTACATTGCCGGCCCGCATCGTGGAAATCGCTGTCTCGCGCTCCCGAAAAAACGAATTTTTATAACTGTCCGTAACCAGCTCCGAACAGGATTTGGAATTGGAATACGGATCAAAGCCGTTCAGCTCCTCATTCTCTCGATATCCCCACTCCCACTCTCTGTTTTTATACACCTTATCTGTGGTGACATTCACAAAGGACTGAACCGAATCGCTGCGCCGCACGCACTCCAGAACGTGCACCGTACCCATCACATTGACGTCATAAGTATAAACCGGATCCCTGTACGATTCTCTCACGATCGGCTGCGCCGCCATGTGGATCACAATTTCCGGCTGATTCTCTGCAAACACATGCAGAAGTTTATCCAGATCCCGGATATCGCCGGTCACAGTCTTCATTCTCTTTTCCAGTCCCAGCACTGTATAGAGCGCGGGCGACGTGGGCGGTTCCAGCGCATAGCCCGTCACCTCGGCGCCCATCCCGAGAAGCGCCTCGCACATCCAGGCGCCCTTAAAGCCCGTGCAGCCTGTAACCAAAACTTTCTTATTTTGATAAAACTGTTCCATTCTTCTCTTCCCTCACCGCCATGATGATCGTGCGCGCCATATAATCCAGCATCTCGTCCGTCATTCCGGGATATACGCCCACCCAGAAAGAATCGGCCATGATGCGGTCCGTATTTTCCAAACTTCCGACGACGCGATATCCCTCCCCGGAAGCCCGCATCTCATCAAAGCAGGGATGCTTCGTCAGATTGCCCGCAAAGAGCATCCGAGTCTGCACGCCGTGCGCTTCCACATACTGCACCACACGATTGCGGTCTACCCCGTCCCTGCATGTAATCAGGAACCCAAACCAGCTGGGTCTGGAATTCTCGCATGCCTCCGGAAGAAGCAGCCTGTCCGTCACATCCGGCGCCAGGAGAAGCTGCTGTTTCAATCTCTCAAAATTGTGTCGTCTCCGCTCCACAAATTCCGGAAACTTCTCGAGCTGTGCGCAGCCGATCGCCGCCTGCAGGTCGGTCGCCTTCAGGTTATAACCGAAATGCGAATAGACATATTTGTGATCATAACCCAGCGGCAGTTCACCGTATTGCTTGTCAAACCGATGTCCGCACAGATTGTCACAGCCGGAAGGACATACGCAGTCGCGTCCCCAGTCGCGAAAAGACCTGATAATTTTATGCAGCAGAGCGTTATCCGTATAGACGGCGCCGCCTTCTCCCGTCGTCATGTGATGCGGCGGATAAAAGCTGGAAGTGCCGATATCTCCAATCGTGCCGGTCAGACGCGCCTCTTTGCCAATCCGATATTCCGATCCGAGCGCATCGCAGTTATCTTCCACAAGCCAGAGCCCATATCTGTCGCAGAACGCCTTGACCGACTCCAAATCAAACGGATTTCCCAAGGTATGCGCAATCATGACCGCCTTCGTCCGCTCGGACCGCGCCGCCTCCAGCTGTGCGACGTCGATATTGTACTGCGGTATTGTCACATCTACAAAAACCGGAACCGCCCCGAACTGAATCATGGGCGTCACGGTTGTCGGGAAACCTGCAGCCACCGTAATAACCTCATCGCCTCTGCGCACCCGTCTCTCTCCCAAAAGCGGCGATGTGAGCGCCATAAACGCAAGCAGATTGGCGGAAGATCCCGAATTGACGAGGGAGCAGTAACGAATCCCCAGATACTGCGCCATCCTCTTCTCAAATTCCTCCGTATATCTGCCCGACGTCAGCCAGAATTCCAAGGCGCTGTCTACCAGATTAACCATCTCCGCACTGTCATAGACCCTCGACGCATACGGTATCCTCTGCCCCTCATGGAATTCCTTTTCCTGCACATGGAAGCGATCCGCATACTGCCTCACCATTTCCAAAATCTCTTCCCTTGCCTGTTGTTCCGTCACATTCTCAAACATAACGTTCCTCACATTCTAACATTTTTTCTGCCTATACGCAGCTGCTTCGGAGAACCGCCCGGCTTTTACTCAACCAGATAAGGGGCGATCACACTCCATATTCCTCCCGCCGTCTGCAAACCGACCAGCGTATCATGAAATACCACCTGCATAATGTACACCGCCGCTGGCAACAGCAGCGCCCCCGACACACAGATCATCCTGAAAGCCAGCAGACCTCTTATCCCCGGCTCCGCCTTCTGTCTCACATAGCCGTTCTTATGATCGCAGAACGCCGGGAAATTAATGATAAGCAAGATCAGAAAACAAACATAAAAAACGGAGCGAAGCATATTGATTGGAGATGCCAGCATAGCCCCCTCCACAGAGAGCTCCGACATTGCCAGGCTGAGCCCTCCCTGATACATGGGCGGCCGCCCGAGCAGATAATAGAACAGCATTCCCTCGCAGTTTTCACTCAGGAAAAAGTACGGCTCTCGTGCAAAGTGCCATATGATAAAGCTGCCCGTCCCTATCGTTTCCAACAACAGATTCAGTTTCCTGTTATCGGCCCGGCAGTATATTGTCAGAACCATCCACGGGACAAGCAGAATCGCCCAATACGGCGTTGAAGCCGTATATAAAGTAAACACCGTATTGATACAGAAAGCAATATAGATCACCCGGTAATAAAAAGAATACGTATCGCTTCTCTTCTGCAGATAACAATACACCCACAGCAGGCCAATCAAAAACATAAAAACCGAAAGGCTGTCAACACCCATAGCCGTTTTCAGATGAAACAGATATTTAATGCGCGTAGACAGCAAATTGACTCCCACAACGGAGGCTGTAGGCGCCGCCGATACCGCCTGTACCTGAGAGACCGTTTCGGCGTGAATGGCCGCATAACTCTTACCGAAGCTGAACAACAGTTTCTCAATCACCACCAGATAGCAGCCCGCCGCTATATCTCGGATAATGTACCACACACGCTTCTCATAGATCAGCACCAGCGCAATAAAGAGAAACGCCGCAAAATATTTGCAGGAGATCGCCGCACCAAAATAAAGATAAAATCTTTTATAATCCTTTTTCAGAAAATAGTACAGACCATAGACGGCAAACAGAACGCCTATGATATCATACTGACCGATCAGGTAGACCGCCAGAATCAATATTCCGGTAAACATATAGGCGTAAACCATCTCGACCGAGTCTTCATCACTGCCCGTCACAAACACTAAAATTTTCTTCATGCCGCGGGCAATCACCACGGCAATCACGGGATACATCAATTTTCCCCATATCAAAAGCGCCAAACAGGACTCCGCATGGCTGCCGGAAATGCGCTCGTACAGATACGCCGGCAGATTCCATATCGCAAAAAAAGCGTAGATCGTAAAATCATATGCCGCACCGCTGGACATCACGCGATTTGGCGTCGCCCCCTGAATGGCACCCGCATAAGAATAAAACGATAACGGATGCCCCTCAAACAGGGCATACCAGAAATTAATCCCCGCCCGATATGTCACAAAAAAATCATAGTACATTTGGGAGAACAGGACAAGAGCAACCAATATACCGCCCAAACAATATTCCCATCTGTAAGGAATAAAATATGTCCGCATGGCCGCTTTGCATCTTTCCCGCATATCGCCTGTAAACTTCTTCACTGCTACCATACTTCGTCTCCCTTCCGTAAACTATGGCTATTTTATCATAATTTGGCACACATGTAAAACAGTCCGTCTACTCCTGCCCGCACTGTACACTCGGCCCGCATCTTTCATACTATAAAAAAAGATATTTTCCAAAGCAGCTATACTCTGAAAAATACCTTTTCCAAAAGGTGACTGCCGGATTTGAACCGGCGATGACGGTGTTGCAGACCGATGCCTTACCACTTGGCTAAGCCACCATATATATTCCCAGTTTCTCACATAAATGACTCCAACGGGAATCGAACCCGTGTTACCGCCGTGAAAGGGCGATGTCTTAACCGCTTGACCATGGAGCCCTTTTCATCCTTCGCGGAATAAAACAGAAAATACGGCCGCTTTTGCAACCGCAACTCCCCGAGTAGGGCTCGAACCTACAACCCCGCGGTTAACAGCCGCGTGCTCTACCATTGAGCTATCGAGGATTACAAAAATTACTTCGAGAGACGTCCCCTCAAAACCGAACCTGAAAGATGACTGAAACAATATCAGATTAAGCTCTCGACCGATTAGTACCCGTCAGCTCAATACATTGCTGCACTTACACCTCGGGCCTATCTACCTCGTAGT
>CANPXP010000031.1 GCA_947586255.1 uncultured Lachnospiraceae bacterium | reverse complement strand
CCGCAATTGGCAGCGACTTATCCTGACGCATCTGCGGGAAAAAGAGCATCTCGGCGTGCTGACGGGTTCGCCTGTCCCGGATATGCGCATCACGCTTGTGGCCGGTCGCGCGCACCTGAAGCACACGGAGGGCGGCGATTTCAGACAGGCTGTCTACCGGGCCGTCAGGCAGGGGCTCTGCAGGGCGCGGAGCATTCTGTTGGAGCCGGTGTACGCGTTCCGGCTGGAGCTGCCGGCGGCGGTGATCGGGCGCGGCATGACCGACATGCAGAACAGAGGGGCGAAGTTCGGCGCGCCGGAGACGACGGGGGACTGCGCCGTGCTGACAGGTACCGTGCCGGCGTCGCAGATGGCAGGGTATCAGGCGGAGCTTATGTCCTACTCCGGCGGGCAGGGAAGGCTGTACACGGAGTTTTCGGGCTATGAGCCCTGCCGGAACGCGGAGGAGGTTATCGCGGGCATCGGTTACGATGCGCAGGGCGATATCGAGAATCCCTGTGGCTCCGTGTTCTGCGCCCACGGCGCCGGCTTTGCGGTGGCGTGGAACGAGGTCGAGTCCTATATGCACATAGACAGCGTGTTTCCCGGCGGCGTACTAGCCGGGGACGAAGCGGAGAGAGACGGGGATGACGGTTTCTATGGCGCTGCCGGTCTGCGGATCGGAGCGGTGCAGGATGGGGCGCATGGGTCTGCCGTGGACTTCATTGCGCAGGACGAGATCGACGAGATCATGAACCGCACATACGGATCGCGTGAGCGGAAGAAGCAAGGCTGGGCGAGAACCGTCAGGGCGCCGTCGCCGGCGGAGGAAGGGCGGCGTGCCGGAGGAGACGGGGAGAAGAGGGACCGCGGGCAGAACAGAGAGCCCGGCGAGGAATATCTGCTCGTGGATGGCTACAATATTATCTTTGCCTGGGAGGAGCTGAGCGAGCTCGCGAAGACGAACCTGGACGGCGCGCGGGGCAGACTGATGGACATTCTGAGCAATTATCAGGGATATCGCGGGATGCGGCTGATCCTCGTGTTCGACGCTTACAAGGTCAAGGGCAATCCCGGCAGTGCGTCGCGCTATCACAATATCGACGTGGTCTACACAAAGGAGGCGGAGACGGCGGATCAGTATATCGAGAAGGTGACACACGCCATCGGCAGGAAATACCGTGTGCGCGTGGCGACCTCGGACGGCCTGGAACAGCTGATTATCATGGGCGCGGGGGCGATCCGCGTCTCCGCGGGGGAGCTGCGCGAGGAGATCTTGGCGGCGAGCGGGGAACTGCGGGATATGTGGCGCGTGCGCTGAATGGCCTGCGGAGACGGAGAAAACGCTGATTTTGTCGATTCCTTGGCGGCTTGGCGGTTTTATGCTACAATAGATTACGGGGTTCTTCTTTTTTAACACGGCGAAAGGGAAGCGGAGAGACTACATGAAAAACAGGACGACACGGTTTTTGATCATAAGCGGTATAATTACGGTGGCGCTCTGCGTGGTGATCTTTACCGTGCAGACTGTTCATATGAGCAGAAGGAGTTCCGAGGCGATCAATGAGCTCGGCGATATTTATATCTCCGGCATGAGCGAGCAGACGGCGCGGCATTTCGGCACGACCATAGAGCTTCGGATGTCCCAGGTGTCGGCGATTGTGGATTCCGTGCCGCCCAAGGGCAGCGTGGAGTCTTCGATGCGTGTCACGCTGGCTTACAGCGCGCGTGCGCGGGGCTTCGCGTACCTGGCGATGTGCTCCGAGGAGGGGGCGCTGGAAATGCTGTACGGCACCCAGCTTGCGATAGACGATTCCGACAGTTTCCTGGCGTCGCTTATGCGCGGCGAGCAGAAGATGTCCGTGGGGCATGACGAGAGCGGCGGGGAGGTCATCCTGATGGGGATTCCGGCCGCCTATCCCATGACGGACGGCACGGAGAGCATCGCGCTGGTGGCGGGGCTTCCGACAAGCTATATCACGGACACGCTCTCTGTCGATATGGGCGATTCGCTCATCTACTATGCCATCATACGAAACGACGGCAGTTTTATCCTGCGCGACAGCATAATGGAGGAGGACGATTATTTTGAGCGCGTGCGCGAGCGCTATGACAGCGTGGGCGGCATGACGCCCGAACAGTATATAGAGGAACTGGCGTCGGCGATGCAGGAGAACAGAAATTACAGCAGCGAGTTTACGATAGACGGCGAGCGGCGTTTCCTGTACTGCACCGGCCTGCCGTATTCCGACTGGTTCATGATCATGTTTCTGCCTTACGGCAGACTTGACAGAACCGTGGATACGCTGGGTGCGCAGTGGGCGCGGACGGCGGTGGGCGGCTGCGGGGTGATCCTGTTTATCCTGCTGCTTGTATTCGCGGGTTACTACTATCTTACGAGGCGGCAGATGCGGGAGCTGGAGGCCGCGCGCAGGCTGGCGGAGCAGACGAGCAGGGCGAAGAGCGAGTTTTTGTCGAACATGAGCCATGACATCAGGACGCCGATGAACGGAATTGTCGGCATGACGGCCATCGCGAGCGCCAACATCGACAATACGCCGCAGGTGAAAAACTGTCTCAAAAAGATTGAACTTTCGAGCAAACATCTGCTGGGACTGATCAACGACATTCTCGACATGTCCAAGATCGAGAGCGGCAAGCTCGCCCTGAACTTCGAACAGGTATCCCTGCAGGACACCATACAGAGTATCGTCGATATGGTGCAGCCGCAGATCAGGACCAAGAAGCAGTCCCTGGACGTCTATGTGCGCGACGGCATAGCGGAGAACGTGTACTGCGACAGCGTGCGGTTGAATCAGATCATACTGAATCTGGTCGGCAACGCGATCAAGTTCACGCCGGACGAGGGGGCGGTGCAGATCGCGCTCTATGAAGAAAACTCGCCGCTCGGCGCGTCGCGCGTGCGGGTTCACCTCAGAGTCAGGGACAATGGAATCGGCATGTCGCCGGAGTTTAAAGAGAAAATTTTCGAGTCGTTTATGCGGGAGGACAACGCGAGAGTGCAGAAGACCGAGGGGTCGGGTCTGGGCATGGCGATCACGAAATACATCGTGGACGCGATGAAGGGGACCATCGAGGTGGAGAGCGAGCAGGGCAAGGGCAGCGAATTCCACGTGACGCTCGATCTGGAGAAGGCGCCCGCAAGCGAGGCCGAGATGCGCCTGCCCGCCTGGGAGGTGCTGGTGGCGGACGACGACGAGCTTCTGTGCGAGAGCACCGTCGCGGGACTGCAGGCGCTCGGCGTGACGGCCGTGTGGACGCTGAACGGCGAGAGCGCGGTCGAGCTGGCGAAGGAGAAAAAAGCGGAGGGCAAAGGCTTTGACGTGATTATTCTCGACTGGAAGCTGCCGGGGATGAACGGCGTCGAGACGGCGAGAGAGATCCGCAGATACTGCGGGGAGGAGACGCCGATCATACTGACCTCCGCCTACGACTGGGGACGGTACGAGGAGGAGGCGCGGGCGGCGGGCATTCAGAATTTCCTGGAGAAGCCGTTGTTCCGCTCCAATCTCTACTACTGTCTGAAGCAGTATGATCAGAACACGGACGCCGATCAGCCGCGGGAGGAGAGCAGTGCGATCGACTACAGCGGGAGGCGGTTCCTGGTGGCGGAGGACAACGATCTGAACTGGGAGATCGCGCAGGAGCTCATTTCGGAGCTGGGCGCCCAAGTGGAGAGAGCGGAGAACGGAAAGGAATGCGTTGAGAAATTTGAGCGGTCCGGGCGGGATTATTACGACGCCATCCTGATGGATATCAGGATGCCGGTCATGACGGGCTATGAGGCGGCGCGGGCGATCAGAGCCCTGGAGCGCGAGGACGCGCGCAGTATACCGATCATCGCCATGAGCGCGGACGCCTTTTCCGACGACGTGGAGCGGGCTCTGGAGAGCGGCATGAATGCGCATGTGGCGAAACCGATCGATATGGACGAGCTCACGAAGCAGCTCGAGAAGAATATAACACGGAACTGATTTGAGGAAAGAGGAAGGTTTAGGAACGGAGGAGCGGCGATGAAGAAAGGTATGGCGGCATTCCTGGCGGGTCTGGCACTGATGCTTACGGCATGCGGGAGTGAGGAGGCAGCGGTTGACGAGACGGTGGAGAAGGAGGAGACGGACATTTCCCTGTGGACCTATCCGGTGGGGAACTGGGGAAATCCCAGCACGGTGGCGGAGCTGCTTGCGGATTTCAACCGGAAATACCCGGATATTCGCGTGGCGGTGAAATATCTGAGCTATGAGGAGGGGGACGCCGAAGTCAACGCGGCGATTGAGAGCGGGACGACGCCCGATCTGGTCTTTGAGGGCCCGGAACGCCTGGTGGCGGACTGGGGCAGCAGGGGTGTCATGGCGGACCTGACGGATCTGTGGGAGACGGAAGGATCGGCGGACGATATCTATGACAATGTGCGCGCCGCGTGCAGGCACGGAGACGGGGCGTACTATGAGTTCCCGCTGTGTATGACGACGCACTGTATGGCGATCAACTACGACATGTTTGAGGCGGCGGACGCCCTGCAGTATCTGGATGAAGAAAACCGCACCTGGACCGCCGGGGGGTTTGCGCAGGCGGTTCAGGCGCTCGCCGCGCACGGACAGAAGGAGGTCGGCGTCGTGTACTGCGGCGGGCAGGGCGGCGACCAGGGAACCAGAGCTCTTATCACCAATCTCTACGGCGGTTCCTTCACGGATCCCGGACACACGAAATATACCGTCAATAATCCCGAGAACGTGAAGGCCCTTGAAATGCTGAGAGATTTGGACGGCATCAGCTTTGCGCCCGATAGCGTGGGCAGCGACGAGATACAGCGCTTCATAGACGGCGAGCTGGCGATGGCGTTCTGCTGGAACGCGTCCATAGAACTGACACAGACGCTGAACAATCCGAATCTGAATTTTGAGATCATGCCGATGACGTTCCCGACGGACAGCGGCGAGCCCAGGCTGCAGGGCGGCATCTGGGGCTTTGGCGTGTTCGACAACAGGGACGAGACGAGGCTGGAGGCGGCTAAAACTTTTATCAGATTTATCACGGAGGACGAGACGGAGTACAGCAAGGCGGTGATTGCCGCGGCGCAGTTCCCCGTGAGAAAAGACGTCGACATCTACGCAAACGACGCGTTTATGAACGAGTACGGCATGTTTATGCCCTACATGGGCGACTATTATCAGGTGACGACGAACTGGGCCAACGCGCGCACGGCATGGTGGAATATGCTGCAGAGCGTGGACGGCGGCGAGGACGTCGAGACCGCGCTGGCGGAGTTTGACGCGGAGGCAAACCGGACGGACGGGGCGAAGGAATAGCGGACCCACAGCCGGGGACGGCGGGAGGAAATGCGGCTATGCGGCTGGTGATCGGCGGCTCGTGGCAGGGCAAGCGGGAATATGTAAAAAGAAAATACGGGCTTGGAGACGCGGAGATCTGTCAGGCGACGCCGCAGGATTTTCCGGAGGAAGCGCTGCGCGGCGGCAGGATACGCTGTATCAGCGGCCTGCATCACTGTATCCGGCGTCTGATGGCGGAAGAACAGAAGGCGGAGGACACGGCGGCTGCCGTACTGGAGCGTCTGCGGGCATGGATCGTGAACTGCCCTGAGCTGATTCTTGTCTGCGATGAGGTGGGAGGCGGTATCGTGCCCGCGGAGAGGAAGGAGCGGGACTACAGGGAGTGCGTCGGCAGGGTGCTGTGCGGGCTGGCCGGGGAGGCGGAGTCGGTGGAGCGGGTGTGCTGCGGCCTCGGACAGACGATCAAGCGCACCGTGCATGTGGCGCTCATCCGCCACGGCGCCACGGAGAGCAATCGGTACAGGCGCTATCTGGGGCTGACGGACGAACCCTTGAGCGGGGAGGGAATCGCCGCGCTGCGAAAACGGCTGTCTTCAGGGCTGTATCCGCCTGTGGGACGCGTGTTCACGAGCCCCCTGTGCCGGTGCGGACAGACTGCGAAACTGCTCTATCCGGACGTCGAAGCCGAGGTCGTGCCGGAGCTTCGAGAGACGGATTTCGGCCTCTTTGAGGGCAAAAACTACGCGGAGCTTAAGGCGGACGAGACGCTGCGGGACAGCTATCAGGCCTGGGTGGACGGCGGCGGCAGCATTCCCTTTCCCGGGGGAGAGTCGTTGGCGCAGAGTACGGAGCGGTGCTCTCTGGCGTTCCGGCGGCTTCTGCCGGCGATTGAGGGGACGGCGGCCCTCGTCGTACACGGCGGCACAATTATGGGAATTATGAGCGCCTGCGCGAAGCCGCGTCGGGCGTACTATGACTACTGGCGCGAGAACGGGACGGGCTATCTGTGCCGCGTGGAGCTGACGGGGGACGGCGGGCTGTACCGCATGGAGATTGAGAGGGAGCTGGTATGACGGTGATCGCGAATCGCAGTCTGTGTCTCCTGATCGGCTTTGCGCTGGATCTGCTCCTGGGAGATCCCCACGGCATACCGCATCCCGTCAGAGGAATCGGAGCGCTCGTAAGCGCGCTGGAAAGGGGAATGCTGCGGGAGGGAGACAGCGGAGCCGTGAAGCGCAGAAAAGGCGCCGCTCTGGTTGTGATCGTCCTCGCGGCGTCGGGCGGACTGACGTTCATTCTTCTGGCGCTTGCCTATCGCGTTCACCGCGGACTCGGGCTTCTGGCGGAGAGCGTGCTGTGCTATCAGCTGCTTGCCGTGAAGAGTCTCAGGACAGAGAGCATGAAGGTGTACCGGGCGCTGCGGGACGGCGATACGGAGCGGGCGAGGCAGGCGGTGTCCATGATCGTCGGCAGGGATACGGAGCGGCTTGACGAGGCGGGGATCGCGCGGGCGGCGGTGGAGACGGTGGCGGAGAATACTTCCGACGGCGTCGTCGCGCCGCTGTTTTATATGGTTCTGGGCGGCGCCCTCGGCGGCGTGCTCTGCAAGGCGGTCAACACCATGGACTCCATGCTCGGTTACAAGAGCGAGAGATACAGGGACTTCGGAAGGTGCGCGGCGAAGCTGGACGACGCGGTGAACTTCCTGCCGAGCCGTGTCGCGGCGGTATTGATGATTGTAGCGTCTGCATTATGTAAACCAAAAACCTGTTATTCCGCCGGAAACGCCCTGCGTGTATTCAGGCGGGACAGGTACAGACATGCCAGCCCCAACTCAGCCCAGACGGAGTCGGTCTGCGCCGGAGCGCTGGGACTGCGGCTGGCGGGGGACGCGTGGTACTTCGGGCAGAAGGTGGAAAAACCTTATATCGGGGACGATACGCGCCCGATTGAGCCGGAGGATATCCCGCGGGCGAACAGGCTGCTGTACGGCACGGCCCTGCTGATGTGGGCGCTCTGCGAGGGGGCTCTGGCGGCAGCGTACGGCGCGGCGCGGCTGTGGCTGTGAGGGCGTTGACACTGCCAAATGATTTACATAAATAATAAACGGAGAATATCATGGCTCGAAATCTCATGATTCAGGGGACTATGTCCGGTGCGGGCAAGAGTCTGCTCACGGCAGGGATTCTGCGGGTGCTCAGACAGGACGGCTGGCGTGCGGCCCCTTTTAAATCCCAGAATATGGCACTCAACTCCTATGTGACTGCGGACGGTCTGGAGATGGGCCGGGCGCAGGTCATGCAGGCAGAGGCGGCCGGGCTGGAACCGGAAGTGTGCATGAATCCGATTCTGCTGAAGCCGACCACGGATGTGGGATCACAGCTGATCGTTCACGGCAGGGTGCGGGGCAATTATACAGCACAGGAATATTTCCGGATGAAGAGAGAACTGATACCGGACGTTATGAGTGCCTATGAGCAGCTGCGGGAGCAGACGGACATCGTTGTGATCGAGGGCGCGGGCAGTCCCGCCGAGATCAACCTGAAGGCGGACGATATCGTCAACATGGGGATGGCGAAGCTGGCGGACGCGCCGGTGCTTCTCGTGGGGGACATCGACAGGGGCGGCGTGTTCGCCCAGTTTCTGGGGACGGTGGAACTCCTGGAGGCGGAGGAGCGCAGGCGCATCAAGGGGTTTGTCATCAACAAATTCCGCGGGGATGAGAAGCTGCTTGCACCCGGCCCTGAGATGCTTCGGGACAGATGCGGGATTCCAACGCTTGGGGTGCTGCCCTATCTCAGACTGCAGCTGGACGATGAGGACAGTCTGGCGGAGAGCCTGGCGGCGGGGCGGACGGCTTCAGGACGGGGCGGAGGCCGGAAGACGGACGGCGGACCGCAGATTGACATTGCGGTGATCCGCCTGCCGCATATCGCCAATTTCACGGACGTCAATCCGCTTGTCAGGTTTCCCTTCGTCTCGCTCACCTATGTGGAGAGCGCGGAGCAGCTGGAGCGGCCGGAGGGGCCCGATCTTCTCCTGCTGCCGGGCTCGAAGAATACCGTCGGCGATATGGCGTGGCTCAGGGAGACGGGCTTGGAGAGGGCGATTCTGGCGCAGGCGGCGCACGGCTGCAGGATCATCGGCGTCTGCGGCGGCTACCAGATGCTTGGGGACAAGATCACGGACGAGGCAGGCGTCGAGGGCGGCGGCTCTGTCCGTGGCATGGGACTGCTGCCTGTGGAGACGGCGCTGGCCGCCGGAAAGCGGAGAAGCCGGATCACCGGCACGGTGCAGCAGCTGTCCGCAGAGTGGGAGGCGCTTGCCGGCCTTGCGGTGGGCGGCTATGAGATTCATATGGGAGCCGCGCGGTATCTGGCGGACGCCATGCCCTTCTGCAATCTGGCGGACGGGCGCCCGGACGGCTGCGTGCGGGGCAGGATATTTGGCACGTACCTGCACGGCCTTTTCGAGACGGATGAATTTACGAGGAGACTGCTGACGCTCCTCGGGAAAGAGAAGGGAATCGACGAGGCGTACCTGGAGGGAGCGATGGCGGATGCCTTGTCGTACCGCGCCTTCAAGGAATCCCAGTACGATCTACTGGCGGACGCCGTGCGGCGGCATCTGAATATGGAGAAGGTCTATGAGATCATTTGGGTGGGAGAGAATCGCCCGGAGAGAAATTAGGGTTGGACGATACGACAAAAACGGATATAATAGAGAAGTATGAATAAAGGCGGATTATGAACAGCGATATACCACAGGTTCCGCCGCCGATTCCCCCTGAGGAGATCGAACGGCGAAGTTTTGCAATCATAGAGCGGGAACTGCCCCACGCGCTGGACCCCGTGCAGGCGCCCGTCATCAAGCGGGTGATCCACACCACGGCGGATTTTTCCTACGCGGACACGATGCGCTTCTCGGAGCATGCCGTGGAGCGGGGCCGGGCGGCGCTTGCCGGCGGTGCGCACATCGTCACGGACACGCAGATGGCGAAGGCCGGCATCAACAAGAAGAGACTCGCATCCTGCGGCGGCGAGGTGTTCTGCTTCATGGCGGACGAGGATGTGGCGGCTGAGGCGGCGCGGCGTGGGATTACCAGAGCCGCGGTTAGTATGGAAAAGTCTGCCGCTATAGGAGAGAATTGCATCTATGCCATCGGCAATGCGCCGACGGCGCTGATCCGGCTGTACGAGCTGATCGGGGAGGGCAGGCTGCGCCCCGCGCTGGTTATCGGCGTGCCGGTGGGTTTCGTGCACGTGGAGGAGGCCAAGGAGCTGATCATGCGCGCCGACGTGCCCTACATCGTGGCGGTCGGGCGCAAGGGCGGCAGCAGCGTGGCGGCGGCAGTCTGCAACGCGCTGCTATATGGGATCGGGCGGACGGCGGAGTAAGATAAAGGATACAGACGAAGAATACAGCTATGGAAGATACGAACAAAAAACGGAAAGAAGACAATGCACAGAGCGTGCCGAAGGACATACCGGAGAGCGTCTGGCGCGCCTATCAGGCCGCTTTTACGGAGTTTGCGCCGGGCGGCCGCCGCAGGTTCATCAAGGGCTGCGAGCGGCAGATCGGGCAGATGGAGCGGCGCATCTCGCGCAAGAAGGGGCAGGAGAATCACCAGGTTCTGGCGGATATGAAAGAGCTGCACAAGCGGGCGGCGGCGATCGGTTATACCGTTGTGAACAGGGACGGCCATCTGATGAAGAAATACCGGCACGCGCTGCAGATGCTCGCGAGACTGGACATCACATTCCTTCATAAAATGGCGGCGGGGGCGAACCCCGAGGACATCGTGCAGATGCCGAAGGCGGAGGAGCTTCTTCGCCTCAAGTCCCTCTATGAAATCTATAAGGAAGACTACATGCAGTATCTTGTCGGTCAGCGCATCGAGGAATTGATGGGCGCGGAGCCGGAGCGGCAGTATCCCGAGGCGAGAGGTATGAAGCGCAGGTTTATCCTGCACATCGGGCCGACTAACAGCGGCAAGACCTATCAGGCGCTGCAGCGGCTCAGACAGGCGTACAGGGGCATCTACCTCGGCCCCTTAAGGCTGCTGGCGCTGGAGGTGTACGACAGGATGATGACGTCCGGCATTCCGTGCAGCATGATCACGGGTGAGGAGGCGATTCGCACGCCGGGGAGCTTCGTGCAGGCGTCCACCGTGGAGATTCTGGATATTCGCGATACCTACGATATCGCCGTGATCGACGAGGCGCAGATGATGGCGGACGAGAACAGGGGCAGCTTCTGGACGCGGGCGATCTTGGGAATCCGCGCGGAGGAGATTCACGTGTGCTGCTCGGGCACGGCGGAGGAGCTGCTCGTCAAAATGATCGAGCGGTGCGGCGACGCCTACGAGATCGTGCGCCACGAGCGCAATACGAAGCTGGAATTTATCCCCGCGCGCTATGATATGAGCAAGGACGTGGAGCCGGGCGACGCGCTGATCGCTTTTTCCAAAAAGAACGTGCTCGCCATCGCGGCGACGCTGGAGGGGCGGGGAATCAAGGCCAGCGTCATCTATGGCAATCTGCCGCCCCAGACGAGACAGGAGCAGGTGCGGCTCTTCACGGAGGGAGTCAATCAGGTCGTGGTGGCGACGGACGCCATCGGCATGGGAATCAATCTGCCGATCCGCCGCGTCGTCTTTATGAACAGTATGAAGTTCGACGGCACGGACAAGCGCAGGCTGGAGGCGGAGGAGATCCGCCAGATCGCGGGCCGCGCGGGCAGGTATGGTTACTATGACGTGGGCTATGTGCAGTCCGCCGTGGATATGGAGTACATCGGCAGGAAGCTGGAGGAGCCTCTGACGCCGCTTGCGCGCGCGCGCATCGGTTTCCCCGAAGTGCTTCTCGACATTGACATGGAGATGGATGAGATCATAGAGGCGTGGGAGCAGACGCAGGATCTGCCCATGTACGATAAGATTTCGATGGATGAGAGCGTCAAGAAATACCGCTATCTCAAAAATTACAGGAAAAAGCTGTCCTATATCGACGACAGGAAGTTCGTGCTGTCCCTGATCACATGCCCCTTCGATGTGAAGGACAGAGAGGTGCTGCATCTGTGGCTGCGCTACTGCGAGAAGCCGACCGAACAGCACAACTGCCCGATGCTGCCGTATGACTTCAGTCTGGAAGGACTGGAATCCTACTATAAGCAGCTGGATCTCTACACGCAGTTCTCCGGCAGGATGAATTGGGTGATCGACAGGGAAGAGGTGGCGGTCAACAGGGAGTGGGCGCAGCATGAGATCAACGAACTCCTGAAGGAGAATAAGGATCAGTTTGAAAAAAAATGCCGCGTCTGCGGCAAGGTCCTGCCGTGGGATTACGCCTATCCCATCTGTCAGGACTGCTATCACAGCGAGGGCGGAGAGGACGGCGGGGCGCACCGCTCCATGCACAGATATCCCCACAGCCGCCGCAGAAGATAGCGTGATTTCGCGTGAAGGCAGAATAATTTTGCGATGACTTATACATATTATATCGACGTCACACAATTTGAGAACGAGAGACTTTTTCGGGAAAAGCTGGAGCTGCTCTCCCCCTACAGGCAGCAGAAGATCGCGATCCTGAAGCATGAGAGGGACAGGCTGAGAAGTCTGGGCGCGGGGGTCGCCCTGGATCATGCGCTGGAAACCTACGGACTTCGGGAGAAGAGCGTGGAGTATGAGTTCGGCGAGTGGGGCAAGCCCTCTCTGAAATACCAGCCGGACATCCATTTTTCCCTGTCCCACTCGGGCGATTACGCCATATGCAGCATCGGCGGCAGGCCGATGGGCAACGACATCGAGGCTGTCAGGCCGGGTCGCCTGAAGGTGGCCGATCGTTTTTTTGCCAAAGAAGAGCTGGACTGGATGTACGGCGCGCGGGAAGAGGCGGAGATTACGGAGCGCATGTTCCGCATCTGGACGATGAAGGAGAGCTTCTTAAAGGCGACCGGCAGGGGCATCTCCATGCCGCTCAACGATTTCGCCGTGGCGGTCGATGAGGAGAGCGGCCGGATCCGTGTGCGGCACAGCTGCAACGCCAAATTTTATCATATGAAAGAGTACGGCGAGCTCGAGGGATACCGCGTGGCGGTCTGCCAGGAGGAGAGCAGGGACGCGGCCTACAGCATGATTCCCATTGTCCTGTGACGGACGGCGGCATATATTTGTAAAAAAATAGACGGTATATATTGCCCGCAAAAAATCCATACTATCTCTGTAACGACACACAGCGATAAGGAGATAGCAGGATGTTAGGAAAACAGAGTCTTCAATTTGTAAATAAGCCGTATCTGGTCAGCAGCGGCTCCATCGTGGGAAGCAAGGAAGCCGAGGGGCCGATGGGAAAACTGTTTGACAAGGTGTGCTACGGCGACCGGTTCGGGGCCGATACATGGGAAGAGGCGGAGAGCAGTATGCAGAAGGAAGCGCTGGAGATCGCGCTGCGCAAGGCCGGTATGCAGAAGCAGGAATTGCAGCTGGTCTATGCGGGCGATCTGCTGGGGCAGTCCATCGCCAGCAGCTTCGGCCTGTCGGGATATCAGATCCCGCACATCGGGCTCTACGGCGCCTGTTCCACCTGCGGTCTGACGCTCGCGATGGGCAGCATGGCCGTGGCCGGCGGCTTCGCGGAGCGGGTGGCGTGCGTCACCTCCAGCCACTTCGCCAGCGCTGAGAAGGAATTCCGCTTTCCGTTAGCTTACGGCAACCAGCGGCCGAAATCGGCGACATGGACGGTGACGGGCAGCGGCGCTTTCATCCTCTCGTCGAAGCCGGGCAAACAGGCGCGGGCGGTTATAGCGGGCGCCACCATCGGCAGAATCGTGGATTACGGCCTGAAGGATTCCATGAATATGGGCGCGTGTATGGCGCCGGCCGCCGCGGACACGATCAGACAGAGTCTGGCGGATTTCGGCAGGGCGCCCAGAGAGTACGACAAGATTATCACGGGCGATCTGGGCACAGTGGGGCGGAAGCTTCTCTTCGACCTGCTGGCGGAGCAGCAGATCGACATTGCGAAGCAGCACATGGACTGCGGGATAGAGGTCTACGACGGCGAGAAACAGGACACCAACGCCGGCGGCTCGGGCTGCGGCTGCAGTGCGGTGGTGCTCTCGGCGTATATTCTGAAGAAGATTGAGGAGGGCGTCTGGAAAAGGGTGCTCTTCGTGCCCACGGGGGCGCTTCTCAGCAAGACCAGCTTCAACGAGGGACAGTCGATTCCGGGCATCGCCCACGCGATCGTGCTGGAGCATTATGAAAAATACAGAGTGGAGTGATATGCAATGCGGGAGATGGAATTTAAGATGGAGAGGCCAGGGCTTCTGAAGGAGGGCGACAGGGTCACCGTGACGGAGGGCGTCCTGCCCAGCAACTATTATTACACCATCGATCCGTCTCTCGCCATGTCCGGCAATTTTCCGTTCAGGGAGCGCATGTTGGAGCGGGAGGGCGTGGTGACGGAGGTCATCGAGAACGCCAGAGGGTTCTATGTGAAAGCGCGTTTCGGGGAGTAAAACAAAAATCAAAGGAGGATAAAGTTATGTTAACCAAAGTATCTACAGACAAGGCGCCGGCGGCGATCGGGCCGTACTCGCAGGGGATCATCGCGGGGGATTTTCTGTTCGCGTCGGGACAGATTCCGATTGATCCCGCCACGGGCGATATCACAGGCGGAGACATTACCGAGCAGGCCGGACAGGTCATGAAAAATGTGGGCGAAATTCTGAAGGAGGCGGGCGCGGATTATACCAAGGTCGTCAAGACAACCTGCTTCCTGGCGGAGATGGCGGATTTCGCCGCGTTCAACGCCGTGTATGAGAAGTATTTTACCGAGAAGCCTGCCAGGAGCTGCGTGGCTGTGAAGCAGCTTCCCAAAGATGTGCTGTGCGAGGTGGAGGTCATAGCGTATCTGAAGTAAATGAGAAGAGTTATGTCAACTAGTGGCCGCGGACGCACGGTTCTATGGTTTACATAATATCGAATGCGCAACGAGGTTTACATAATATATGAATAAGAACAATATCGTGCTCATCGGCATGCCCGGCGCGGGCAAGAGCACCGTGGGCGTCGTGCTGGCCAAGAAGCTGGGCTATGCCTTCGTGGACGCGGATCTGGTGCTGCAGGAGCGCGAGGGCAGGCTGCTGCACGAGATTATTGAGGAGCGCGGCACAGAGCGCTTCCGGGCGGCGGAGGAGGCGGCGAACCTCTCCATAGAGACCGACAGGACCGTGATCGCCACAGGCGGCAGCGCGGTATACGGCGGCAGGGCGATGGCGCATTTTCAAAAGCTCGGGACGGTCGTGTACCTGCGTCTGTCCTGCGAGGCCATCGCGGACAGGCTGGGAGACCTGAACGAGCGCGGCGTGACGATGCGGGAAGGGCAGGGGATCAGAGAACTCTATGAAGAGCGTGTTCCCCTGTATGAGAAGTACGCGGACATTGCGGTGGACTGCGAGGACCTCTCCATCCGCGAGGTTGTGGAGCGTATCGCGGAAAAATGCGGAAAACCCGTATAATATGGCCCAAAAGGCAGAGAATAACCGTAGAGCTCCCGCGGCGGATATTGGCGCGGGACGAACGGAGGTCAGGACAGAATGGATTATCTGAATGCTTTTTGGGTGGGCGGTCTGATCTGCGCGCTGGTGCAGATCCTGATGGAGAAGACGAAGCTGATGCCGGGGCGCATCATGGTGCTCCTGGTGTGCGCGGGCGCGGTGATCAGCTTTTTGGGCTGGTATGAGCCTTTCATGGAATACGCGGGCGCGGGTGCCGGCGTGCCGCTTCTCGGCTACGGCAATATCCTGATGAAAGGCGTGAAGGAAGCGGTGGCAGAGGACGGCTTTATCGGCCTGTTCCGGGGCGGTTTTCAGGCGGGCGCCGTGGGCTGCTGCGCCGCGCTGGTTTTCGGCTATCTGGCAAGCCTGGTGTTTCGGCCGAAGATGAAAGGATGACGGGGCGGCGGAAAACTGTTTGATAAATCTGCCGGTATCCCCTATACTGAGTTTATGAAACAATTAGCGGAAGAGATTAAGACGGGACAGCTGCAGCAGGTGTATATCCTGTACGGCGAGGAGGCGTATCTGCGCTGTCAGTACAGGGATAAGCTGAAAGAAGCGCTGCTGGACGGCGGGGATCCCATGAATCTGCACTGCTTTGACGGCAAAGACGTGAAGGCGGACGCGGTGATCGAGCTGGCGGATACGCTGCCCTTTCTCGCGGAGCGCAGGGTCATCGTGCTGGAGAACAGCGGCCTCTTTGCCAAGGGCGGGGAAGAGCTGGCGGCGTACCTGAAAAATCCTGCAGAGACGGCTTACTTCGTGTTCGTGGAGCCCACGGTGGATAAGCGCAGCAGGCTGTACAAGGCGGCGACCGTGAGAGGGCGCGCCGTCGAGTTTGCCGCGCAGGACGAGGCCGTGCTGAAGCGCTGGATTCTCGGCATTCTGAAGAGAGAGGGCAAGAGGATCACCGAGCGGGATCTGGAACTTTTCCTCGACAAGACAGGCTCCGACATGCAGAATATCAGGGGCGAACTGGAAAAGCTGCTGTGCTATTGCATGGACCGGGACGCAGTCACGGCGCAGGACATCGAGGCGATCTGCACGAAGCAGGTGAGCGGACAGATCTTCGAGATGATCAACGCGGTGGCGGAAAGACGGCAGAAGGCGGCGATGGAGCTCTACTACGATCTCCTGACGCTGAAGGAGCCGCCCATGCGCATCCTGTATCTGATCGCGCGGCAGTTCAACCTGCTTTTGCAGGTGAAAGAGTTGAAGAACAAGGGGTATGACGCGAACACTATCGGCGGGAAAGTGGGGCTGGCCGGTTTTATCGCGAGGAAATATGTGGCGCAGGCGGCGAAGTTTCGGGAGGAGGATCTGCGCAGAGCGCTGACGGACTGCGTGGAGACTGAGGAGGCTGTGAAGACCGGCCGGATGAACGATGTGATGAGCGTGGAGCTTCTCATCGTGAAATACAGCGCAGCGTCCTGAGAGCGAAGGGGGAGTACATACATGTTTGAGATTATCTTTATGGCGGTGGTGATCTCCATCATTGTCAACCGCATACAGAAGAGCCGGAAGGGACAGGGCCGGGACGGGGAGCGGCAGCAGCCGAACGCGGTTCCGACGCATGTGCCAAACGAGCGGGGCGGCGTGCGAAATGCGAGCGCGCAGAAGGCGGCGGGCGGACAGGGAAGCGCCGGCAGAGCGCCCGCGCCGCAGAGAGTTCCCGGCAGGCCGGCGAAGCGGGAGGATGCGCGGGATGCGGTCAGAGAGGCCAGAGAGGACGGCAACGCCACCACGGCTTATCTGATGGAGAAAGCGCAGGAGGACGCGAAGGAACACGCGCGCGAGAAATACGAGGAACAGAAGCGGCTTGCGGCGTCGCGTGGAGGCTTGCCCGTGGCGGAGCGGTATCTGCTCGGCGACGCAGTCCCGCAGGGCAAACGCATCGTAAACTGCGGCTATTGCGGCGCGGAGAATCTGGTGCCGATGACGCCGCGGACGAGGTACAGCTGTTATTTCTGCAGGGAGACACTGTAGGGTGTGTTCGGGATTGATGCGGCCCTGAGGTTTACATAATTATTTTCCTGCGCGGCCATTAGTTTACATAATGTCAATCGCTGTTGGTTTACATAACTTAAACTGTTAGTTTACATAACTTTAATAAAACGGAGGAATAGGACATGAGTATGCATATCGTATGCCTGGATTTGGAGGGCGTTCTCGTCCCCGAGATCTGGATCGCCTTTGCGGAGGCCAGCGGCATTCCGGAGCTGAAGCGCACGACCCGGGATGAGCCCGACTACGACAAGCTGATGAAGTGGCGGCTGGGGATCCTGAAGGAGCATGGCCTGGGTCTGCGGGAGATTCAGGACACCATCGCGACGATCGACCCGATGCCGGGGGCGAAGGAATTTCTGGACGAGCTGCGCAGTGTGACGCAGGTCATCATCATCAGCGACACCTTCACCCAGTTCGCGGGGCCGCTTATGCAGAAGCTCGGTTATCCGACGATCTTCTGCAATTCCCTGGAGGTCGCGCCGGACGGAGAGATCACGGGCTTTAAAATGCGTATCGAGAACTCCAAGCTGTCCACGGTGCGGGCGCTGCAGTCCATCGGTTACGAGACCATCGCCAGCGGAGACAGCCACAACGATCTGGGGATGATCCGGGCGAGCAGGGCGGGATTCCTCTTTAAGAGCACGGAGCAGATCAAGAAGGACAACCCCGATATCCCCGCCTATGAGACGTACGGCGAGCTGATGGCGGCGATCAGAGAAGCGCTGGGGACGGAAGGGTCATGAAGATACTGCGCAAAATACTGTATGTCCTGGCGGCTTTGCTGGCACTTGGCTGCGCCTTTATCGTTTTCTGTGCGGTGCGCCCGGACGTCACGGCCAGGCTTAAGGACGCCCTGTATGAGAACGGGACGGCGTCCGCGGAGAGCCGGACGACCCGTGACGACGCGTATGCGGCGGCGCTTGCGGACATCGAAGAAGCGAAGAACAATGACGGCGGGACTGCGCAGGATAACGGCGGGGCGGAGACTTCGCGGGAGGAAACCGCGCAGGAGAGCGCCGATCCGGAGCGCGCGGGCTTAAGGAGCGACAACGCGGCGGACTATGTGGCGCCGCGTGAGAGCGATATCGTCGTGCCGGAGGCCGTTCAGGGCAAAAACGGCTACCAGCAGATCGAGAGCGACGCCAGACAGATCGATGAGGCCGACGCGGACGACATCAGAAATCAGCTTGACTGCGGACATACGGGGGACGGTCTGGATTTCGACGCGGTCTACTATCCGTACTACGCCATGCTGGACGATGCGGGCAGGCATATCTACAGACAGATCTATGCCAACGCCGAGGCGGTATATCCCACGTTTGCGCCGGTGGAGGGCGTGACCTCAAAACAGCTCAGAAATATTTTCGAGGCGGTTTACAACGATCATCCGGAACTCTTCTGGGTGGAGACGGCCTATGGCTGCAAGTATATCAGCTCGGGGCAGTGCGTGGAGATCGATCTTTCCTTCAACCGTACGGCGCAGGAGCTGGACGGCGCCAGGTCGGCTTTCGACGGGCAGGTGAACGACATCGTCGCGGGTGCGCAGGGGCTTTCGGGCGATTATGAGAAGGAAAAATATGTGCATGACCGGCTGTTGGATCTGATTACCTACAACGCGGGCGCGGAGATGAACCAGAGCGCTTACAGCGCGCTGGTGAACGGCCAGACCGTGTGCGCGGGCTATGCGAGGGCTTTTCAGCATATCATGCAGAAACTCGGTATCCCGTGCTATTACTGCACCGGTTTTGCCGGCGAGAGCCACGCCTGGAACATCGTCTCTCTGGACGACGGTTTCTACAATGTGGACGCCACCTGGGACGACTCGGCGGGCGGCACTTACGACTATTTCAACAGGACGGACGACGACTATGCGGACAGCCATATCAGGCAGGAACTCTCGGTGTATCTGCCGCCCTGCAGAGGGCGCGCCCATCTCGGCCCCGAGCGGAGCGAAACGTCCGCGGCGGGAGGGGAGTCTGCGCTTCGCAGCGTCTATGAGACGGGCGTGTCGAAGGATCATATTTTTACCGATATAGACAGTTATTATCGGGACTGTTATGACCAGATCATGCGGAACGGCATGGGAGATTACACCTTCTCTAACGTGGTGACGGGCGAGGAGCTGGCGGCTGAGATCATGGAGAGTTACGCCTCCGACGCCTACAAGGAGGCGTATATGCAGCAGGCGCTGGACGAGCTGGGAGCCGGCTACAGCACGTGGGAGATTGTGCCGGAGCCGCTGCAGGGAGGCATGTATCTGCTCACCCACACGATGCATATGAGACAGTGAGCGTCCGGAAAACTGCCGGGCGTTTGCTGTTCTGACTTTTGTCACACCTGTTTTCTGTCATACCTGTTTTCTGTCACATCGTGAATTCTTATTTTTCCCATTCATAACAATAAAACTTCAAAATCAAACTGTCAGAGTCCGTTTTATGGTACGGATGACATGCTATCCTTATCACAACGGCGGCCTGAGAATGCGCGGGCGGAAATTGCAGAAGAAGGAGGTATATGGCATGGCGGAGGTCAGAAGAGAGAAGAGGTTTTACATTGCGACGGCGTTGCTCATACTCATCATCAGTCTCTGTGTCAGGGGAACGGTGTTCAGCGGGAAGAATGATGAGCGGCAGCGGCGGAATCTCTGTTATGCGGCGATGGAGGAAGAATACCTGGAGGAGGCGCGGTCCCTTCTTCGCGGTGCGGGACTGGCGGACTGCGGCGTCGATCTACGCTGGGTGTCTTACGGGGACGGAAGCCGCGAGTATACGGTGTCCCTGCATCACAGCAGGCTGGAGCACATGTCCGAGGCGGATAAGGAGACTCTGAAAAGGAAGTTGTCCGAGGCGGACTTTCACGGGGATGCGTGCCGTTTTTCCTATGTATTGTAACGGTGTTGACAGAATCGAACATATGTTTTAAAATTAACACATAGAACATATGTTTGAGCACGGAGAAACATTTTTCGCAAGAGAATGAATGACATTTTGGCGATTTGGGATTATACTGGTAAAGGCGGATTCAGAGTCCGCAATACACTGTAACGGAATGGAGCGCAGCATGAGACCTAATCCCAAACCACAGGAAATGTACAGACACTTTAAGGGCGGCGTATATCAGATCCGCTGTCTTGCCAGACACAGCGAGACGGGTGAGACGATGGTGGTATACCAGGCGATGTACGAACCCTTTCAGATCTATGTGAGACCGCTTGCCATGTTCATGGAGGAAGTGGACCGGACCAAATATCCTGACGCGGATCAGAGATATCGGTTTGCGCTGCTGCAGGCGTCGGATGATGCGCCGGAACGCCGGGAGGAAATTTCCCGGGAGGCGGAAGAACTGAATATTGATCCTTTGGTGATGGAATTTCTGGATGCGGACACCTACGAACAGAGACTGCACATTCTGGCGGAGCTTCGGGACAGGGTTACCGACGACATGATCAACACGATGGCGGTTGCCGTCGATCTGGAGATCAAGGACGGCCGCATCGAGGACCGATACGAGGAGCTGAAGAACTGCCTGCTCACCTTTGAGCGGTATGAGTGTAACAGACTGAGATAGCGCCCGGCCGGAAACTGTCGCCCGAGGAACAGACATGTGAATTTTCCGGAAGGAGGCAGTTTATGGCATACGATTTAGAGAACAGGCTTGTGGTCGGCGTATCGTCGAGGGCGCTGTTTGATCTGACTTACGAGAACAGGATTTTTGAGTCGGACGGCGTGGAGGCATACTGCAGGTACCAGATCGAGCATGAGAACGATATTCTGAAGCCGGGGCCGGGATTTCCGCTGATCAAGGCGCTGCTCGATTTGAATCATCTGCCGAATCATGAGGGCTGCGTAGAGGTGATCATTATGTCGCGGAACAGTCCGGATTCCTCGCTGCGGGTGTTTAAGGCGATCGAGCATTACGGGCTGGACATCACGCGGGCGGTTCTCGCGAGCGGCGCGTCGCTTGCGCCCTACCTGTCGGCGTTCAGGACGGATCTCTTCCTGTCGGCCTACGAGGACGACGTGCAGAGCGCGATTGACTCCAATATCGCGGCGGGGATTATCTGCACGGACGGTCTGCGCACCTACGACTGCGATCATCAGATCAGGCAGATACGGATTGCGTTCGACGGGGACGCGGTGCTCTTTTCGGACGAGTCGGAGCAGATTTTCCGGGAACACGGGCTGGAGGCTTTCGAGGAGAACGAGAGGCGCAACGCGGACAACCCGCTGCAGGCGGGACCGTTCGCAAAGTTCCTCATGACGCTCTCCGAATTACAGAAAGATTTTACGCAGGAGGAGGCGCCCATCAGGACGGCGCTCGTCACGACCAGATGCGCGCCGGCGCACGAGCGGGTCATCCGCACGCTGCGGGCATGGGATGTGCGTATCGACGAGATGTTTTTCCTGGGAGGCGTTCACAAGAAGGATGTGCTGGAGGCGTTTGGGGCGCATATCTTCTTCGACGATCAGTCGGTGAATACCGTGCAGGCGGCGGAGGTTGTTCCGGCGGCGAGAGTGCCTTACAAGAGCAGGCAGTCTGATGCTGAGGAAGGGGAGGATCCGGACAGCAGCTGATGAGATACGGCAATATTATTGAGGCAAATTTCATAGAGAGACCGAACCGTTTCATCGCCTATGTGGATGTGGCGGGGAAGCGCACGAAAGTGCATGTGAAGAATACCGGAAGATGCAGAGAACTCCTGCGGGAGAATGCGAAGGTCTATCTGGAGCAAAGCGACAATCCGGCCCGCTCTACGGCCTATGACCTGGTGGCAGTGGATAAGGACGGCAGACTGGTCAATATGGATTCCGGCGCGCCGAACAAGGTAGTCGGAGAGTGGCTCGCGGCGGGAGGACTGTACGCGGACGTCAGCCTCATACGCCCGGAGACTGTCTTTGGCAATTCCAGGTTTGATTTTTATGTGGAGAGCACGGCGGGCGACAAGGCGTTTATCGAGGTGAAGGGCGTCACGCTGGAGCAGGACGGCGTCGCCTCATTTCCGGACGCGCCCTCCGAGCGGGCGCTGAAGCACGTGGAGGAACTGATCGAGGCGCATGCGCAGGGTTATGAGGCATATCTGCTCTTTGTGGTTCAGATGAAAAACGTCAGCCGGGTGGAACCGAATCGGGTTACACACCCGGCTTTTGGTGATATATTACAGAGGGCGAGAAATGCCGGCGTGCACCTGTTGGCTTACGACTGCATAGTGGGCCGGGACAGTCTTGTGCTGGACGCCGCGCTGCCTGTCGTTGTGGACAGTCTGGATTTGATTGCGAAACCGCTGCTCGCATGGTATGATACCCGTAGGCGCATCCTGCCTTGGCGGGAAGACCCGACGCCCTATCACGTATGGCTTTCGGAGATTATGCTGCAGCAGACCAGGGTGGAGGCCGTCAAGCCGTATTACGACCGTTTCCTGAGGGAGCTGCCGGATATCAAGAGCCTCGCCGCGGTGGAGGAGGAGCGTCTTTTGAAACTCTGGGAAGGGCTGGGCTATTACAATCGGGCGAGGAACCTGAAGAGATCCGCCGAGCTGATTATGGAGAAATACGGCGGCAATATGCCGTCGGACTATCATGAACTGCTGAAGCTGCACGGTGTCGGCAGTTATACGGCAGGCGCGGTGGCGTCCATCGCATTCGGGCAGCCGGTGCCCGCTGTGGACGGCAATGTCCTGAGGATTCTGGCAAGATTGCGGGAGGATGACAGAGATATTCTGGATGCGAAGGTCAAGAGCTCCATAGAGGAGGAACTGGCCGGCGTTATACCGCGGGACAGGCCGGGGGATTTCAATCAGGCGCTCATGGAGCTGGGAGCGGTGGTGTGTGTCCCGAACGGCGCTCCGAAGTGCGCAGAGTGTCCCTGGGGCGAATTGTGCAGAGCCAGGGAGAGCGGACGGGTGTCGGCATATCCGGTGAAGGCGGCGAAGAAGCCGCGCAGGGTGGAGGAGCTGACGATCCTGCTCATACAGTATGGCAGCCGTTTCGCGCTGCGCAGAAGACCTGACAGGGGACTTCTGGCCGGCCTGTACGAGTTCCCTTCCTTGGAAGGACACCGGGATGAGGAACAGGTGCTCGCGCATCTGAGAAGCTCCGGCGTCGTACCTTTGAGGATACGCGCTCTGCAGCCGTCCAGACATATTTTCACACATAGGGAATGGCATATGACGGCTTATCTCATCCGTGTGGATGACCTGTCGGGGATGGGAAATTACGTGTTCGTCGAACCCGAGAAGATGCGGGACGAATATCCTGTGCCGTCTGCTTTTGCGGCATACAAAGACCTGTTAATATAAGAACGGAGGCTTCTATGAAATTGTTATCGGTGGCAGTACCCTGCTATAATTCAGAAGCGTATATGAGAAAATGTATCGACTCCCTGCTCCTGGGTGGAGAGGACGTCGAGATTCTGATTGTGGACGACGGCTCCTCGGACAGAACCGGCGCGATTGCCGATGAGTATGCGGCCAGGCATCCCTCCGTGGTCAGGGTGATTCACAAGGAGAACGGTGGTCACGGATCCGCGGTCAACGCAGGGCTGGCCCATGCGACCGGCCTGTATTTCAAGGTGGTGGACAGCGACGACTGGGTGAAGGAGAGTGCCTACTACAGAATCCTGGAAGTGCTTCGAGATATCACATCGGGCGATTCCACCCTCGACATGCTGATCAGCAACTTTGTGTACGAAAAAGAGGGCGAGGCGAAGCACAAGGTCATGAGATACAGGCACGCCCTGCCGCAGGATCGGATCTTTACGTGGAGTGAGGTAAAGCATTTTCACAAAGGGCAGTATATACTGATGCACTCTGTGATCTTCAGGACCAGACTGCTTCGCGACTGCGGGCTGAAGCTGCCGGACAACACCTTCTATGTGGACAATCTCTTTGTCTTCGAGCCGCTTCCCTATGTACGAAATATGTATTATCTTGACGTCAACTTCTATCGCTATTTCATCGGCAGGGAAGGACAGTCCGTCAATGAGGAGATCATGATATCAAGGATTGACCAGCAGATTAAGGTCAACAAGATCATGGTGGATTATCTGACGGCCAACATGAATAAGATCAGCGGCAGGCGCAAGCTGAAGAATTACATGATCAACTACCTGGAGATCATCACCGTGATCTCTTCCATATTATTGATTCGGTCGGGGACGGAGGAAAATCTGGAGAAAAAGCATGAGCTGTGGCAGTATATTCAGAAAAAAGACCTGAGACTCTATATGAGGCTCAGGTACGGTGTGCTTGGCAATTCCATGAATCTGCCCGGCAAGGGAGGCAGAAAGATATCGGTGGAGGGATATAAGATCTGCCGGCGCTTCTTCAAGTTCAACTAGGCGCTGCCGACAGTCAGGCTCTCTGACTGACCTCCGGTTTCTGCTTGCGGCGGTTCGTCAGGTTATGACAGAAACCTGCCAGCGCGTTGAAGTGATACACGATGCCATACATGATCCCCGCCATGATGAAGGCTGTGAGCACGTCATAGACGGAGTGCTGCTTGATGAACATGGTGGACAGAATGATGGATACGCATAGCACCAACGAGCAGATCTGAACCGCCCTGTGCTTTTGCAGCCGCCGGCTTTTCGCGATGGCGATGTGGCAGCCGAGCGAGTTGTACACGTGGATGCTCGGCCACAGATTGGTGGGCGTGTCTGTTCTGTACAGGGCGGCGACCATCTGTGTGAAGATATTGTCGCGCGGCATGGTGTACGGCCTTAAGTGATGACCGTTGGGCCACAGGGTGGACACCAGAAGGAATATGGTCATGCCGGTGCAGAGAAAGGCGAAGACTTTAAAATATTCGTCGCGGTCATGCAGAGAGAAATACAGGACCGTCACCGCGACATAGCCGAACCACAGCAGATAGGGAACGACGAAAACCTCACAGAACGGAATATAGTCGTCGAGCGCCACGTGAATGACGCGGTAACGGCTCACCACGTTTTTTTCCAGATAGCCAAACCACGCCAGATAGATGACGGCGTAGGCGAGGAGCGGAACAATGTGCCAGTACCTGCGCGCGAGCCGCGTGAGCGGATTGGCGCTGTCAGAGACACAGGTCTGCTTGTGGTATGCGTTGTTATATTGTCGGCGGCGCAGAGCGTCCATTGTACATATCCCCTTTTGATTGATCGGCGGCCGGTCCGGCCGGGAACATTCTTTATTGCGATAGGCGGTTATTCATATACCGCGCCTGATTTATAATTGCTATCATAGCAGATTATATGTAAAAGTCAAAATAAGATTTCCATAAATATTTCTTAAATTTTTGCCAAAAAGTATTCATATTGCTTATAAGCTGCGCGGATTCGGATCCGTTTGTCGCCGAAAAGCGCGTTCTTTGCAACATGATGTTGCGCCGTAAACCTTCCTTGTGTTATACTAATACCGATTTTATTTCAGAAAGGCAGGAACAAGGAATGTATTCATTGGACGAAGTAAAGGCGGTAGATCCCGAAATTGCGCAGGCGATTGTGGATGAGCAGCAGAGGCAGAATTCCCATATCGAGCTGATCGCGTCGGAGAACTGGGTGAGCAAGGCGGTGATGGCGGCTATGGGCAGCCCGCTCACCAACAAGTACGCGGAAGGATATCCCGGCAAGCGCTACTACGGCGGCTGCGAGTGCGTGGACGTGGTGGAGGAGCTGGCCAGGGAGCGGGCGAAAAAGCTGTTCGGCTGCGAGTATGTCAACGTGCAGCCGCACTCCGGCGCGCAGGCGAATATGGCGGTGTTCTTCGCGGTGATGGAGCCGGGCGACACCTTCATGGGCATGAACCTGGATCACGGCGGGCATCTCTCTCACGGTTCACCGGTCAATATGTCCGGCAAATATTTTCACTGCGTACCTTACGGCGTCAATGACGACGGATTCCTTGATTATGATAACGTGAGAAAAATCGCTCTGGAGTGCAGACCGAAGCTGATCGTGGCGGGCGCCTCGGCTTATGCCAGGACGATCGACTTTAAGAAGTTCAGAGAGATCGCGGACGAGGTGGGCGCCGTGCTGATGGTGGATATCGCGCACATCGCGGGCCTCGTGGCGACCGGGCTGCATCCGAGTCCGATCCCCTACGCGCACGTGACGACGACCACGACGCACAAGACGCTCAGAGGGCCCAGAGGCGGCATGATCATGTCCTCCCAGGAGGTTGCGGATAAGTATAACTTCAACAAGGCAATTTTCCCGGGTATTCAGGGCGGTCCTCTCATGCACGTGATCGCGGCGAAGGCGGTCTGCTTCAAGGAGGCGCTGGAGCCGTCCTTTAAGCAGTACATGCAGAATGTGGCGGACAACGCGCAGGCGCTCTGCAAGGGACTGCAGAACAGAGGCGTGAAGATCGTGTCGGGCGGCACGGACAACCATCTGATGTTGGTGGATCTCACCACCTACGACCTGACCGGCAAGGCGGTGGAGAAGCTGCTGGATGAGGCGCATATCACCGCCAACAAGAATACGATCCCCAACGATCCGAAATCACCGTTCGTCACCAGCGGTATCCGTCTCGGCACGCCGGCGGCGACGTCCAGAGGGCTGAACGCGGAGGATATGGATCAGGTTGCGGAGGCGATTTCCATCGTGATCAAGGAGGGCGAGGCCGGCATTGAGAAGGCGCGCGCCATCGTCAAGACGCTGACGGATAAATACCCGTTGATTTGAGGAGAGGAGCGGTATCGGTTATGGTAAATGTAGCGGTGTTGGGATACGGCACGGTGGGAAGCGGCGTCGTGGAAGTGATCGAGACGAATAAGGAAGCGATCAACAAGCGCGCGGGCGCCGAGCTGAATATCAAATATATTCTGGATCTGCGGGATTTTCCCGGAGATCCCTATGAGGCCAAGGTGGTTCACGATTATGAGATGATTCTGAACGATCCCGAGGTGGATGTGATCTGTGAGACGATGGGCGGTATCAAGCCGGCTTACGATTTTTCCAGGCGGGCGCTTCTCGCGGGCAAGAGCGTGTGTACCTCCAACAAGGAGCTGGTGGCGAGCCACGGGCCGGAGCTGATCCGCACGGCCAGGGAGCACCACTGCAACTACCTGTTTGAGGCCAGTGTGGGCGGCGGCATTCCGATTATCCGCCCGCTGAATTACTCCCTGACGGCGGAGAAGATCGACACGATCACGGGCATTCTGAACGGGACGACCAACTATATCCTGACGAAGATGGACAAGGAGGGCGCGGCTTTTGAGGACGTGCTGAAAGAGGCGCAGGAAAAGGGCTATGCCGAGAGGAATCCCGAGGCTGACGTGGAGGGCTACGACGCCTGCCGCAAGATCGCGATTCTCTCCTCGCTGATGTGCGGCAAGAATGTGAAATACGAGGAGATTTACACGGAGGGGATCACGAAGATCTCGCCCGAGGATTTTCGCTATGCGAAGCAGATGAACAAGTCCATCAAGCTGCTCGCCATGAGCAGGGACACGGAGAAGGGATTCTTTGCGATGGTGGCGCCCTTCCTGATCTCCAGGGAGCACCCGCTCTACAGCGTGAGCGACGTGTTCAACGCGGTCTATGTGCACGGCAATATGCTGGGCGACACGATGTATTACGGCCGCGGCGCGGGCAAGCTGCCGACGGCGAGCGCCGTGGTGTCCGACGTGGTGGACTGCGCCAGACATCTGGGTAAGACCGTCATGTGCTTCTGGGAGAATGAGGATGTGAAGGTGGCCGGTATCGAGGAGGATCAGGGCAAGTTTTTCGTGAGAGTCGAGAGCGGCAGGAGAGAGGCGGCTATGGAGGCTTTCGGCGCGCTTGCGGAGATAAACGTCGGCATCGCGGAGGAGTTTGCCTTCATGACGCAGGTGCTGACCGAGCGTGACTTTAATGAGAAGATTGAAAAGATCGGCGGCTGCATCAACAGGATCAGGATCCTGAGCGCGCAGGCGTGACATATTTATATTATGGAAAAGACGGGTTGCGGAATCCGGAATGACGAGGAGAAGTTATGAAAAAGGTAGTGAAATTCGGCGGCAGTTCTCTGGCGAGCGCCGAGCAGTTCAAAAAAGTGGGAGACATTATCCGCGCGGACAGGGAGCGAAAGTTTGTGGTGCCTTCCGCGCCGGGCAAGCGCGATCCCGACGACACGAAGGTGACGGATATGCTCTACGCGTGTTATGCGCTGGCCGAGGAGGACAAAGATTTCAAGGCCGAGCTCAAGGCGATCAGAGAGCGCTATCAGGAGATCATCGACGGCCTGCAGCTTCAGCTGTCCCTGGACGATGAGTTTAAGGTGATCGAGAAGAATTTCAAGGCGAAGGCGGGAAGAGACTACGCCGCTTCCAGAGGCGAGTATCTGAACGGTATCGTCATGGCGGCGTATCTGGGTTATGAGTTTGTGGACGCGGCGGAGGTGGTTCTGTTCGGCGAGGACGGAGAGTTTGATTCCGAGACGACGAACCGCAGGCTGCGGGAGCGGCTTAAGGACATGGAGGCTGCGGTGATCCCCGGCTTCTACGGCGCTTATGAGGACGGGACGGTCAAGACCTTTTCCAGAGGCGGCTCCGATATCACGGGCTCCATCGTGGCGCGGGCGATCAAGGCGAACGTGTACGAGAACTGGACGGATGTGTCCGGCTTCCTGATTGCGGATCCCCGTATCATCTATAAGCCGGAGGGCATCGAGACAATCACTTACAAGGAACTGCGGGAGTTGTCCTACATGGGCGCCACCGTTCTGCATGAGGATGCGATCTTCCCCGTCAGAAGAGAGGGGATCCCGATCAATATCCGCAATACCAACGCGCCGGAGGACAACGGCACATGGATTGTGGAGAGCACTTGTCAGAGACCGAAGTATGTCATCACGGGAATCGCCGGCAAGAAGGGCTTCTGCTCTGTGAATATCGATAAGGATATGATGAACTCCGAGATCGGCTTCGGCCGCAAGGTGCTGCAGGCCTTCGAGGAGAACGGCATCTCTTTCGAGCATGTCCCGTCCGGTATCGACACGATGACGGTCTTCGTGCATCAGGATGAGTTTATGCCCAGGGAACAGCAGGTCGTGTCGGCGATTCACAGGTTGGCTGAGCCGGACCATATCGAGATCGAGGGCGACCTGGCGCTGATTGCGGTCGTCGGACGCGGCATGAAATCGACCCGCGGTACTGCGGGCAGAATCTTTTCCGCGCTGGCACACGCCAATGTCAATGTCAAGATGATCGATCAGGGTTCCAGCGAGCTGAATATCATTATCGGTGTGGCGAACTCTGACTTTGAGTCCGCGATCAAGGCGATTTACGATATTTTCGTGCGCATTCAAATATAGTGAAAATTTTATAAAATAATTGCCAGTTCCGTCGGATTTTTGTATAATGTGATAAAAGCGAAGGGCATTGTGCCGCGGCGCGCCGCATGGGATCTGTGCGCGCGGAGGCGGCGTCGATGAATCAAGATACTATGGGAGGTACATATGGCGAATCAGAAGATGGACGCATTGGTGTATACCAATGACAACTGTGTAGGCTGTAATAAATGTATTTCGGCCTGCCCTGTACTGACCGCAAATCATGCGGTTATCGAGAACGGTAAGAACAGGATCGTCGTTGACGGCAGTCAGTGCGTGGCGTGCGGCGCGTGCTTTGACGCCTGCGCGCATGAGGCGAGGAGCTTTAACGACGACACGGAACGTTTCTTTGAAGATCTGAAGAAGGGCGAAAAGATTTCTCTCCTGGTCGCGCCCGCTTTTCTTGCAAATTATCCGAGAGAGTACGGCAGCGTGCTGGGCGGACTAAAGAAGCTGGGCGTCAACCGGATCATCAGCATCAGCTTCGGTGCGGACATCACGACGTGGGGCTACATCAAGTACATCACCGAACACAATTTTACGGGCGGCATCTCGCAGCCCTGCCCGGCGATCGTAGGCTATATCGAGAAGTATATTCCGGAGCTGATTCCCAGCCTGGTTCCGGTGCACTCGCCGATGATGTGCGGCGCGATCTATGTGAAGAAATATATGAAGGTGACCGATAAGCTGGCATTCATCAGCCCGTGCATCGCGAAGAAGAATGAGATAGACGACCCCAACTGCGGCGGTTATGTATCCTACAACGTCACCTTCGACCATCTGATGGAGTATGTGCGCAGGAATAACATTTCCGGCCCGGAGGCGAAGGATGAGATCGAGTACGGCCTGGGATCTATCTATCCCATGCCCGGCGGCCTGAAGGAGAACGTGTACTGGTTCTGCGGCGAGGAGGTCTTTATCCGGCAGATCGAGGGCGAGAAGCACGCTTACGAGTTCCTGGAAGATTACAAGACGAGGGTGCTCGGCAAGAAGGAGCTGCCGTTCATGGTGGACGCCTTAAACTGCGCCAAGGGCTGCATCTACGGCACCGGAGTGGAGGAGTCCAAGACGAAGACGGACGACACGCTCTATGAGCTGCAGCGCATCAGGGAGGCCAGCAAGAAAAACGGCAGGGCCAACGCGTGGAGCAGGAACCTTACGCCGAAGCAGAGACTGGCCAAGTTCAACAGACAGTTCAGGGAACTGGATATCAATGATTTCATCAGACATTACACAGACAAATCGGCGGGTCTGGAGATTCAGCAGCCGAGCGAGGCCATCCTGAACGATATCTTCAGTGAGATGGAGAAGACGACGGAGGAGAAGCGCAAGATCAACTGCTCCGCCTGCGGATACACCACCTGCAGAGAGATGGCGACGGCAATCTACAATGACTGCAATTATAAGCAGAACTGCATTCAGTATGTCAAGGGTGAGGTGGAGAAGGACAGCGAGCTGGCGAAGCAGATGGCCGAGGAGATGGAGATCAAGAACACCGAGATTCAGGAGAAGAACGACAAAATTGCCAGACTGATTGCCGAGGTGAACGACGATTTCACGAATCTGGACACCTCGATTACCGAGTTGGCCGAGGGCAACAACAACAACGGTCAGGAGAGTACAGGCATATCACAGTCCATGGCCGATGTGGTCACGTTCTGCGACGAGCTGAAGGAGGCGCTGAACGGGATTCAGGCGCTTCTCGTCAAGCTGGAGGAGAACAACAGCGAGATCACCAATGTGGCGGAGGAGACGAACCTGTTGGCGTTAAACGCGAGCATCGAGGCGGCGAGAGCGGGAGAGTCCGGCAGAGGCTTCGCGATCATCGCAGAGAACATCAAGAAGCTGGCGGATCTGTCCAAGGACACGGCCAGCGACAGCGATTCCAACAAGGAGCAGATCCAGAGCGCGATCAGCGAGCTGCTTGAAAATGCAGAGAAGCTGATCGAGATCATTGACAGCGTCAACCTGCGCGTCACCAACCTGGCGGCAGCCACGGAGGAGATCGCCGCTTCGGCGGATATGGTGAGCAACGTGTCCTCCAGCCTGAAGGATAAGCTTGCTTCCCTGCAGGCGTAGGTCATACTGATGTGCGATATCATGTGAGATCAATAGAGACAGAGTAAGACCGGAGAGCCGTCCTGATGGGCGGCTTTTCCTTTGCCTGCCTTCGGGCTGATTTTTTTCGCCGATTGATTCCTTCAGGATAAAATATCTGTCAATTGTGGAAGAAAAAGGCAAGAAATAAGCAAAATAGAGAGTATTAAAAAATAAATTGAAAAAATTTAAAAAATTTTGCAAAAATGTGTTGACAAATCGAAATCGGATGCTATAATAAAATCATAAACAGAAACAACTTCACATAGATATCCTAAAGAAAGAGAGGTATGGTCCAACGAACACATAACCGTTAAAGTACAAATGAATAGGGAACCAATGACAAAGCAAACGGAAACGTAGTCGAAGTCCACAGGAAAAAGTAACGGTACACGGAAGAGAAGAAAACGAACGTTACACAGTATATGAATACGAAGGAAAAAGTGGAAAGAGTACGTAAGAGAAAACGGAGGTATGGACCATTGGATAGCGCAGTTTAGAAGCGGGTATGGATTCGGAAGAGTCGATACCCGCTTCGCTTTGTGTAAAAATTGTGAATAATTTTGAAATCCACAAAAAGATGTGGCATATTTTCTATAAATAGGTTATAGTATACTTGTCATATACCAGATCTTGTATGAAAAGGAAAATGAGGTACGATATGGGAAAGCTGTTCCGCGGAAAAGGCAAATACTCTGACGAAGAATTTGATGATGAAGAAATGCTTGAGGATGATTCTGAGGAGGATGAAGACGATTCTGAGGAAGATGAAGATGATTCCGAAGAGGATGAGGACGATTCTGAAGAGGATGAGGACGACTCCGAGGAAGATGAGGACGACGAAGAAGAAGATGAGGAGGACCGCCGCGCCTATCGCAGGCGCAGAAGAATCCGCAATCAGATTATCGCATACGCCGTCGTGTTTGTGCTCCTTGCGGCGCTCATCGCGGGCGGCGTGGTCATCGGCATCGGCGTAGCCGGTAAACTCAGGGAGAAACGGCAGGCGGCCGAGGAGGAGAAACTGCAGGAGCAGCTTGCGGCCGAGCAGGAGGCGGAGGCTGCGCACGATGTGGCGATAGGCGCGCCGGAAGAGATGGAGGAGCCGGAGGAGGATTACATGGGCGAACTGGTAGACGCCATTCTGTCCGAAATGCCGCTTGAGGACAAGGTGGCCGGAATGTTTATCGTGACGCCCGAGGCGCTGACCGGCTATTCAACCGTAACGCAGGCGGGAGATGTGACGCAGGAGGCGCTGAACAAGTACGCGGTGGGCGGACTCATCTATTTTGCGAAGAATATCGAGGATGAAGAGCAGCTGAAGGCGCTTCTCTCCGGGACGGAGAGCATGAGCAGATATCCCATTTTTCTCGGTGTGGACGAGGAAGGCGGGACTGTCAGCAGAGTGGCCGGCAGCGGAATTGGAGTAATACAGGTCGGCGATATGGCAGCCATCGGGGAGAGCGGAGATACCTCCCAGGCTTATGAGGCCGGGCTGACAATCGGAGCCTATCTGAAAGATATGGGCTTCAATCTGGACTTTGCGCCGGTAGCCGACGTGGCAGCCGCAGGAGAGGGAGAATTGGGCGACAGAGTTTTCGGTTCAGACCCCGCGCTGGTGAGCGAGATGGTAGCCAACCTGGTCGACGGTCTGGAGGGCACGGGTGTGAGTTCCTGCCTGAAGCATTTTCCGGGGATCGGCGATGTGGAGGGTGATACCCATGACGGTAAGGTGGAGACGGCGAAGACGCTGGATGAGATGCGCGCCTCCGATTTCCCGACATTTCAGGCGGGTATCGACGCCGGAGCGGATTTCGTGATGGTCAGCCATGTCACGGCCGGCGCCGTGGATGAGGCGTCTGTGCCCTGCAGTATGTCCGAGACGATCATGAATGTGCTGCGCGACGAGCTCGGCTTCGAGGGCGTTATTATCACGGACGCGCTGGATATGGGCGCGATCACCGAATATTATACCTCCGGGGAGGCGGCTGTACAGGCGATCGCGGCGGGTGCGGACATGCTTCTCATGCCGGAGAATTTCCAGGAGGCGTACGAGGGCGTGCTGGCGGCGGTCAAGGATGGCACGATTCCCGAGGAGCGAATCAACGAGTCGCTCGAGAGGATTTACAGAATCAAATGCGCCGATAAGCTGTCGGAGTAAGGACTGGCGGCTGTCTGCAAAATTAGTGCGGACAATAAAATTTGGGTGTTGACAAAGTGTTGCCTGTGTAGTATAGTACTAATTGTCCGAGCGGTCAGCGCCGGACAATCGTATGCGCGAGTGGCTCAGTTGGTGGAGCGCGACCTTGCCAAGGTCGAGGCCGCGGGTTCGAGTCCCGTCTCGCGC
>CANPXP010000030.1 GCA_947586255.1 uncultured Lachnospiraceae bacterium | reverse complement strand
CCCACGCGGCCGGCACCATGACCGCGGAGGAGGTGGAGGATTTCGCCAATAAGGTATGCCCCACCTGCGGTTCCTGTTCCGGCATGTACACCGCGAACTCCATGAACTGCCTGACGGAGGTGCTGGGTATGGGGCTTAAGGGCAACGGCACGATCCCTGCTGTCTACTCCGAGAGAATCAAGCTGGCGAAGCACGCCGGTATGGCTGTGATGGAACTGTTAAAAAAGGACATCAGGCCGAGAGATATCATGACGAAGGACGCGATCTTAAACGCGCTGACAGTGGATATGGCGCTTGGATGTTCCACAAACTCCATGCTGCATCTGCCGGCCATCGCTCACGAGATCGGCTTCGACTTCGACATTTCCTACGCCAATGAAATCAGTGAGAAGACACCGAACCTCTGTCATCTGGCGCCGGCGGGTCCCACCTACATGGAGGATCTGAACGAGGCCGGCGGCGTGTACGCCGTGATGAAGGAACTGGCGGACATCGGGCTGCTCCACACGGACTGCATGACCGTGACGGGCAGAACGGTGGCGGAAAATATCAGAGACGCGATCAATAAAAACCCGGAGGTCATCCGGACCGTGGACAACCCTTACAGCAAAACGGGCGGTCTGGCGGTGTTAAAGGGCAATCTTGCGCCCGACGGCAGCGTGGTGAAGCGCTCGGCGGTCGTGGAAGAGATGATGGTGCACGAAGGGCCGGCGAGGGTGTTCGAGTGCGAGGAGGACGCGATTGCGGCCATCAAGGGCGGCCGGATCAAAGAAGGCGACGTGGTCGTGATCCGCTACGAAGGGCCGAAGGGCGGTCCGGGCATGCGGGAGATGCTGAATCCGACCTCCGCGATAGCGGGTATGGGGCTTGGCTCCAAGGTGGCGCTGATCACGGACGGCAGATTTTCGGGAGCATCCCGCGGGGCGTCCGTTGGCCATGTGTCGCCCGAGGCGGCTGTGGGCGGGCCGATCGCCTTGGTGGAGGAGGGCGATATCATCAGCATCGATATCCCGAATCTGAAGCTGAATGTCAAGGTCTCCGATGAGGAACTGGCGGCCAGAAGGGCGAAATGGCAGCCCAGGGAGCCTGAAGTGACGAGCGGCTATCTCGCCAGATACCGCGAGATGGTGACGAGCGGCAACAGAGGCGCTATTTTGGAGATCCCGGGAAGATCATAAAGATAAAGAAGCAGGAGGAGAACAGATCATGTTAATGACAGGTGCGCAGATCGTCGTGGAATGCCTGAAGGAGCAGGGAGTGGACACCGTCTTCGGCTATCCGGGCGGAACGATTCTGAATGTATACGACGCGCTGTATCAGCATAGCAATGAAATAACGCATATTCTGACGTCTCATGAGCAGGGAGCCGCCCACGCGGCGGACGGCTATGCGAGGGCGACGGGCAAGGTGGGCGTGTGTCTGGCCACGAGCGGGCCGGGCGCGACCAACCTGGTGACGGGCATCGCGACGGCCTACATGGATTCCGTGCCGATGGTGGCCATCACCTGCAACGTCAATCTCCCCTCCCTCGGAAAGGATTCTTTCCAGGAGGTGGATATCGCGGGCGTGACCATGCCGATCACGAAGCACGGCTATATCGTGAAGGACGTCAACATTCTGGCGGATACGCTGCGCAAAGCGTTTGCCATTGCGAGAAGCGGACGCCCTGGCCCGGTTCTGGTGGATATCACGAAGGACGTGACCGCCAACCAGTGCGAGTATGAGAAAAAGCCGGTCGAAGAACTTGCGCCCAAAAAGAAGAAAGATCAGTCGGAGGCGATAGAGACGGCGCTTAAGCTGATCGGGGAGGCGAAGAAGCCTTTTGTCTATGTGGGCGGCGGCGCGGTGATCTCCGGCGCGTACAGAGAGGTCAGAGAATTTGCAAAGAAGGCGGACGCGCCTGTCTGTGATACCCTGATGGGCAAGGGTGCGTTTGACGGCCACGATCCCTATTATACCGGCATGATCGGTATGCACGGCACGAAGGCCTCCAATTTCGGGGTCAGCGAGTGCGATCTCCTGATTGCCCTCGGCGCGAGATTTTCCGACCGCGTGGTAGGAAATCCGAAGAAATTCGCCGAGCACGCCAAGGTGATTCACATCGATATCGACGCCGCGGAGATCAACAAGAACATTCACACGGACGTCTCTGTCGTCGGTGATCTGCGGGAAGTGCTGACGATTTTGAACGGCCGCCTGGAACAGCAGAATCACGGCGACTGGATCGCGCATATTATGGAACTGAAGGAGAAGTACCCGCTGTCCTATGACAATACGGCGCTTTCCTGCCCTTATATTATAGAGGAGATCGACCGGATCACGAAGGGCGAGGCCGTGATCACAACCGATGTGGGACAGCATCAGATGTGGGCGGCGCAGTATTACAAATATTCCATGCCGCGCACGCTGCTGACGTCAGGCGGCCTCGGAACCATGGGATACGGTCTGGGTGCCTGTATCGGCGCGAAGATGGGGCGGCCCGATAAGGTCTGCATTAACATCGCCGGCGACGGGTGTTTCCGCATGAATATGAACGAGCTGGCGACGGCGAGCCGCTATGACATACCGATTATTCAGGTGGTGATCAACAACCATGTGCTCGGCATGGTACGCCAGTGGCAGACGCTTTTCTATGAGAAGAGATATTCGCAGACCGTGCTGAACGACAAGGTTGATTTCTGTAAGGTGGCGGAAGGTCTCGGCTGCGAGGCGATCCGGATCACGACGAAGGAAGAGGTCGCTCCGGCGATCGAGCGGGCCATCGCGCTGAAGAAACCTGTTCTGTTGGACTGCATCATCCCGGAGGACGACAAGGTATTTCCGATGGTTCCCGCGGGGGCGCCGATCAGCGAGGCTTTCGACGCGGAGGATCTGGAGCGGAACGCGTGACGGCGGCGGATACCTGCTGCGAAAGATGACTTGAGTTTCATGTGATCGGTAACATTTTATGAAGACAGTATTGAAGCATCTGGCAATCATACTATGTATTATTCTGGTCAGTCTGATGGGAACCTACATCGGACTGGCCATTTATTACCATAATGCGTTTGCCTATGGGACGTGGATCAACAACGTGTACTGCACGGGGCGAAGCATCGAGGAAGTGAACGCCGATCTGGTGCAGGATTTTACATATGACGGTCTTACGGTGTTCGACAAGGAAGGCAATTCCTATGAGATTCCGGCAGAGGACATCGACTACCGGTTTGACTTTGTCAAAGCGCTGGAAATCTATCAGAAACAGCAAAATCCGTGGATGTGGATCGAGAGTCTGTATCGCGGGGACAGCAGAAAGTTACAGCCGGTGGTTTCCTATGACCGGCAGGCGCTCGATGGGATCATAGAGCAGATCCCGTTTTTGGCGGTGGAGAGAGTGTCGGCGGACGCCGGGCGCAGAGTTGCGATCGTCAAGACCAATCACGGCTATGAACTTCTGAATGAGAGAACGGACGTCCTGGATGTGGATGAGGCAGAGCGCGTGATCGCCGAGGCCGTCGAGCAGTCGCAGAGTGAAGTCTCGCTGCAGGCCGAGGGCTGCTATCATGACCTGGAGCTGACCGCGCCGATGCAGGAAACACTCAGACTGTGGGAAAAAGTAGACCGGTTCCAGCAGTGCGGCGTCGTCTATCTGATGGGAAATGAGCAGGTCCCCGTGGACGCCTCGGTGGTCTGTGACTGGATCGCCCTTGCCGATGACGGCAGCTTTGCCCTGGACGAAAACGGCGAGCTGCAGCTGCGGGAGGGAGCGGTGAGGGAGTTCATCGACGCGCTGGCCGATACGTACGACACGGTGGGCGCCGCGAGACAGTTTCGCGCCACGCGGGGAGAGATCGTCACGGTGGAGGGCGGCACCTACGGAAACCGGATCGACCGCGAGGCGGAGACGGCGTATCTGACAGACGCGTTCCTGCAGCGCAGGCAGGAGCTTCACGAGCCGGTCTATTCCCAGAAGGCCTGCGCGCAGGGGCGAGACGACATCGGCGGCACCTACATTGAAGTGGATATGGGCGAGCAGATGCTGTACTATTATGTGGACGGTGTGCAGATGCTTTCGTCGCCTGTCGTGACGGGCAACACTTCCCGGAAGATGGGTACGCCGTCGGGTGTGAACTATGTGTATCTGAAACAAAAAAACCGCATTCTGCGCGGGCCGGGTTACGCCTCCCATGTGAATTTCTGGATGCCCGTGAAGGGCAATATCGGCATCCACGACGCGGCGTGGCGCGGCAAGTTCGGCGGCAGCATCTATCAGACGAACGGTTCCCACGGCTGCATCAATATGCCGGGAGACGTTATGGAGCGTCTGTATGACAGCGTCGAGGTGGGTACGCCCGTCGTCATGTTCTACTGAGTTTTCTGACGCGCGCGCGGCCGATTGTGAAAATTTTGCGGTTGTAATTGACTTAAGCAGGCGAAGAATGTAAAATGTTTGTTGTTCTATAAATTTTACGAATATCATTGGAGGAGTGAAAAGTGGCGAGAGTATATAATTTTTCAGCCGGTCCGGCAGTTCTTCCGGAGGAAGTGCTGCGGGAAGCCGCGGCGGAAATGCTGGATTATCAGGGCTGCGGTATGTCGGTCATGGAGATGAGTCATCGTTCCAAGGTTTACGACACGATCATCAAGGAGGCCGAGGCGGATCTGCGGACCCTGCTCGGGATTCCGGACAACTATAAGGTTCTGTTTCTGCAGGGAGGCGCGAGCCTGATCTTCGCATCCGTGCCGATGAATCTGATGAAAAACCGCAAGGCGGGTTATATTCTGACGGGACAGTGGGCGAAGAAGGCGTTTGCCGAGGCCAAGATCTACGGGGAAGCCGTGGAGCTTGCATCCTCCGCAGACAAGACGTTCTCCTATATCCCGGACTGTTCCGATCTGCCGATCACGGAGGATATGGATTACGTCTATATCTGTGAAAACAATACGATCTACGGGACAAAATTCCATACGCTGCCGAATACGAAGGGCAAGATCCTCGTCTCCGACGTGTCTTCCTGCTTCCTGTCCGAGCCGATGGACGTGACGAAGTACGGCATGGTCTACGCGGGCGTACAGAAGAATGTGGGGCCCGCCGGCACCCAGGTTGTGATTATCAGAGAGGATCTGCTGACGGACGATGTGCTTCCGGGCACCCCGACCATGATGAAATACAAGGTGCACGCGGACAACGATTCCCTGTACAACACGCCGCCGTGCTACGGTATCTACATATGCGGCAAGGTCTTCAAATGGCTTCTGAAGAACGGCGGCCTGGAGGCGATGAAGGAGACGAACGAGAAAAAAGCGGGTATCCTGTATGATTTCCTCGACGGGAGCGAACTGTTCCGCGGAACGGTCAGAAAGGAAGACCGCTCGATCATGAACGTGCCGTTCGTGACGGGCAGTGAGGAGCTGGACGCAAAGTTCGTCAAGGAGGCGACGGCGGCGGGCTTCGTGAATCTGAAGGGACACCGCACTGTCGGCGGTATGCGGGCGAGCATCTACAATGCCATGCCGACGGAGGGCGTGGAGAAGCTGGTCGCTTTCATGAAGGAATTTGAGAAGAATAACAAGTAACGGACAGAAAAGAGGATATCAGTATGTTTAAATATCATTGCTTAAATCCGATCGCCGGAGTCGGTCTTGCGAAGTTCAGCGATCAGTATGTGAAGACAGACGACGTGAACGAGGCGGAGGGTATTCTGGTGCGCAGCGCCGCCATGCACGACATGGAGCTTCCCGACAGCCTGCTCGCTATCGCGAGGGCGGGGGCCGGCGTGAACAACATCCCGCTTGACAAGTGCGCCGAGAAAGGTATCGTCGTGTTCAACACGCCGGGCGCCAACGCCAACGGCGTGAAGGAGCTGGTGATTGCCGGAATGCTTCTGGCGGCCCGCGATGTTGTGGGCGGCATCGAGTGGGTCAAGGCCAACAAGGACGATGAGAATGTGGGCAAGGACGCCGAGAAGGCGAAGAAGAATTTTGCCGGTACGGAGATTGAGGGCAAGAAGCTCGGTATTGTGGGCTTGGGCGCGATCGGCGTCAAGGTGGCCAACGTGGCGAAGCATCTCGGAATGGAGGTCTACGGCTATGACCCGTATGTATCCGTGGACGCGGCCTGGAATCTGAGCCGGGACGTCAAGCACGTGCTGAACGTGGAGGAAATCTACGCGGAGTGCGATTACATCACGATTCATGTGCCGCTCATGGATTCCACAAAGGGCATGATCGGCAGAGAAGCCATCGATCAGATGAAGGACGGCGTCATTCTCCTGAACTTTGCGAGAGATCTTCTGGTGGACGAGAAGGCGGTGCTGGAGGGGATCAAGGCGGGTAAGATCCGCAAGTACGTGTCCGATTTCCCGAACGCGGTGACGGCGGGGCAGGAGGGCTGTATTGTGATCCCGCATCTGGGCGCTTCCACGGAGGAGTCCGAGGACAACTGCGCCGTGATGGCCGTCAAGGAGCTCAAGAACTATCTGGAGAACGGCAACATCATCAACAGCGTAAACTATCCCAACTGCGATATGGGCGTCTGCGCACAGGCGGGACGCGTGGCGATTTTCCACAAAAATATCGCGAATATGATCACAAAGTTTACGGCGTGCTTCGGCGACATCGGCATCAACATCACCGATATGACGAACAAGTCCAAAGGCGAGGTGGCGTACACCATGCTGGATATCGAAGAGCCGGCTTCCGAGGAGATCATCGGCAAGCTGCAGGCCATCAATGGCGTGTTCAGAGTCAGGGTAGTCAAATAGCGATCAAGAAACGATCACGATAGAGAGAGCGCAGACTTCGGCCTGCGCTCTTGTCATGCGCCGCGAAAACGCGGCCTTCAGTTCAGTCGGTTGGCGATCTTGGAAAAATCGGGGTCATGCTCGTCTTCCAGAGTGGCCTGCAGACGTTTCTCCGCCTCCACGGAAGCCTCGCTGGCGAGGTCCATGTAGAGGATGAACACGTCCTCGAGAGCCATGCCTTTCTCCTGCGCGATTTCCTGCATGACGGGCTTCAGCTTGTCCAGCTGAAACGATATGGGCGTCTTCTGGGGATCGATGTCCGCCAGGACGTCCTCCGCGTAGGCGTTGATACGGTCGAGAATCTGTTTGTTTTCTGGGGTCATTGTGTACACTTCCTTTTAGTTTCAATATAATAAATGGACTCGCAAGCACGCGCTGGCGCGCTCACTGTCTGCTTCGCAGACGGCTTGCTCGTTAAAACTCGCAGATACGCGCTGACGCGCTCATTCTCCTGCTTCGCAGGAGATCTGCTCGTTATAGACGCAGGAAAAACAAATGCTGCTTCGCAGCGCTTGTTTTTCCACTGCGTCTATATTTTATCACTTCGCGCTTGTGCTGTATAGGCATATTTGATAAAATAAAATAAATAAAGCTGCAGAAAATCCGTGTCTGTTCTGTGCAGAGACGGGATAAAACGGGAGAAAATATGGCGGATGTAAAACCTTTTCGGGCACTGAGGCCGAGGGCGGATCTGGCGGAAAAAATCGCCGCGCTTCCCTACGATGTGTACAGCAGGGAAGAGGCGTACGAGAAAGTGCGCGGCGATTCTTACACGTTTCTGAGGATCGACAGGCCGGAGACGCAGTTCGCGCCGGATTATGACATGTATGCGCCCGAGGTGTACGAGCGGGCGCGCGATATGCTGCATGAGATGCTGGAGCAGGGGCAGTTCCTGGAAGAGCCGAAAGAGGCGTACTACGTGTATGAGCTCGTGATGAACGGGCGCTCGCAGATCGGGATCGGGGCCTGCGCGTCGGTGGACGACTATGAGAACCAGGTGATCAGAAAGCACGAGAACACCAGGGCTGACAAGGAGGCGGACCGCATCCGGCATGTGGATGTGTGCAGCGCCCAGACCGGACCGATCTTTCTGGCGTACCGCAGGCGCGGCGGCATAGAGGAGGAGGTGCGCAGGGCGATGCGCACCGCGCCGCTGTATGATTTTACGGCGGACGACGGCATTACCCACAGAATGTGGGTCATCGACGACGGGGCGGCCGTGGAGCACATCCGGCGGGAATTCGCGCAGGTAGAGACGATCTATATCGCGGACGGGCACCACAGATGCGCCTCAGCGGTCCGGGTTTCGCAGATGCGCAGGAAGGCGCATCCGGATTATTCGGGCGCGGAGGAGTTCAACTATTTTCTGGCGGTTCTTTTTCCGGATGATCAGCTGACAATCATGGATTACAACCGTGTGGTGAAAGATCTGAACGGATATTCCGAGGAGGCGTTCCTTGCGCGCGTCGGGGAAATCTTCGACGTCTCGAAGGCGGAGGAGACCACGTACAGGCCGAAGCGCAAGGGGGAGATCGGCATGTGTCTGGACGGCGCGTGGTACTGCCTGAGAATCAGAGACGGGCAGTATACGGGCGATGCGGTCCACGATCTGGACGTTGCGGTGCTGCAGGAGGAGCTGCTCGCGCCGGTGCTCGGTATTCTGGATCCGAAGGTGGACGATCGCATCGACTTCGTGGGCGGAATCAGAGGACTGGAGGAGCTGGAGCGGCGCGTGCGCGGGGACGCGAAGGCGGCGTTCGCCATGTATCCGACCGATATCCACGAGCTGTTCGCGGTGTCCGACGCAGGCGAACTGATGCCGCCGAAATCTACATGGTTTGAACCGAAACTCAGGAGCGGTCTGCTGATTCATAGAATAGAACCGTAATGCCTCCGCCAGACGGCGGCGTGCGGTGATCAAACTTGTGAGAGGGAGAGCATATGAACAAAAAACTGTATAAACTGATGAACTGGCCCGAGATAGAGGGAATTGTGTATTCCGAGTCCGATAACCCGCACAGGCTTCTGGGCGCGCATGTGACCGGCAATTCTGTTCTCGTACAGACTTTTCAGCCGGGGGCGAAGAGCGTGCGCCTGCAGCTTGTGGAGGGGGACAAGAGCTACAAGATGGAGATGGCCGACGAGGAGGGATATTTCGCCCTGCTTTTGCCGGGCAAGAAGATTCCGGATTACGAGTATGTCGTGGAGGCGGCGGACGGTTCCCTGAAAAAGGTGCGCGACGCCTACAACTATCCGCCGCAGATCGCCAGAGAGGACGGGGAGAAATTTAACGCGGGCATCCACTATACGATCTACGAGAAGCTGGGCGCGCATATCATGACGATAGACGGCGTAAAGGGCACGCTGTTCGCCGTGTGGGCGCCGAACGCCGTGCGCGTCAGTGTGGTGGGAGATTTCAACGGCTGGGACGGCAGGACGCACCAAATGAGACGGCTGTGGGACTCGGGAATCTTCGAATTGTTTGTGCCGGACGTCGCCGAGGGCGAATGCTATAAATATGAGATCAAGGCGAAGGGCGGGCTGACGTTCCTGAAGGCCGATCCCTACGCTTTCGGACAGCAGCTCAGACCGGACAGCGCGTCGGTGGTCAGAGAGATCGACGGCTTTGGCTGGGAGGACGCCAAGTGGATGAAAGAGCGCGCAGAGCGGCAGGCGCAGGATCAGCCGGTCAACGTCTATGAGATCTATCTCGGCTCCTTCGCGAAGCCGGCGGACGGCAGGGAATACTGCAATTACAGGGAGCTTGCCCCCAAGATTATAGAATATGTGAAGAAGATGGGCTATACGCATGTGGAGCTGATGCCGGTGATGGAGCATCCGCTTGACGCCTCCTGGGGATATCAGGTGATCGGCTATTACGCGCCGACAGCCAGATACGGCACCGCGGAGGATTTCATGTTCTTCATGAACGAACTGCACAAGGCCGGAATCGGCGTGATCCTGGACTGGGTTCCGGCGCATTTTCCGCGGGATACCTACGGGCTCTCCGGCTTCGACGGCACCTGCCTGTATGAGCATCAGGATCCGAGGCAGGGCTTCCACCCCCACTGGGGCACGCTGATCTACAATTACGGCAGGCCGGAGGTGCGCAATTATCTGATCGCCAACGCGCTGTACTGGGCGGAGCGCTACCACGCGGACGGCATCCGCATCGACGCGGTCGCCTCGATGCTGTATTTGGATTACGGCAAGAACGACGGCGAGTGGGTGGCAAACATCTACGGCGGCAATGAGAATCTGGAGGCGGTGGAATTCTTAAAGCACCTCAATTCCGTTATGAAGAAGCGCAATCCGGGCGTGCTGATGATCGCCGAGGAGTCCACGGCGTGGCCCAAGGTCACGGGAGCGCTGGACGATGACGGCCTGGGCTTCGACCTGAAGTGGAACATGGGCTTTATGAACGATTATCTGAATTATATCAGGACGGATCCGTACTTCCGCTCCGGCCGGCACAACGATCTGACCTTCAGCATGATCTATGCCTACAGCGAAAAGTTTATGCTGGTATTCTCGCATGACGAGGTGGTGCACGGCAAGGCGACGCTGATCGGCAAGATGCCCGGAAACAGGAGCGAGCAGTTCGCCAACATGCGCCTCACCTACGCCTACCACATGACGCATCCGGGCAAGAAACTGTTCTTTATGGGACAGGATATCGGGGAATATGACGAGTTCAACGAGGCGAGAGAGGTGGAGTGGGAACTTCTCAAGGTGGATGAGCACGCCGGATTGAACCGCCTGGTTGCCGATCTCAACAAGCTGTACGTTTCCCGGCCGGCGCTGTACGAGAAGGATGATTCCTGGGAGGGCTTTGAGTGGATCAACTGCATTACGCCCAACGCGTGCATGCTGTCCTATCTGCGCAAGGCGGACAAGACGGAGGAGACGCTGGTTGTGGTGGCGAATTTTGCCAATGCGAAGCAGGAGTTCCGCATAGGCGTTCCCTATGAGGGCAAATACAAGGAAATTTTCAATACAGACGCTAAGATCTACGGAGGCGGCGGCAAGGTAAATAAGGGGATCCGCGAATCGATCGAGACGGAGTGGGATGGCAAGCCTTACGCGATCGACATGGTCAGCGCGCCGCTCTCCGTGAGCATTTTCTCCTACACGCCATACACTGCCGCGGAGAAGGAAAAGATCGACAGGGAGCGCGCCGAAAAGCTGCGTCTGGCCAGAGAGGCGGAGGAGCGCAGAATCGCGGAGGAAGACGCGAGAAAGATCGCCGAGGAGGCTGAGGAGGCCAAGAAGCTGGCCGCGGCCGCGGCGGCGGAAGCCAAGGAGCGCGCGGAAATCGCCGAGGAGATGACGAGAAAGGCGCAGGAGGCCGAGGAAAAGCTGCAGAAAATAGAGCAGGCGCAAAAAGAGCAGGCGACAAAGAGACAGGCCGCCGCAAAAAGCTCCGCGGCCAAGGAGACGCCTGTGAAGAAGCCGGCGAAAAAGGCGCCTGTGAAGAAGGCCCCGGCGGAGAAGAAGCCGGCGGCGAAGTCTCAGGCGAAGAAAAAGACGACCTGACAGGGGATGAGCGCGGCCGGATAAGGCGGCAAAGGGAGCGGGAGGCAGATGGAGGAACAGATCACGGAAATCGGACAGATCGCGTCGGAGGAGATCGACGTCGGACTGATCGGGACTTATATGAGGCAGTTTCCGGAGAATGCGCTGCGGTTTGGCATCAAAGTGCTGATGGCGCTGATCGTCTTTGCGATCGGCGCACAGCTCATACGGCTGGTGCGCAGACTTGTGCGCCGTTCTCTGAAGCGGGGCAATGCGGACGTGGGCGTCGTGCAGTTCCTCGACTCCTTCCTCAAGGCGGTTCTCTACATCGTGCTGGTGTTCATGATCGCGTCGGAGTTCGGGCTGGACGCTGCGGGTGTGGCGGCGATTCTCGGCTCCGCGGGCGTGGCGATCGGTCTGGCGGTGCAGGGCAGTCTGTCCAATTTTGCCGGCGGCGTGCTGATTCTGCTGGTGAAGCCCTTCAAGGTGGGCGATTATATCAAGGCGGATGAGAGCGGTCACGAGGGAACCGTCGAGGAGATTCAGATTTTCTATACGAAGCTGGCGACGCCGGAGAACCACGTCGTCATCATTCCCAACGGCACGCTTGCCAACGCCTGCATCATCAATATGAGCGCGCTCTCGGAGCGCAAGCTGGACATTCCCGTCTCGATCTCCTACGACGACGATATCCGGACGGCGCGGGAGGCAATCTTGCGTGTGATGCGGGGGGATGAGGCTGTGCTGAAGGAACGGGAGCAGAGCGTGCTCGTGCAGGAGCTGGCGGACAGCGGCGTGAAGCTGTGTGCGCGCTGCTGGACGGCCAACGGTGATTACTGGGACTGCAGATGGCGCATGACGGAGCAGATCAAGTACGCGCTGGACGAGGCCGGCGTGACCATCCCGTACCCGCAGATGGATGTGCATTTGGACAGGGAAAAAGAGCGGTAGGAAAAGCGCAGAAAAAAATCCTGAGAAAAATCAAAAATGTTCTTGCAAAATAGCGCATGAATCAGTATAATAATTTTTGTTGCTGGAATAGCGCAGTTGGTAGCGCAACTGATTCGTAATCAGTAGGTCGAGGGTTCGAGTCCCTTTTCCAGCTTGGAGACAGGCTTCGCACAGGCGGAGCCTTTTTTGCTGCCTGTTGTCCGGCGGGCGGGGATCGGACTTGCGGCGGCGCAGGGTGCGGCGGACGATTTTTTCGGAATTGACTAATCTGGTCAGTCAACATAATTCTTTGAAAATTCTATGGAAATAGACACCACAATAACTTGACATAATATTTTATCGTGCTACAATATATAGTACACGCGACGGGAAAAGACAGAAAATCCAGGGCTGCAGATGCGGGGTATCAGATAGAACATGGGGGCGTTACGGAATGAAAATCATTAAGAGAAGCGGGGCGGAAGTCAATTTTGATCTTGGCAAGATCACGGCGGCGATCTGTAAGGCGAACGACAGCGTCAAGGAGGAGGAGAAGCTGTCGGAGCGGGAGATCGAAGAGATTGCGGAGGTCGTGGCCAGAAACTGCGAGGAGATGAAGCGGTCTCCGAGCGTGGAAGAGATTCAGGATATGGTTGAGAACCAGCTGATGAAGTACCGCGCGTACACGATGGCGCGCAACTATATTACCTATCGCTATAAGAGAGCGCTTGTCAGAAAGTCGAACTCCACGGACAAACAGATCCTGACGCTCTTAGACTGCAATAATGAGGAAGTCAAGCAGGAAAACTCCAACAAGAATCCTACGGTCAACAGCGTGCAGCGGGATTATATGGCCGGAGAGGTCAGCAAGGACATCACGAAGCGATTCCTGCTGCCGCCCGATATCGTGGAGGCGCATGAGCAGGGAATCATCCACTTCCATGACGCGGACTACTTTGCGCAGCACATGCACAACTGTTGTCTGGTCAATCTGGAAGATATGCTGCAGAACGGTACCGTGGTGAGCGAGACGATGATCGACACGCCCAAGAGCTTCGCCACCGCCTGCAATGTGGCGACTCAGTGCATTGCGCAGATCGCCAGCTGCCAGTACGGCGGACAGAGCATTTCGCTGTCGCATCTGGCGCCGTTCGTACAGGTGAGCCGCGAGAAATTCCGTCGGGAGATCCGGTCGGAGATGGAGGAGAGCGGGGTCGAGGCGAGCGACGAGCAGATCAACCGGATCGCGGAGCGGCGCGTGCGGGATGAGATCAAGCGCGGGGTGCAGATCATCCAGTATCAGGTCATCACGCTGATGACCACCAACGGACAGGCGCCCTTTATCACCGTATTCATGTATATCGACGAGGTGCCGGAGGGACGTCTGCGGGACGATCTGGCCATGATTATAGAAGAGATGCTCAACCAGCGCATCCAGGGAGTCAAGAACGAGAAGGGCGTCTACATTACGCCTGCTTTTCCGAAGCTGATTTACGTGCTGGAGGAGGACAATATCCGCGAGGGCAGCAAGTACTGGGAACTGACGAAGCTGGCGGCCAGATGCACCGCCAAGCGCATGGTGCCCGACTATATTTCCGAGAAGGTCATGAAGAACTTAAAGGACGGCAACTGTTATCCCTGCATGGGCTGCCGCTCCTTCCTCACCGTATATCACGACGAGAATGACCGGCCGCAGTTCTACGGGCGGTTCAATCAGGGGGTAGTCACCCTGAATCTGGTGGATGTGGCGTGCTCCTCCGGCAGGGATATGAAGCGGTTCTGGGAGATCATGGACGAGCGGCTGGAGCTGTGCAGGAGAGCGCTGATGTGCCGGCACGAGAGGCTGAAGGGAACGGTTTCCGATGTGGCGCCGATTCTGTGGCAGAACGGGGCGCTCGCGCGGCTGAAGAAGGGGGAGAAGATCGACAAGCTCCTCTACAACGGGTATTCTACGATTTCTCTCGGCTATGCGGGCCTGTGCGAGTGTACCAGATATATGACGGGACACAGCCATACCGATCCGGAGGCGACGCCGTTTGCGCTGAAGGTCATGCAGTACTTGAACAACGCCTGCAAAGAGTGGCGGGAGGAGACGAACATCGATTTCAGTCTGTATGGCACGCCGCTGGAGTCCACCACTTACAAGTTCGCGAAATGCCTGCAGAAGCGCTTCGGCGTCATCGAGGGCGTCACGGATAAGAACTATATCACCAACAGCTACCATGTGCATGTGACGGAGCCGATCAACGCCTTTGACAAGCTGAAATTCGAGGCGCAGTTCCAGGAGCTGTCCCCGGGCGGTGCGATCAGCTATGTGGAAGTGCCGAACATGGAGAACAACTTGGACGCGGTGCTTTCTGTGATGCAGTATATCTATGAGAATATCATGTACGCGGAGTTAAATACCAAGAGCGATTACTGTCAGGCCTGCGACTATCACGGCGAGATTCAGATTGTCGCGAATCCCGACGGCAAGCTGATCTGGAAATGTCCGAACTGCGGCAATACGGATCAGAACAAGATGAATGTGGCGAGGCGCACCTGCGGCTATATCGGCACACAGTTCTGGAATCAGGGTCGCACGCAGGAGATCAAGGAGCGCGTGCTGCATCTCTAAAAAGGGAATCGTATGAACTATGCGGAGATCAAAAACTGTGATATCGCCAACGGCCCCGGCGTGCGGGTTTCCCTGTTCGTGAGCGGCTGCACGCATCACTGCGAGGGCTGTTTCAATGAGATGACTTGGGATTTCGGCTACGGGGCGCCTTTTGACGATGACGTGCAGGAGAAGCTTCTGACGGAGCTTGCGCCGGACTATATTGCAGGGCTTACGCTCCTCGGCGGGGAACCTCTTGAATATGGGAATATGCAGGGGCTCCTGCCGCTTGTGCGGGAGGCGAAAAAGCGCTATCCACACAAGACGATCTGGTGCTACACGGGGTATCTGTTCGAGCGGGATGTCCTGGAGCGGTTCTGCGCACAGTGGGAGGGCATGAGAGAGTTCCTCAACTGCATCGACGTGCTGGTGGACGGGGAGTTCGTTCTGGAGAAAAAAGATATCAGCCTGCAGTTTCGCGGTTCCTCCAACCAGCGCATCATAGATGTGAAGAAATCCCTGAAGAGCGGTGAGACCGTGCTGTGGCGGGAAACATGAGAATTCCTGCGCTTTGCAGTCCGCGGTGCTGCCTCAGAGAAACCGGCTGTATGAAAAAATTGAACAGAGACACGACACAAAGGCACATGGAACAGTTTGCGGGACCATGTGCCTTGCTTTTTGCCTTGGCAGAGAGAGGACAGCCTGTTTGGGATATCAGTATTTTTTTCGGTAGTAGTGCTCCAGATTCTGAATCAGCTTGTAGAAGAGCATGGCGATGACGCACAGGATGATGATGGAGGTGATCATCATATTCAGCTGGAACACCTGGGAGCCGTAGATGATCAGATACCCCAGCCCGCGCCTCGCGGCGAGAAATTCCCCGATGATGACGCCCACCAGGGACAGGCCGATATTGACCTTCATATTGCTCAGAATCAACGGCACTGAGCCTGGAAAGATCACCTTCAGGAAGGCGTCCCTGCGGCTGCCGCCCAGGGTGTATATGAGTTTTAACATTTCCGGATCCGCCTGACAGAAGCCTGTGTACAGGTTGATGACGGAGCCGAAGACGGCCACGGAGATCCCGGCGACGATGATGGTGTCCGTTCCCGTGCCAAGCCAGACGATCAGAAGGGGCGCGAGAGCCGATTTCGGCAGGGAATTGAGGATGACCAGATAGGGCTCCAGGACTTCGGCGAGATGCGGAATATACCACAAGAGCGACGCCGCAAACAGACTGAAGACCGTGACCAGAAGGAAACTTACCAGAATCTCCGCCAGCGTGATTCCCGTGTGTGTGAAGAAAGAGCCGTCCGCGATCATGTGGTACAGGTAGGCCGCGATGCCGCAGGGGCTGCTGAAAAAGAAGGCGTCGATCCATTGAAGCCGCGCGGCCAGTTCCCAGAGAAGCAGGAAGGCGGCCGTCAGAAGCAGCCTGGACAGCGCGACCACATGGTGGTGGCGCCTGTGCGCTTTCAGGAAGATACGCTGGTTGTCGGAAATGCCGTCAGCCTTTCGGGGCATCTGCCTGTTCATTTGTCAACACCTCCCACAATTGATTGAAATAGAGCTGATATTCCGCGGTGCTTCTGATCCTGAGCGGATCGCTGCGGTCCACGGCGAACCGGATCGGCATCTCGCACTTGACGCGGGCGGGTCTTCTGGACAGGACGAGCACGCGGTCCGCCAGCGTGATCGCCTCGGACAGATCATGGGTGATCAGAATGGCGGTCTTGTCGGTGCTGCGGATGATCTGCGCGATGTCCGCGGAGACGTTGAGCCGCGTCTGAGAGTCCAGCGCGCTGAAGGGTTCGTCTAACAGAAAGAGATCCGGATGGATCGCCATCGTGCGTATGAGAGCCGCCCGCTGCCGCATGCCGCCGGAGAGCTCGGAGGGCTTTTTGTCCTTGAAGGCGTAGAGATCGTAATCCTTTAACAGCTTCGACACGTAATCCAGATTTTCGCCGGTGAGCGAGTGATTCAGCTCCAGACCGAGTATGACGTTCCGATAGATCGTGCGCCACTCAAACAGGTGGTCGCGCTGGAGCATATAGCCGACTTTCATGACCGCGCCTGTTCCGCAGTCGGTGATATATTTTCCCTTATAGAACAGATCGCCCTCCTCGGGGAGAAGCAGCCCGGCAATCATGGACAGAAGCGTCGACTTGCCGCAGCCGCTGGGACCTACGATGGCGAGAAATTCCCCCTGGGACACCGAAAAAGAGATGTGCGACAGCGCGGGGGTCTCTCCCTTGAGATTGTGGTAGGCGTAGGAAATGTCGTGCAGGGACAGCAGTTCCATAGAATAACAACTCCTTATCGTTCTACGATATTGTATGAATGATAAGAAAATATGTGTTTTGATTGAAAAGAATTGCATTTTGTGTTATCATCAAATTCAGATTTAATTTAAAGTGGAGGACTAGCGCATGGCACAGTTGTGGGGCGGCCGTTTTACCAAGGAGACGGACAAGCTCGTATATAACTTCAACGCGTCGATCTCCTTTGATCAGAAGTTTTTCGCGCAGGATATCGAGGGCAGCATTGCCCATGTCGTCATGCTGGCGAAACAGGGGATCCTGACGAAGGACGAGAAGGACGACATTCTGAAGGGACTCACGGGTATCCGCAGGGATGTGGATGAGGGCAGACTGCAGATCACGGAGGAGTACGAGGATATCCACAGCTTTGTGGAGGCCAATCTGATCGAGCGCGTCGGCGATGTGGGCAAGAAGCTGCACACCGGCAGAAGCCGCAACGATCAGGTGGCGCTGGACATGAAGCTGTACACCAGACTGGAGGTGCTCTCCGTGGACGGGCTGGTCAAGGAGCTTATGCACACGCTGCTTCGCGTGATGGAGGAGCACACGGAGACTTATATGCCGGGCTTTACGCATATGCAGAAGGCGCAGCCGGTGACGCTGGCGCACCATGTGGGGGCTTACTTCGAGATGTTCAAGCGCGACAGATCGCGCCTGAAGGATATTTATATGCGCATGAACTACTGCCCGCTCGGCGCGGGGGCCCTGGCGGGAACGACCTACCCGCTGGACCGCAACTATACGGCGTCGCTTCTGGGCTTTGAGGGGCCGACCCTGAACAGCATGGATTCCGTTGCGGACAGAGATTATGTGATCGAATTTCTGGCGGCGCTGTCCGTGATCATGATGCACCTGAGCCGGTTCAGCGAGGAAATTATCATCTGGAACAGCGACGAGTACCGCTTTGTGGAGATCGACGACGCGTATTCCACGGGGAGCAGCATCATGCCGCAGAAGAAGAATCCCGATATCGCGGAACTGATCCGCGGCAAGACGGGCAGGGTCTACGGCGCGCTCATGTCGATTCTCACAACTATGAAGGGGCTTCCGCTCGCCTACAACAAGGATATGCAGGAGGACAAGGAGCTGACCTTCGATGCCATCGATACGGCGAAGGGGTGTCTCGGCCTGTTCGAGGGCATGGTCCGCACGATGAAGTTCCGGAAGGACGTCATGGAAAAGAGCGCCATGCACGGATTTACCAACGCGACGGACGCGGCGGATTATCTCGTCGGCAGGGGAGTGCCTTTCCGCGACGCTCACGGCATCATCGGCAGGCTGGTGCTGTACTGTATCGATAAACAGTGCGGGATCGAGGATCTGTCGATCGAGGAGCTAAAGGACATCAGCCCCGTCTTCGAGGAGGATTTTTACGACGCCGTCAGCCTGAAGACCTGTGTGGAGAAGCGCCTGACGCTGGGAGCGCCAGGGCCGGAGATCATGCGAAAGATTATTGCCACAGAGAGAGAGTACCTGGAGAAGGACTGGCAGATAGAAAGGAGCATTTAGATATGAGCGACAAACTGAGAGTGGGAATTTTAGGCGGCACCGGCATGGTGGGACAGCGATTCATCTCGCTGCTGGAGAACCACCCGTGGTTCGAGGTGACGACGATTGCGGCGAGTCCGCGCTCCGCCGGCAAGACCTACGCGGAGGCGGTGGGCGGCAGATGGAAGATGCAGACGCCCATGCCTGAGGCCGTGAAGGATATCGTTGTGAAGAACGTCAACGAGGTGGACGCGGTGGCGGCCGAGGTCGATTTCGTCTTCTCCGCGGTGGATATGACCAAGGAGGAGATCCGGAAGATCGAGGAGGACTACGCGAAGACGGAGACTCCCGTCGTGTCCAACAACAGCGCGCACCGCTGGACGCCGGACGTGCCCATGGTCATTCCGGAGATCAACGCGGATCACTTCGAGGTGATCGAGGCGCAGAAGAAGCGGCTCGGAACAACCAGAGGGTTTATCGCCGTCAAGCCGAACTGCTCCATTCAGAGTTATACGCCTGTCCTGACCGCGTGGAAAGAGTTTGAGCCATATGAGGTCGTCGCGACCACCTATCAGGCGATCTCGGGAGCGGGCAAGACTTTTCAGGACTGGCCGGAGATGGTGGAGAACGTGATTCCCTACATCGGCGGCGAGGAGGAGAAGAGCGAGAAGGAGCCGCTCAAGATCTGGGGCAGGGTCGTAAACGGCGAGATCGTTCCCGCTGCGGAGCCGGTCATCACCTGCCAGTGCATCCGTGTGCCCGTGCTGGACGGCCACACCGCGGCAGTGTTCGTGAAATTCCGCAAGAAGCCCACGAAGGAACAGCTCGTGGAGAAGCTCGTAAGCTTCAGCGGGCTTCCGCAGGAATTGAAACTCCCCAGCGCACCGAAGCAGTTTATTCAGGTGATGGAGGAGGACAACAGGCCGCAGGTCAAGCTGGATGTGGATTACGAGAGGGGCATGGGAATCAGCATCGGTAGAATCAGAGAGGACAGCGTGTACGACTGGAAGTTCATCGGCCTGTCCCACAATACGGTTCGCGGCGCGGCGGGCGGCGCGGTTCTCTGCGCGGAGACGCTGAAGGCTATGGGTTACATCGGAAAGAAATAGATACATAAGATGGGGTTATCCGCCCGAATTTTGGAGGGGGTTCGGGCGGGAGGGGTACGGCAATATGGAAGATTTGAACTATCAGGTCGATCAGCTGCGCGTGGCGAATGAGAGACTGAGCCGGGATGAGAAGATGCTGCGGCTCATATGCGATACATCCAACAGCGCGTTCCTGTATTACAGCTATGCGGACAGACGGTTTCAGACCGTCGCCAGCTGGGACCATTTTTTTGCATTCACGGTGACAGAAGAGCGGGATCTGGACAAACTGTACGCCTGCGTGGAGGAGCAGTGCGTCATACCGCTCAGGGAGGTGCTGTTTATTGAAAAGCAGAAACTCCGGCACCAGTCGATTCAGGTAAAGCTGAAAGACAGTCATTTCCGGGTGGAGGTCGAGGTGCGCGTCGTCTACGACGCGGCGGAGCAGCCCACGGATAAGATTGTGCGCTTTAAGGACGTCACCAAGGCGAGCATCCAGAACGACGAGCTGACGTATCTGGCGTACTATGACGCCCTGACCGGACTGTACAACAGGAATTATTTCGTCCGGCTTGTGGGCGAGTTTATCCGCAGAGCGTCGGAGGAGCCGGAACCCGCCTCGGTCGCGGTGATGTTTTTGAATATCGACGATTTTCGCCGAGTCAACGACGGTATGGGCATTATCGTCGGGGACGAGCTCGTGCAGGTGTTCGGACAGTTTCTCTCGGGAATGATGGATGATCATGTCGTTGTGTCCCATTTCAGCAGCGATATCTACTGCATCGGCATCTACGACCCGCGCGGGGCCAGAAGCGTGGAGACGTTCTGTGAGGTAATCAAGGAGCGGCTGAAGCAGCCGTTTGTCCTGTCCGGCGGACAGAAGATTTCCATCACGCTCAGCATAGGCGTCGCGGAGTATCCGGAGGCGGCGGGGAGCACGCTGGAGCTGATCAACTGCGCGGAGATCGTCATGTTCAAGGCGAAGAACATGGGCAAGAACGAGGTGCTGTATTACAGCGGCGCGATTCTGGACGAGTTTATCAAGAATGTCTCCATTGAAAACAAACTGAAAGACGCCGTGTTCCACCAGAATTTTATCATGTATTACCAGCCGCAGTTTCACGCTTCGGACAAAAAACTGCGGGGCGTGGAGGCGCTGATACGCTGGAAGGACGACAACGGCAAGATGGTGAATCCGTCGGTCTTTATCCCGATCGCCGAGAAGAGCGGCACGATTGTGCCGATTGGTATGTGGGTGATCGAGGAGAGCATGCGGACCTATGCCGGCTGGAGGGACAGATATGATTATCCGCTGATCCTGTCGCTCAACGTTTCGGCGATCCAGTACAAACAGCAGGATTTCATAGAGAAGTTGACGGAGCTGATGCAGAAATACGATATATCCCCCGCGGAACTGGAGCTGGAGATCACGGAGTCCGTCCTGATCGAGGATTTTGCAAAGATTACGGCCAAACTGAAAATACTCAGGGATATCGGCATCAGAATATCGCTGGACGATTTTGGAACGGGATACTCCTCGCTGTCCTACCTGAAGGGCCTGCCGATCGATACGCTCAAGATCGACAAGTCCTTTATCGACACGGTGATCACCGATGAAAATACGAGAATCATCACGGAGTCCATCATATACATGGCGAAGAGGCTGGGCTACGAGACGATCGCCGAGGGCGTCGAGACGGAGGAGCAGTACCGATATCTCAACGAGATCAACTGCGACCATATACAGGGGTATCTGCTCGGAAAACCGATGTGCGCAGAGAAAGTCGCGGAGCTGTTAGCCGGTATGACCGTGTAGCGTGGGGGAATTATGTTACTTGGCAGAACATCTGAATTGAGATATCTGAATAATTATTTCGACAGAGAAGGCAGTCAGATTCTGGTCGTGTACGGGCAGAAATATATCGGTAAGACGACGCTTGTCAAGGAGTTTCTGGAGGACAAGGACGGTTACTATTATCTCGCCAGGGCGTGCTCCGAGAGGGAGCAGGTGTATCAGTGGGGCGCGCAGCTTGTGCGCGATGGGTACGAGCTTGAGAAATTTCCGTCGTTTCATGATATCTTCGCAAAGATCACCAGGCGTGCTCCCGGCAAGAAAGTGCTTGTGATTGACGAGTTTCAGAATATCGTCAGGGCGAGCGGCAGCTTTATGAAAGAGCTTGTCGCCTTCGTGCATAATCAGTGGAACCGCGACGAGGTCATGGTTGTGTTGTGCAGCTCGTCTATCGGCTGGATCGAGAACAGTATGGTCACACGCATCGGTGAGGCCGCCTACGAACTGTCCGGTTTCCTGAAGATCAGGGAGATGCCGTTCGAGGATCTGGTGGAGCGCTTTCCGAATTTCCGCATTGAGGAGTGCGTGGAGGCGTACGCCGTGCTGGGCGGTTTCCCGGGACTGTGGAACCGGTTTGACGACAGGCTGACGATACAGCAGAATATCTGCAGAAACATTCTCGACGTCAACAGTTTTCTCTATGAGGAAGGGGAGCGTATGCTGACGGACCAGCTGCGCGAGCCGGGCGTGTACAACACGATCATGGCCTCGATTGCGGCGGGGAACCATAAACTCAACAATCTGTATCTGCACACGGAATTTTCGCGCGCCAAGATCAGCGTATATTTGAAGAACCTGATCGAACTGGAGCTGGTGGAGAAGGTTTTCTCCTATGATACGACGGGGAAGGATAACGTGCAGAAAGGCATCTATCGCATCAGTCATCCGTTTGTGGATTTCTATTACACTTACATGTACCCGCATCTGAGCGAGCTGCACACACTCTCGGTCGGCGAGTTCTACAACCGATATGTCATGTCGGATTTCCGCAGATATGTGTCCGGCTACTTCAAGAAGATCTGCAGGCAGCATCTGGCGAAACTGAACAAGCGGAACAAGCTGCCGATCGCCCTGGATACCGTGGGAGAGTGGGTCGGCAAGGACGGCGGGCTGGACATCATCGCGCAGGATGAGGACGGCCGCACGCTGATCGGACTGTGCTGCTGGGAGAAGCCTGTGGCGTATGAGGATTACGAAGAGCTGCTGAACTATGCGAAGAAGGTTAAGATCGGCGCGGATTTTGTCTATATGTATACGGCGTTCCGCTTTGACGAGCGCCTGAATCTGGAGGCGAAGGTCAGGCAGAACCTGAAATTGGTGCAGATCGCGGACCTGTAGCGCGCGTCGGCGCACAGAGAGGAATTCATGGGAAAAAGTATTTATATCGCGGAGAAACCCAGCGTTGCCAGGGAGTTCGCCAAGGCGTTAAAATATCATATGAAAAACAGAGACGGCTACATGGAGTCCGACGAGGCGGTCGTGACCTGGTGCGTCGGGCATCTGGTGACGATGAGTTATCCGGAGGCGTACGATGAAAAATACAGGAAATGGTCGCTCGACACGATCCCCTTCATCCCGACGGAATTCAAGTACGAGGTGATCGAGGGCGTGAAGAAGCAGTTCGGGATCGTCAGCGGTCTGCTGAACCGGGAGGATGTGGATACCATCTATGTCTGCACCGACTCCGGGCGGGAGGGAGAGTACATATACCGTCTGGTGGAACAGCAGGCGCATGTGCAGGGAAAGCAGCGCAGGCGCGTCTGGATCGACTCGCAGACGGAGGAGGAGATCCTCAGAGGCATCAGGGAAGCCAAAGACCTATCGGCCTACGACAATCTGGCGGACGCCGCCTATCTGCGCGCCAAGGAAGACTATCTCATGGGAATCAATTTTTCCCGTGTTCTGACATTGAAGTACAGCAGACCGATCAAGTCCTATCTGAACGCGGACCGCGCGGTGGTGTCCGTGGGGCGCGTGATGACCTGCGTGCTGGGCATGGTGGTGAACAGGGAGCGGGAGATCAGGGAATTCGTGAAGATCCCGTTCTACAGAGTGCTGATGCGGGTCGACATAGACGGGCGCGAGTGCGTGTGCGAGTGGAAGGCTGTGGAGGGTTCCCGCTTCTATCAGTCGCCGAAGCTGTACAAGGACAACGGTTTCTTAGAGAAAAAAGACGCGGAGGATTTCATGGAATGGCTGCGGGAGGAACCGGCCGCGGCTCCTGTGGTCCAGAAGATAGAGAAGAAGAAAGAGACGAAGAATCCGCCGCTTCTGTACAATCTCGCGGAGCTGCAGAACGACTGCTCCAGACTTTTCAAGATCAGTCCCGACGAGACGCTTAAGATTGCGCAGGAGCTGTATGAGAAGAAGCTGACGACATACCCCAGGACGGACGCGCGCGTGCTGTCCACCGCGGTCGCGAAAGAGATCCACAAGAACATCGGCGGTCTGAAGAATTATCCGGTCGCGGCGGCGTACGCCCAGGAGATCCTGAGCGCGGGCAGCTATCAGAGCATTGCGAAGTCGCGCTATGTCAATGACAAGCAGATTACGGACCACTACGCGATCATTCCGACGGGGCAGGGCTTCGGTGCGTTGAGCGGGCTGCATCCGACTTCGGCCAGGGTCTATGAGATTATTGTGAGACGGTTCCTGAGTATTTTCTATCCGGCGGCCGTGTACCAGAAGATCAGTCTCGGCGTCTCGATGAAGAACGAATTCTTTTCCGCAGGCTTTAAGGTGCTGGCGGACGAGGGCTATCTTCGGGTGGCGCAGTATTCCTTTGCCGGCAAAAAGGAGAAGCGCGAGGAGCCGGAAGATAAGACGGAGGACGCGGAGCAGGAGACGGCCTGCGACGAGAGCTTCATGCAGACCGTCAACGCCCTGAAGAAAGGCAGCGCGCTCACCCTGAAGGGGCTGGACAGCAAGGAGGGGGAGACGTCTCCGCCGAAGCGGTACAACTCCGGCACGATGATCCTCACGATGGAAAACGCCGGGCAGTTCATCGAGGACGAAGAGCTGCGGGCGCAGATCAAAGGGAGCGGTATCGGCACTTCGGCGACCAGGGCGGAGATCCTGAAGAAACTGGTCAATATCAAGTATCTGGCACTGAATAAAAAGACGCAGATCATCACGCCGACGCTTCTGGGAGAGATCGTGTACGAGGTGGTGGCCGGCTCCATCAGACCGCTTCTCGACCCGCGCCTGACCGCCAGCTGGGAGAAAGGGCTGACGCTGGTGGCGTCCGGGGAGATTACGGGGGACGAATACATGATGAAGCTGGATGATTTTGTGACCAGGAGAACCAATTCGGTGAAGCAGATCAACAATCAGGCGCTTCTGTACGACCGGTTCCGCTATGTGTCACAGTTTTATCAGAAGCGCTGAGCGGCCCGCGGCGGGCAGAAAGAAGGGGAAAACAGATGGCAGGAATGCAGGATACGGAGATAAAAGCGCTCTACACGCTGGAGGAGACGATCGCGAAGGATATTTTTGACGGGGCGCGCTACCCGTGGGAGATCCTTCCGAAAATAGGAGATTTTATTGTGGCGCTCGGCAGCACGCTGCCGGAGGAGCGCTACGAGAAGCGCGGAGACAACGTCTGGATCGCCAGATCCGCGAAGATCTTTCCGAGCGCGTATATCGGCGGCCCGGCGATCATAGACGAGGAGGCCGAGATAAGACACTGCGCCTTCATCAGAGGGAACGCGATCGTCGGAAAGGGCGCGGTCGTTGGCAACTCCACGGAGCTCAAGAACGTCATCCTTTTCAACAAGGTGCAGGTGCCGCATTACAACTATGTGGGGGACAGCATCCTGGGCTACAGGGCGCACATGGGAGCCGGTTCCATCACATCGAACGTCAAGAGCGACAAGACGCTGGTGGTTGTCCGCGCGGGCGGAGAGTCTGTGGAGACCGGGCTTAAGAAGTTCGGCGCCATGCTGGGAGATCTGGTGGAGGTCGGCTGCAATTCCGTCCTGAATCCGGGCACGGTCATCGGCAGACAGGCCAATGTCTATCCCACCTCCATGGTGAGAGGATTTGTGCCTGCCAACAGTATTTATAAGAAGCAGGGAGAGATCGCTGCCAAATATTGACTGCGTTTCGGCGCATCGGCTTATTATTTCAGAATGGATCGGGAGACAGGGAAAATGGCGAGAAGTTTGATAGTGGAAAATTTTGAATCGATGATCGACAATGTGATCGCGGGGATATGCTTCTTTGAGTATGAGAACGGCAGAATGACCCCGTTCTACGTCAACGAGGGCATGTTTCGTATGCTGGGCTACTCCAGGGCGCAGGGAATGAGGCTGATGGAGAAGGTAGAGCTGAGCATTATTCCCGAGGATCTTCCGATTTTCAGACAGGGTATCGAGGATGTGCTCAAGGACGACGGAGCGATCGACATAGATTTCCGCACCGTGACGGGCAGCGGCGGACTTCGCTGGCTGCATGTGCGGGCGAATCTCTATTCCAGAGAAAACGGCAAGTACATTATCGTGTCCGTCGTGGAGGATATCACCGACCGGAAGAACGTGGAGGAGGAGCTGCAGCAGCAGGCCGAGCGGCTCAACATCCTCTCCGAGGCGGAGGGCGGCAAAATCATAGATTACAACGCGAAGACGGACGTGATGGTCATCAAGGGCTCCAAGGAGTACGAGCACAGCGGCGAGCAGATCATCAAAGCCTATATGGAGCATTTTGACGAGAGCACGATCTACGCGGACGATGTGGCGTACTACAGATCCGTGTTCAGAGGGCTTCTGACGTCCCCGAAGAACGAGACGATAGAGTATCGGACACAGCGCTTTGACGAGGACTACACCTGGTATCAGCTCAATCTGACCTCCCTGCTCGGGCCGGAGGGATACGTGACGAGAATCGTGGGCCGCATGATCAACATTCATGACAAGAAGCTGAAAGAGCTGGATCTGATGCTGCGCGCCGAAAAGGACGCCCTGACCGGACTGTACAACAAGGGCGCGACGATGCAGCTGATCGGGAACGCGATCCAGGAGAGCAAGAAGGATACGCTGAACGCGCTGATGATCATCGATCTGGACAATTTCAAGGAAGTGAACGACCTGATGGGGCACGCGCAGGGCGATCAGGTGCTGGTGGACACGGCGGACGCCCTGAACGAAATTTTCAAGGGCGGCGACATCGTCGGGCGTATCGGCGGCGATGAGTTCGTCGTCTTCATGAAGAACCTGAAGGCGATATCCAACGCGGACATTCTGGCGGGTAAGGTCGTGCGGGGCGTCAATTACAGCTTCGATTACGAGGACAGACAGATTCAGGTTACCTGCAGCGTGGGCGTGGCGATCTATCCCTATCACGGCACCGAGTATGAGGAGCTGTTCAACAAGGCGGACAAGGCGGTGTACACGGCGAAGGCCAACGGAAAGTGCGGCTACCGCATCTACGACGCGGCGACTACGATGGTGTACCATGCCACCAGGAAGAATACCGAGTACAATCCGGAAAAGGGCATGGAGATGAACCGCAGTATCGAGGATCTGGTCATGCAGGTGCTGTTCGAGGACAAGGAGATGGAGTCCGCGCTGAAATCCGTCATAGAGCTGATCACCGCCCAGTACGGCTTCCACAGAGGCTATATCTGCGGCAACGAATCGCTGCCGATCTCCAGGACGGTGCAGTTTGCCGCTTCCGGCTATGAAGTGGGCCGGGAGACGCAGGCGCAGTACGAGCTGAAGAGAGTCGTGAGCGAGATCCTGTTTGAATCCTTCCACAAGGTGTCGATCATCCACGACTACGATCTCACCGCGGCGGAGATGCACGAGTATTTCCACTCCGAGGGCATCAAGAGCATTCTCTATTATCCGATCACGTCCCAGGGCGAGTTCCAGGGCGCGATCATCTTCGAGAACCACGAGGATGTGCAGCTGGAATTTACGGAGAGCGAGATGGAGGAGATACGCTCCCTCATGCGCATCATAGAGGCGCATCTTCTGCAGATCGGCCTGATGGACCGCCTGCAGGATTTCGTGACGCAGATCGCTATTTTCGACAATCTGGACAGCTATGTGTACATTGTGAATCCGGACACCTATGAGCTCAGCTTTATCAACAAGAAGGTACTGGCTGTCACGCCGGAGGTAAAGATCGGCGACACCTGTTATAAGGCGCTGCAGAACAGGGAATCGCCCTGCGAAAACTGCATTGCAAGAAAGCTGAAGAAGACGGATCCGCACTGCAGGTGCACGGAGGAGATGTTCAATTACTCCCTGCGCAGCTGGAACAGATGCAGTGCAAGCTGGCTGGAATGCAAGGAGGAAAACGGTCTGGCGCTCTTAAACTGCATTGATATTTCAGAATATTTCATAGGGTAGATTGACGAATCCGTAAAATTCGTGTATATTTTCATAGGAAAGCATACGCTTTCATGCTTTAAAGCGTGTGAGTAAATATGGAGGAGGAATGATTATGAAAAAGAAAACATTGGCATTACTGTTAGCGTCTGCCATGACGGCTGTCACGCTTGCGGGCTGCGGCTCCGACAGCGGAGACGCTTCTGCTGACAGCGCGGCTCCCGCGGAGGAGACGGCGGAACCGGCAGAGGATGCTGCGGCGGAGACGGAAGAGGCGGCGGACACTGCGGAGGAGACCGGCGATGCGGCTGCTTCCGATCAGGAGTACAGCATCGGCATCTGCCAGCTTCTGGAGCATCCGGCGCTGGATGAGGCGACCAAGGGCTTCCAGGAGGCGCTCACGGATCTGCTCGGCGAGAACGTGACCTTTGACATGCAGAACGCACAGGGCGAGCAGGCAAACTGCGCGACCATCATCACACAGTTCGTGACAGACGACGTAGATCTGATTCTGGCGAACGCGACGGCACCTCTGCAGGCGGCTGCCGCAGCTACCAACGAGATCCCGATTCTCGGCACATCCATCACGGATTACGCGACGGCTCTCGATATTGCCGACTGGACGGGTGCGACGGGAACAAATATCTCCGGCACCTCCGATCTGGCTCCCATCGACGAGCAGGAGAACATGCTGGTGGAGCTGTTCCCCGACGCGCAGAAGGTAGGTATTCTGTACTGTTCCGCGGAGCCCAACTCCGAGTATCAGGCGGCGCTGTTCGAGGCATGTCTGGACGAGGACGAGATCGCGTATGAGGAGTTCACGGCAGCGGATTCCAACGAAATCCAGGCGGTTGTGACCAGCGCGTGCGAGTCCTGTGATGTGCTCTATATCCCCACCGACAACACGATGGCGGGTTCCACGGAGCTGATCAACAATGTGGCTCTTCCGGCAGGGGTTCCGATCATCGCCGGCGAGGAAGGCATCTGCGCAGGCTGCGGTGTTGCGACGCTGTCCATCAGCTACTATGATATCGGCTACAAGGCCGGCGAGATGGCTTACGATATTCTCGTGAACGGCGCCGACATTTCCACCATGGAGATTCAGTACGCTCCGCAGGTAACCAAGGAGTACAATGAGGCGATCTGCACGGAGCTGGGCGTTACGGTTCCGGACGACTACACGGCGATCACCGTGGAAGAGGAATAAACGATGCATCTATGGGGATGACAGTTCTGCCATCCCCATCGTTCTTGGAGGTTACAAAATGATCTTATTAGCACTCAATCCGCTGTCGCTTCTGCGGGCGATGCCGGGCGCGGTGGCCCAGGGACTCATCTGGGGTATCATGGCGCTGGGCGTTTACATCACTTTCCGGCTGCTGGATTTTGCGGATCTTACGGTGGACGGCACACTGGCGACGGGCGGTGCCACGGCTGTCATGCTGGTCCGCGCCGCGGACATGGAACCCTGGGCTGCGCTGCTTGTCTCCTTCGCGGTAGGCATGCTCGCGGGCATGGTGACGGGACTTCTGCACACGGCGCTGGGCATCCCCGGTATTCTGGCCAGCATCCTGACGCAGATATCCCTGTATTCCGTCAATCTGAATATCATGGGCAAATCCAATCAGCCGATCAATGTGGATCAGTACAGGCTGGTGGTTTCCTCGCGGTACATATCCGGAGACGCGCTGACGAAATTTAAGTTTTACGGCGGCGTGATTCTGGGCTGTCTGATTCTGGTGGGAATCCTGTACTGCTATTTCGGGACGGAGCAGGGACAGGCGATCCGCGCCACGGGCTGCAATATGCGCATGGCCAAGGCGCAGGGCATCAACACCAATTTTCACACCGTGCTGGCCCTGATGATCTCCAACGGTCTGGTGGGATTGAGCGGCGGACTCTACGCGCAGTATCAGGGCGCGGCGGACGTCAACATGGGGCGCGGCGCCATCGTCATCGGTTTGGCCGCGGTCATCATCGGCGAGGTGCTGTTCGGCAAATTCTGTGCTGGGCGGAAGATGGCGTTTGCGTTCACGATGGTCTCCGTGATCATCGGCGCGGTGATCTACTACGCCGTCATCGCTTTCGTGCTTTGGCTCAAGATGCCGTCTGACGACCTGAAACTCTTCTCGGCGATCGTCGTGGCGTGCTTCCTGTCCATTCCTTATCTGAAAGAAAAATTCGGCAGGAAAGGAGCGGCAAAGTCATGAGCGGTGAGACGAAACAGTATACATTGGAATTGAAAGATATTCACAAGACTTTTAATCCTGGCACCATCAACGAGAAGGTGGCGCTGGACGGCCTGAACCTGCAGCTCAACGAGGGAGATTTCGTGACCATCATCGGCGGAAACGGGGCAGGGAAATCCACCATGCTCAACGCGATCGCGGGCGTGTGGGCGATCGATAAGGGCTCGATTCTGATCGACGGGAACGACGTGACCTCTCTCCAGGAGCACAAGAGAGCCAAATTCCTCGGCCGCGTCTTTCAGGATCCCATGACGGGCACGGCGGCGACGATGTCCATCGAGGAGAACATGGCGATCGCCGCGAGACGTGGCAGAGGAAGAACCTTAAAATGGGGCGTGACCAAGGAAGAGAAGATCAAGTACAGGGAAATGTTGAAGATGCTGGATCTCGGCTTGGAGGATCGCCTGACGTCGAAGGTGGGTCTTCTGTCCGGCGGACAGAGACAGGCGGTCACGCTGCTGATGGCGTCCATGCAGCGGCCGAAGCTGCTCCTCTTAGACGAGCACACGGCGGCGTTAGACCCGAAGACGGCGGCGAAGGTGCTCGCCCTGTCTGACAAGATCATTGCGGAGAGCAGCCTGACGGCCATGATGGTCACCCATAACATGAAGGACGCCATCGCCCACGGCAACCGGCTCATCATGATGCACGAGGGTAAGATCATCTACGACGTGCGCGGCGAGGAGAAGAAGAACCTCCACGTGTCTGATCTGATGGCGAAGTTCGAGGAGATCAGCGGCGGTGAGTTCGCCAATGACAGGATGATACTGTCGTAATTTCTTTTTAGAAATGACTGGATTTTTTGGCTGTGATATGCGAGAATAGAAGCAGCGGTTATGACAGATCCGCGTGGGTCTGTTAGCAAATACTATTACATAATCGAAAGGAGTTATCACATGATCTATTCAAAAGAAGTTGAAGAAATGTGTACCGTAGCACAGGGCGTACATCATGGCTGCGCTCCCATCCCGGAAGAGGCGAAGTGGGTGCAGGCGAAGGAAGTCAAGGATATTTCCGGACTGACTCACGGTGTGGGCTGGTGCGCTCCCCAGCAGGGCGCCTGCAAGCTGACGCTGAACGTAAAGGAAGGCATTATACAGGAAGCGCTCGTCGAGACGATCGGCTGCTCCGGCATGACGCACTCCGCAGCGATGGCCGCTGAGATCCTGCCGGGTCTGACGGTGATGGAAGCGTTGAATACCGACCTCGTGTGCGACGCGATCAACACGGCGATGAGAGAGCTGTTCCTGCAGATTGTGTACGGCCGTTCCCAGTCCGCTTTCTCCGAGGAAGGACTTCCGGTCGGCGCGGGTCTTGAGGATCTGGGCAAGGGCCTGAGAAGCCAGGTCGGCACCATGTACGGCACGCTGAAGAAAGGCCCCCGTTACCTCGAGATGGCGGAAGGCTATGTGACGGGTATCGCGCTTGACGCCAACGATGAGATCATCGGTTACAAGTTCGTAAGCCTCGGCAAGATGACTGATTTTATCAAGAAGGGCGACGATCCGAACACCGCGTATGAGAAGGCCTGCGGGCAGTACGGACGCGTGGACGACGCTGTCAAGATCATTGACCCCAGATGCGAATAAATGAGGTAAATTTCTTCGAAATTAACCTCTCGAGATTTGCTTCGCAAACTCGAAATACAGATAGGAGGATTAGAATAAGATGGCTTTATTTGAATCATATGAGAGAAGAATTGACAAGATCAATTCCGTACTGAACAGTTATGGTATTTCTTCCCTTGAGGAAGCCGAAAAAATCACAAAAGATGCCGGTCTGGACGTCTATGATCAGGTGAAGAAGATTCAGCCGATCTGCTTTGAGAACGCATGCTGGGCATACACGGTAGGCGCGGCGATCGCGATCAAGAAGGGCTGCAGAAAAGCGGCTGAGGCTGCCGCAGCGATCGGCGAGGGTCTGCAGGCATTCTGCATCCCCGGCTCTGTTGCGGACACCCGCAAGGTTGGTCTCGGACACGGCAACCTGGGTAAGATGCTGTTGGAGGAGGATACGGACTGCTTCGCATTCCTGGCAGGTCACGAGTCCTTCGCGGCTGCAGAGGGCGCAATCGGTATCGCTGAGAAGGCCAATAAGGTTCGCCAGAAGCCTCTGCGCGTTATCCTGAACGGTCTTGGCAAGGACGCGGCGAAGATCATTTCCAGAATCAACGGTTTCACGTTCGTCGAGACAGAGTACGATCCCTACACGAACGAAGTGAAAGAGATCGAGAGAATCTCTTACTCTGACGGCCTTCGCTCCAAAGTAAACTGCTACGGCGCAAACTCCGTCCCCGAGGGCGTGGCGATCATGTGGAAAGAGAATGTGGACGTCTCCATCACCGGTAACTCCACGAACCCGACCAGATTCCAGCATCCCGTAGCGGGTACATACAAGAAGGAGAGAACGGAAGCGGGTAAGAAGTACTTCTCCGTGGCCTCCGGCGGCGGCACGGGACGTACGCTGCATCCCGATAACATGGCTGCGGGTCCCGCATCCTACGGCTTCACGGATACGCTCGGCCGTATGCATTCCGACGCGCAGTTCGCGGGTTCTTCCTCCGTGCCGGCTCACGTAGAGATGATGGGCCTGATCGGTATGGGTAACAACCCGATGGTAGGCGCTACTGTTGCCGTTGCGGTTTCTATAGAGGAAGCGGCGAAGGCGGGCAAGTTCTAAATCGGGAAACCCGGAACCGGGAATCAATATTTGATAAATTGAATTATCAGAAAAGCGGAAGCACCGTAAGATCATTGATTTTACGGTGCTTTTTTCGCGTGTTTTTCGTTATACGATATTTATTCATTTCCGCAGGCGACCAGAAACAGCCGCAGCAGGTTCAAGGCATATGATCTGCTTTTGGCTGGATACGTATCAAGAAGGCTCATGATTGCGGCGACTTCATCTGTATGCGTCAGTACGTTTTCCGTTTCGGTTTTACCTAAAATAATATAGTCCAGCGACATATCCAGTACGGAGGCCAGAGATAAAAGTGTTTCTGTGGACATACCGCAGCTGCCGCGTTCAATATCGGCATAGTATTTGCCGGCACGATTGATTTTTTCAGCGATTTCCTCCTGTGTCATTCCCAGTAAGATGCGCTTTGAACGCAGCCTTTCGCCGGCCGCCAGCCGATCGTAGTTCATAGAAAGCCTCCTGTTTTATTTGAGCGTGGACATTCCCGTCAGCCATATACATAGCTTGCAACTGATTGATATCGAAACTAGCGAAATTGTCTATTGTAGCAATTATAGATATCATAAATATTATCCGCTTAAAACTATATTGACAACACCTGTTTTAAACGTATATAATACATATGTTTTAAACGTAACTGTAATTTACGTTTAAAACTGGTAGAGGAGGAACATGATTGAAAAGAAGCAAAGCAGGTCGACGCGGAAAGAAGCGCTGCCGCCTGAAGTGGATTCTTGGGGTGAGTTTCGGTGCGGTATTACTGTTGACAGCTGTATGCTTTGCCGCTTTTTTTGTTGTGCGAGCTATGGGGAAGAACAGCCTGATGCGGCAGAACGCCCAGGATTACCTCGAGATTGTCAGACCGGTCGAAGAGGTATCGGAACAGGAAGAGAGCGTCTGGCAGGAAGACTGGATCAAATATAACGGGAAAATATATACCTACAACAAAGACATCATGACATTCCTGATTATGGGGATAGACAAGAAGACAGACGCTGTTGAGGT